>CAZVHE010000046.1:0-17676 GCA_964627705.1 uncultured Chthonomonas sp.
CGGTGCCAAAGTGTTCGTAAACCTCGCGGATCAGCCGGGCCCGGTCTTCCGCCGACCACTCGGGGAACACCATCGCCAGGTTGCGGTCCGCCACTTCGGTGCGTCGCCCTACCCGCTGAAGGATGCGGCCCCACCGTCGCCCCGTAGCCTCGATCACTTCATCCGGACGACCGACCAACCGACGCCGGAGCGTGCGAAGCAGCCACTCCCCCGCTTTGCCGACCAGGGCCTTCCGACGTTGACTCATAGAATTACTTCGCGGCGATGCGCGCGCCCAGCCACTCGGCGACCTCCGCCGCCGGCTCGATCGTGACGCCGTATTGCAGGATTCCCCAAGCTCTCGATTCTACGTCGGGCCGTTGCCGAATCTTGACCCAGTCCTTCGCCGTGGTGAGAATGGGCAGGTCCGCCGGGATCCGGCTGAGGAGCTGCGGATCATCGAGCGGGTCGTGGTCGGGGCGGGCCACCCCGCTCACCACCTCATAGCCCAAATGCTCGGCCGTCATCACCAACCGGTGCGGATAAGCGATGGCCGTGAGGGTGGCCACCCGCGCGGGCGCCCTCACTTCGCCTTTCGTCCACTCAATCCCTCGAATGAACGGCTGCACCGAGAATTGTTCGTTCGGCAACAGCAAGTCGGCTTTGCGCCGCCCGGCCCCGCGAGGCTCTCGGTACGGCCCGGCGGGAAGGCAAAACGAGTTCACCGGCCGCTCGGGGTCCAGAACAATGCTCACATCCTTGCGCAGCGGCAGATGCTGGAACCCGTCGTCCATCAGCAGCACAGCACTGGGGTGATGCGCGGCCACCAAGGCCGCAGCATCCACCCGCTTACGCCCCACCACCAGCGGCACATTGGGCAAAACCTCGCGGATCATGGCGGGTTCGTCGCCCCATTCCTTCGGGTCGAGCGGCCCCGACGGGGCCAGACTCGCCCCCTCTTGGCGCGGACTGCGATACCCGTTGCACCCAATGACCACCTCACGCCCCTGCCCTTGCAGCACCTGCGCGACGTGGATGACCACCGGCGATTTGCCACTGCCCCCCACCCGCAGGTTGCCGATGCACACGATGGGTGAGTGCGGCTGCTGGGGCCGCTTGATCCCGAGCTTGTACATCAGTTCGTAGCTCATCCAGCCCATGGCGTACAGTCCGGCGAGCGGGAGCATCACCCACGATTCGATGTCTCGTCGGTCCGATTCAAACTCGCGCTGGATGAGTCCCATGGTGGCTAGAGGGACTTAGCTTGGGCGGACGATGGGGGTCATGTCCAGCCAATTCGGGCCGATCTTGGCGTCCACTTCCACCGGAACATTGAGCGGCAGCGCCTGCTCCATGGCCTCGCGGATGAGTTCCAGCGGGGCGTGCTGACCTTGAGGCACTTCGAACACCAGTTCGTCGTGCACCTGGAGCAACATGCGGATGCCGGTACCCTCCAGCAGCTTCGGCATGCGGAGCATGGCCAGCTTGATCATGTCGGCGGCGGTGCCCTGGATCGGGGCGTTCATCGCCTGGCGCTCGGCGTACTGCCGGGCCGTGCGGTTGCCTGCGTGGATGTCTGAGAAGTAGCGGCGGCGGCCGGTCATGGTCACCGTGAAGCCTCGGCTGCGGGCGTCTTCCACCACGATCTCGGTGAAGGCTTTCACGCGCGGGAAGCGCTCGTTGTACTGCTTGATAAGTGCCTTGGCTTCGCTCACCCCGAATCCCGTGCCGAGTTGCTGGGCCAGGCCGTATTCGGTCACCCCGTACAGCACCGCGTAATTCAGCATCTTGGCCAGGCGTCGCTGCTCCTTGCTCACGGCCTCGGTTTCCAATCCGAACATCAGCCCGGCGGTGACGGAGTGGACGTCCACGTGGTCACGGAAGGCCTGCGTCAGCGCTTCATCCTCGCACATGTGCGCCAAGATGCGGAGCTCGATCTGGCTGTAGTCGAAGCTGGCCAGTTCGAACCCGTCGGCCGGGATGAACGCCCGCCGGATCTGCCGCCCCAACTCCGTACGAATGGGGATGTTTTGCAGGTTCGGTTCGTTGCTGCTCAAGCGGCCCGTGGCGGCCACCGTCTGGTTGAACTTGGTGTGGAGGCGCTGATCGTCGGCCACGAGACGGGGGAGCGCATCGGCATAGGTGCCGCGTAGCTTGGTGAGTTCGCGGTAGTGCAGAATTTCGGCGGCAATGGGATGCTCAATGGCGAGATCGGCCAGCACTTCGACCCCGGTCGCCCAGCCCGTCTTGGTGGGCTTGCCCCCGGGCAGTTGCATCCGCTCGAAGAGAACTTCCCCGATCTGCTTGGGCGAACCCAGGTTGAACTCTTCGCCGGCAATCTCCCACGCGCGGCGCTGAATCTCGACGACTTCTTCGCCCAGCCGCGCACTGTATTCGCGGAGGTAATCGGGGTCCAGCCGAATCCCCCAATCCTCCATGTCAGCGAGGATCGGCACCAGCGGCCCTTCAATGTCTTGGTACACCGAGATTTGCTTTTCGGCTTCCAGGCGGGCGGTCATCACCTCGCGCAGCGGGTGAAGGTACAGCACCCGATGGTCAGGGTTAGGCGGGCGCACCCCGTCCAGGTAGCCGGCCAGCAGGTCGTCCAGTTCGTAGTTCGTCCGCCCGCTCTGCAGCACGTAAGCGGCCAGCATCGTGTCGAATCCGGGGGCGGTCCAGGTGTCGAGGCCATGGAATACCGGCTTGACATCGTGCCCGGTAACCCGCGAAGGGTCTTGCGCCAGAAGTTCGCGCACCACCGACCAAGGCGCGTAAGCCAGGCGGGTGCCCACCGCCACGGTGCCCTCGCCCGCATCTTCTTCATCAAACATCCCGGGCTGGGCGGCGGCGCGCGGCGGCATCAACGCCCACGGCGCATCGCCAACGAACTTCTGCAGGGCGGCGAGGTCGCGGGGGCGGGCGGTTTCGGTCGGCTCTATGGCCTCGCGCTCCACGGCGGCCACCACCACGGGAGCGTCGCTGGCTTGGGCGTAGGCGGCCAGCACCTGCGGCACCTTGCGCGAAAACTGTCGAAACTCCAGCGACTGCATCATCGCCACCGCGTCATTGATCTGCTCGGCGGTGAGGGAGTAGGGCGCGAAGTCGTATTCCAGCGGCACATCCCGGATGATCGTGGCGAGCCACTTGCTCTTGCGCATTTGCTCTTCGTTGCCCACAATCTTCTTGCGGAACTTCTCCGGCACCTCGTCCATGCGTTCCAGCAGGTCTTCGATGGTCGCGAACTGCTGTAACAGGGCCGAAGCCGACTTCTCCCCAATCCCGGGCACGCCCGGGATGTTGTCACTGGTGTCGCCCACCAGGGCCTTGTAATCGGGGATGGCTTCGGGGCCGAAGCCGTAGCGCTCGCGGACCGCGTCGGGGTCATACATCACCACATCGCTCACCCCCCGCCGGGTGGTCATCACGGTCACCGCGTGGTCCACCAGTTGCAGGTTGTCGAGGTCGCCGGTGACGATGATGGTGTCGTAGCCGTTGGTTTCGCCCAGATAGCTGAGCGTGCCCACCACGTCGTCGGCTTCGTAGCCGGGCATTTCCATCACCGGAATATGGAAGGCGCGCACCAGTTCGCGCACGAACTCCAACTGCTGGTTGAGCTCATTGGGCGTCTCGCGGCGGGTGCCTTTGTATTCCGCGTATTCGGCGTGACGGAAGGTTTTGCCCGGCGGGTCCAGGCACACCACCAAGGCATCCGGCTTGTGCTCGGTCAGCAGCGAGAGCAACATGCCGGTGAACCCAAACAGCGCATTGGTGGGCCGCCCATCGCTCGTGCTCATGAAGCCCGTACCGTAAAACGCCCGGAACATGAGGCTGAAGCCATCGATGAGGATGAGTCGGCGCGCGGCCATGGCGGCAAGTTACCCCCACAAAATGCAACGCCAGGGCCCCAGAAAGGGTATCATTGGGGGTGCGGGAGGAACGGCCCGCACTGGGCGGAAACGCTCAATCTCCTTTGAGGGGAAGGTTCAAAGAATGATCTATCGGCCGGTACGTTATGAACAAATGATGAAAGCCGCCGAAGGGATGGACGTCCGAGCCCGACGAATGTTCGAAGGGATGGCCATCTACAGCGGCGAGAAGATGTTTGCCTACTTGGTAGGAGAAGATATTGGCCTGAAATTATCACCCGAGGACCGATCCGCAGCCATGGAGTTGGGAGCCGACGAGCTGCGCGCCAACCCGGATGCCGAACCCATGAAGGAATACGTGCGCATGCCGCGCAACGTCCTTGACAACTACGACACTTTTGTGACGTGGGTGCAACGCAGTGCCACGTACGCGACGGGCCAATCCATTAACTAAGCCCTTTTAATCCCGGTGCCGATGGCACCAAGCCCGATGGGGTCGAGAGTGACCACAAGCTCTCGACCCTGTTCATTTGTCCAACGGACACCAATTTGAGCCCTGCAACGGTGCAGGCTGAACCCGTAGAATAAACGAGCAAGCACCGTCATGAACAGCATTGGAGTTCTCACCAGTGGGGGAGATGCCCCCGGCATGAATGCCGCCGTGCGCGGCGTGGTGCGGGCGGCCCTGGGGCGGGGCGTCGAGGTTTTCGGGTTCCGGCACGGTTGGCGCGGCGTGATTTCCGGCGAGGGCCTGTGGATGGAATCCGGTTCGGTGAGCGGCATCATTGACCGGGGCGGTACCCAACTTCATACGGCGCGGTGCCCCGAGTTCCGCGAGCGGGTGGGCCGCGAGCAGGCCATGGAGAACGTCAAGGAACTCGGCCTGGAAGGGCTGGTGGTGATCGGCGGGGATGGCTCCCTCACCGGGGCGCGCAAGCTCTACGAAGAGTTCAAATTCCCGGTGGTGGGCGTGCCGGGCTCGATTGACAACGACATCGCGGGCACGGACTACTCCATCGGGTTCGACACCGCCAACAACACGGCTCTGGATGCGATTGATAAGATCCGCGACACCGCCTATTCTCACGATCGGGTTTTCGTGATTGAAGTGATGGGGCGGGCCAACGGCTTCATTGCGGTCGAGGTCGCCCTCGCCAGTGGCGCGGAGGCCGTGTTGGTGCCCGAAGTGCCGTTTTCGCTCATCAACATCTGCGACCGACTGAAGCGCCAGCGCGCCAAAGGTAAGCGCAGCAGCATCATTGTGGTGGCGGAGGGCGCGGCGCGCGCGGCCGACGTGGCCGAATTTGTGAGCAAGAACACGGGCTTCGAAACGCGCTACCTTGTGCTGGGGCATATGCAGCGGGGTGGCTCGCCTACGGCATTTGACCGAGTGCTAGCCCTGCGCCTGGGGGCCTTTGCGGCGAACCGATTGATTAGCGGGTTTCACGGCGAGATGGTGGGGGTCTACGGCGACAAGCTGGTGGCGAACCCGCTGAGCTACGTGCTGAGCACCCAGCGCCACATTGACCCCGACCGGCTGCTGCTGGTCGAAGCCATGACCGTATGATCGTCACGGTCACACTCAATCCGTGCGTGGATCGCACCCTGTTTGTGGCGGGACTGCGGGTGCACGACACCAACCGCGTAACCCAGACGGAGATTGACGCCGGGGGCAAAGGCCTGAACCTGAGCCGCGTGGCGACCCGCTTGGGCGCGAAAACGGTGGCGCTGGGGTTTCTGGGTGGCGAAGCGGGCGATTACGTGCGTCTGCGACTGGCCCAAGAAGGGGTTTTGGAGCGATGCACCCCCATTGCCGCGCCGACCCGCACCAATGTGAGCATCGAGAGCGGGGATGGCCCGCCCACCACGCTCAATGAACCCGGCCCGTCAATCTTGCCGGCCGAATTTGAAGCCCTACGGGCAGAACTCGCCGCCCAAGCCAAGGCGGGGGATTGGGTGGTGTTCGCGGGGTCGGTGCCGCCTTCCCTGCCTCGCACCACCATTGCCGACCTCGCCCGGTGCGCCCACGGGGCGGGTTGCCGCGTGATGGTGGACGCCGACGGTGAAGTGATGCAACACGCCCTGGGCGAGTGCCTGGACTTCATCAAGCCCAACCGAAGCGAAGCCGAACGCCTGCTGGGCCGCTCGCTGCCGGAGATCGGCGATGTGGCGGTGGCGGCCCAAGAGTTGCACCAGCGCTTGATCGGCCAAGGGAGCGCCCTGGGATTAGTTGTCATTAGTTTGGGCGCGGATGGCGCTGTGATGACGTCTCCGCGCGGCACCTGGCACGGCCTGCCCATCCGCGTGGAAGCCCGCAGCACCATCGGCAGCGGGGACAGCATGGTCGCCGGAATCCTGACCGCGCTCACCTCGGGACTCTCCGAACCCGAAGCTCTCCGCTACGGGCTGGCGGCAGGGGCGGCGACCGCGATGACCTCGGGCTCGGATATCGGCCAGCGGGCCGATTTCGACGCCCTGTTGCCACAGGCGCGGGTCCAACCGCTCTCCTAGGCGGCCTCACGGTGTATCATGAGCGTCACGCCGGGGTGGCGGAATGGTAGACGCGGCGGTCTCAAAAACCGCTGGCCCACAAGGTCGTGCGGGTTCGAGTCCCGCCCCCGGCACCACTCTTTCTTGAGTGTTCCGCCCCGCTCCTTACTGGTTTCTGAAACTCTCCCGGGCGCAAATCGTCCAAAATGCAGAGGGCTTTGCGTTAGCAACCCGAAAAGACCATGATTTGGCGTCGGATCTTTATGACCATGCTGGCGGTGCTCGCCACCATTCCCGCCTGGGCACAGTGGAACCAGGGCGGTAGCCAGCAGTATGGGTTGGGCGGCTACGACCCGCTTTATACCCCCATCAACTGGCGCACCATTGCACAGGCGCACGAGGCAACCTTCACTTCGCCCGGCGCGTGGGTGATTGTGGACCAAGGCAGCTGGGAGCGGTTCTACAGCAACCTCCGCAACGTGCGTAACCTCACGGGCGGCCACTACCAGCAAAACAATTTCAACCAGAACGGGTTTGATCGTCGCGCCCCGGAAGTGGCCGATTGGAGCCGTGAGCAGATTTTGGTTCTGTACCTCGGTCGTCAGCCGATCGGCACGATGATCAGCGTCTCCGATATCCGCTGGAGCAGCCCCCACACCTGGGATGTTTTCTACACCATCCGTCAAGGCCAGATGGCACCGATAAATCGACCGGAAGCCTGGGTTTCCCCGTACGTCATCGTGCGGATGAACCGCATGCCGGGCGTGCCGAACTTCTACCAGACCGGACTGAACGGCTACGGCTATGGCCAGCGCCCCAATTGCTCTTGCCTCCAGCAACGCTGCAATTCCTGCGGTTGCGGTTGCCACCGGCAGCAGAGTGGCGGCGGTAACTACCTGCTGACCCCGCGCGGGCCGATTCCCCTGAACGGCACCGCCGGTCAGTGCGGCGGCTAAGCGCTTCGCAGGGAGCGAGTCCCTCGGGCCACGGCCCGGGGGACTTTTTTGGGTCAGCCCCGTAGGACGGAGAGGGCAAACTCAGGAGAAGCCATGCACGCAGAAATCATCTCGGTCGGCACGGAGTTGTTGCTCGGCGACACGGTGGACACCAACGCCGCCGCCCTGGGGCAACGGCTGGCCGAGTGGGGCATCCACCATCGCCACCGGCAGACCGTGGGCGACCACCAGGGCCGACTGGTGGAGGCTTTGCGCTTGGCCCAGAGTCGGGCCGAGATTGTCATCACCATCGGCGGGCTGGGGCCGACCGAGGATGACCTCACCCGCTACGCCATCGCCGAGGTGCTGGGGCGCCCGACGGTACGAGACGAGGCGGTGGTGCGGCGGCTACAAGCATTTTTCCGTTCGCGGGGTGTGGCGTGGGTGGAACTGAATGGCCGCCAGGCCGACCTGCCCGAAGGGGGCGAATGGGTGGCGAATGCCAACGGCACGGCGTTGGGCTTCTGGGTACCGACGGACGGCGGGGGCGGCGTGCTGGCCCTGCCCGGGCCGCCGAACGAGTTCTTGCCGATGCTGGACGGACCCGTGCGCGAGCTGCTGCGGGGCCGGGGCGGGGTGCCGCTCTACCGGCGCACGTTGCGCTTTGTGGGGATTGGCGAGAGTCTGCTGGCGGCGCAGTTTCCGGAGCTGATGGAGGGCGAGCGCCCGACCGTGGCCCCCTACGCCAAGCCGGGCGAAGTGCATTTGCGCATTGCCGATGCGGATGATGAAGCCGGGCGGGAGCGGGTGCGGGAGGTGGAGGAATTGATTCGCGAGCGGATGGGTGACCATTGCTACGGCGCAGATGAGGAGACTTTGCCCGAGGTGATCTTGAGCTTGCTCCGACGAGAGGGGCAGACCCTGGCCGTGGCCGAAAGCTGCACCGGCGGCGGCATCGGCGCGCGCTTGACCGAGGTCCCGGGGGCGAGTGATGTCTTTGTGGGCGGGGTGATCTCCTACACCGAGGCGGTGAAGCACGCCCAATTGGGGGTGCCGCCGTCCGTGCTGGAGAGGCCGGGCGCGGTGAGTGACGAATGCGCGGTGGCGATGGCCTGCGGAGTGCGGGATAGGCTCGGGGCGACGTGGGGCCTCTCCGTGACGGGCTACGCGGGGCCGGATGCCCCCGAAGGCCGCCTGGGTGAAGTCTGGATCGGGCTGGCCGGGCCGGGGCATGAGGACGCGGTGAAGTTCGTGTTCCGGGGCGACCGGCGCACCGTGCGGTTGCGGGCGGTTTCGCAGGCCCTCACCTCTCTGTGGCAAGCCCTGCGCTGAGGCGCCGGGATGGGGCATCCTTAGAGCATGTTCAAAGAATCAACGGCCGAAGCCTGGGCGGCCCGTTTCAGTACGCCCGCCCCCGCGGGCCTGCCTGACCTCGGGCGGCTGCTCAACCACCGCTCGGTGCGCGACTTCACAAGCGAACCCGTGCCCGAGGCGATGATCGCGGGGTTAGTAGGCGCAGCGCTGAGCGCGGCCACGAGCAGCCACCTGCACGCCTACTCTTTGGTAAGTGTGCAAGACCCTGAACGTCGTCGCGAGTTGAACCAGTTCTGCGGCGACCAACGGCAGGTCGCTCACGCCCCGTGGTTCTTTGCCGTTTGCGCCGACCTTAACCGTCTGGTCAGCCAAGCCCCCGACCCCGACATGCCCGATGCCGTGGACACAGCAGAAATGTACACCGTGGCCTGCGTGGACGCGGCCCTGGCCGCCGAGCGCATGGTCGTCGCGGCCGAGAATCTGGGGCTGGGCACTTGCTACATCGGGGCGCTGCGCAACCACCCCCATGAAGTGCGCCGCATTCTCAACCTACCGGATCACGTCTTTGGCGTGTTCGGGCTGTGCATTGGCTGGCCGGATGAAGAGAAATTCCCCCGCCTCAAGCCTCGCCTGAACCCGGATCAGATCTGGTTCCGCGAGCAGTACCCGGCGCAGTTAGACGTCCAGGAATTCGACGCCCGCATGACCGAGGAGTACGCCCGCGATGGCCGCGACGAAGGCGTGCCGTGGTCGGCGCGCATGGCGCGCCGCGCCAGCCTACGGGGACTCAGCGGACGGGAAAGGCTGCAAGAGTTTCTGCACGCCGTGGGCCTGAATCGCCGCTGATCTCAGGCGCTAAAACTGAATCCGAACCCCGACGCCGAGGCTCGGCCCGTTGCGGTCCACGATGCCACGCACGGCGAGTTCCTTCACCGGGCGCAGCTCAATCGCGCCCAGTGGGTTTTGGCCGTCGTACTCGGCGCGGAACCAGAGCTTCTCGCTCACCGGGAGGGCAAACGAGGCAAAGCCCCGGCCGCCATCGCGCGAGAGGAACCCGAAAGTCAGCTCCGTTGGCACATCCTGATTGCCCGGATCGTAGTTGCCGTAGCGCATGGTCACGGCAAGGTAGAACGCCCGACCCGCCAGTTCGTCCGCCACGTCCAGAACCCCTACGCTGATGCCCGGCGCGGCATCCGGGAACGGCACGAGATAGTTGTACGCCAGATCCCCCGAAAACCGGTCTCGCCCCGCCGAGGTCGCCGACACGCTCAGGCCGTTACCCAAACCGTAGGAGAGCCGCCCGAAGGTCTCCTCGCCTTTGCGCCCTTCGAAAGTGCCCCGAACCTCGTTCTTGAAAACCGGCAGCCCGGCCGGGGTGCGCAGATTCCAATCGGCGTGCGCCGCCAACGGCACGGCAAAGAGGGCGAGGAGGGCCAGGGTTCGCATGGTTGGGAGTTTAGACGGTTGGGCCGGGAGAAAGTCTCCGGGCAGAGGCGAGGCGCGCCAGGCTGGCCGCCATGATGTCGGTGGTCTGGGCGCTGACGGTGAACACGATGCTCTCGCGCCACACCCTTTGCGCGGGGTGACCCAAAGAGTTCGCCGCCCCGCTGCTACTGACCACCCCGGCATGCGCACACCGGGCCATGAGGTCGATTGCGCTGGCGCGGAGTTGGAGACGCGCGTCGTACTCTTGCTCATCGGGGCGGGCGGCCATTGCGCGGCTCAGCGCCTCCCACTCTCCTTGAAGTTGGGCCAGCGCTTCGAACATAAAGTCGGTTTGGCGGCGTTCCGCATTGAGAGCGAGGATATCGAGCCCAGCGCGGGCACAACCAAGGGCGAAAAATCCCTGCAAAGTGACGTTGATGAGGTCGCTGCGCTGAATCCATCCTTTTGGTTGACGGAACACGATGTCGTCCGGACTCACGATGAGGCCCTGGAGTTCGGCGGTGACGGTTTGGGCGGCTTCCATCGCCGCCAGCCGCATCGGCTCACTAAAGGTGATCCCCTCCGAATCAGAAAACGGCACCACGGCAAACACCGCCTGCCCATCCGGCCGCTCCGCCGCGATGATGAAGTGCGAGAAGAACCCGTGTCCTGTCACCCAGGGGACGTGGCCTTCCAGGCGGTAGCCGTCGCCGTCGGGCGTGGCCGTCATCATCGGCGGGCCGGGGCGACGCAGCTGGCTGAACCCAATCCCCAGCATCCGCTCGCCGCGGGCCATGCGCGGCAGCCATTGTTGTTTGAGGGTTTCATTCGGGCTGCGGGCGAGCATCCCCACCGCGCTCTGGTGCTGCGTTTGCAAAAAGGCGAGCGCCCCGCTGGCCCGCGCCACCTCAATTTGGAACTGCCGGAAGGTGACTTCATCCACGTCAGGGCCACCATAGGCCGCGGGTCGGCGCAAGGCCAAGAGCCCTCTTTGGGCCAGGAAATCCAGCCCGCGGCGCAACACCGCCGGGTCCCCGTCCATCGCGTTGGCCAGGGGGGCAATGTGCTCTCGGAATTCTGTGCTGAGTTTGCCTAGATCCAAGTGCCCTCCGGGTCAAACGTATTGAGGAAGACGGCTTCCGCGTCGTCCATCCAGGCGGGGCGGGCGCGGTAGCCCCCCGGGCCGATCACCCAGCCTTCGGGGGGCGTGGCGGGCCGCTCCTCGCTCCAAATCACTTGGGTCTGCGGGTCGTGCGCCAGCACGCCGGGGGTTTGCCGCAATACGGAATCAAAATCGCTGCGCAAGCACCGCTGGATGAAAACCGGCGCCTGGATCGGCCCGGATTGCACGATGCTCATGGCAGGTAACCCTTTGGTGGGAAATGTCCGCAAGATCACCCGCAGGTACATCAGCCCTCGCCCCCACGCCCCCACGCCCAGCTTGTGGGCATCGTAGCCCGCCACGCTCTTCACGGCCCGGCTCCCGCTTTTGGCTTCCGTGCCATCGGGGCGGCGCAGGGTCGCGCCCAGCACCCAGTCCCGGGGCATCCCGCAGGCCGCCATGTAGCCGTGCGGCAGGTTGCAGGCCAGCAAACCGCCCACGGTGCCGGGGTAGCCCGCCGCCGCCGCGCCCCATTCCGCCGGGTCCGGCAAGGGCAGGCATTGCCCTTTGGCCCCCAGCAAGGCCTGCAGCTCCGAGATGGCCATCCCCGCGCCAACTTCCACCACTTGGTCAGCCGGGCTGAAATCTATCAACGCACACTCCTCTAAGGTAGATTCATGCAACAAAGCCGGAGCTAAGAACCCCTGTTTCGTGCCCAGACCCTTTAACCGCCGCCCGCTCAATGCGCCGCCCCCCGCCACCGGCGTTGATGCTCTACGCACCCCTTTTGGTTCGGCAGAACCTTGCACGGGTTCGCAAACTCCGACGTCGGGAACATGCGCTTCACATCCCCTTGCAGCGCCAGGTCCGCCTCGCTGAACATCAGCGACATGAAGTCCACCTTCTCCACCCCGATGCCGTGCTCGCCGGAGACGCTCCCGCCTAGCTCAATGCACTTGGTCAATATGCGTTCGCCCGCCCGCACCACGCGCTCCACCACCCCCGGCTCACGGTCGTCGAAGTAGAAACAAGGGTGCAAATTGCCGTCCCCGGCGTGGAAGATGTTGGCCACCCCCAACCCCTCCGCCTCCGCCACCTCGTACACAAAGGTCAGCATCTCGGGCAGCTTAGAGCGCGGAATCACGCCGTCGTGGGTCACCACCGTGGGCGCCAGCCGCCCCATCGCCCCCACGCCCTTTTTGCGGGCCGTCCACAGATGCTTGCGCTCGGCCTCATTGGCGGCCAGCTTTAACTCAATCGCCCCGAACCGCTGGCAGATGGCAAACACCTCTTCAATCTCGGCCTGGGCGGCGGCCAGGCAGCCATCGCACTCCACCAGTAGCATCGCCTCGGTCCCGGGCGGCACATCCAAGCCAAAAGCAGCCTGCACCGCCACCAAGATGTTGCGGTCCATCATCTCCAACGCCGCCGGAATCACGCCCGCCGCAATGATCTCGGCTACCGTCTCCGTGGCCGCCACCACACTTGGGAATGAGGCCAGCAAAGTCTCCACTCGGGCGGGGAGCGGCGTCAGTTTCACCCACGCTTCGGTCACAAAGCCCAGGGTGCCCTCGCTGCCCACCAGCACGCTCATCAGGTCGGGGCCAGGCCCGCCTTCCACGCCGGTCCCCCAGGTGCGCACCTCGCCCGCGTTGTCAATCCAGGTCATCGCCAAGATGTGCGGGGCCGTCACGCCGTACTTGAGGGTGTGCGGGCCCCCGCTGTTTTCGGCGATATTGCCGCCCAGCGTGCTGACGGACTGGCTGCTGGGGTCGGGGGCAAAGTGGAGCTCTTCCGCCGCCACCGCCTGACTGAGCTTGAGGTTGGCCACCCCCGCTTGCGCGTGCAACCGCCGATTGGGGATGTCAATCTGCAGAATCCGGTTCAGCCGCTTGGTGCTCAGGATCACGCCGCCCTTGGCTGCCATCGCCCCGCCACTCAGGCCCGTACCTGCACCCCGGGGCGTGAAGGGCACTTGGTGCGCCAAGCACCACCGGATCACCGCCTGGGCTTCCTCGGTGGTTTCGGGCAGGACAATCACATCCGGGGCACTACGGTCCACCGTGTAGGCGTCGTGGGCGTACACCCGACGCGCGGCTTCACTGCCCAGAATGCGCTCGGGCGGCAACACGGACGCCAACCCCGCGAAAATGTCCGATTCCCCCACGGCCTCAGGCTACCCACTCACAGGGCCATTGGCGAGAGGCATAAAGAAGGCCCGGCTCCCATCGGGGAAACCAGGCCACCTGAAAGTGCAAGAAGGTCTAGGCGGCTTCGCGCTGAAGGCGGGCCAGGTGGCGCCTCGCCCCGGCGATGCTGAACATTTCGTCGCGGAGCAGTCGCTTGAGCAGAAATACGGCCTGGATATCCTCGGGGCGGTAGCGACGTTGACCTCCGTTGGTGCGGATGGGGTTCAAGAAGCCCGCAAACTCGCGCTCCCAGTACCGGAGAGTGTGGATTTCCACGCCCGTGATCTGACTGGCTACGCTGATGCTTACGGATTGCCCTGGTTTGCCATTCTGCGGGTTCTGCGCCATAACTTCGAGGTTCCAAAAGAGTTGTCGGCGCGTTTCCCCGTATTTTTGAGGGTGGGTCCCCTCATGGTTTTGTCCTGGATGACGTAGAGTGATGTGATTGATGGACGAAAGCGGTTGTTCGGTCAACGAAATCCTGGTGCAATTGGATGAGGTCGCCCCGGGCGTTCCGCTGTTGGCGCTCGGTCAAACCGTGTTTTGGGACGAGCCAATGAAGGCCGGTTTGGCCCTTGCCGCCGCCGCAGCCTCCCCTTCTCGCCCGTTCATTGCCGGGGTCCACGACACCGACTACTTTGCCAAAGCCCCTCGCGGCATCGGGGTGCGCGGTTACACCGCCCTGCCCCACAACGACACCACCACGCAAAACCTGTGGAGCGCCGCCGCCGAGTTCTCGACTTTGTTTGGCGGCGAAACGGTGGTGACCCGCGATCGTCTGGCCCAGCACGGGGTTTCTCTGAGCCGGCTAGCGCACGGCCGCCCGGAACTGATGGACGAACTCACCGAAGCCTGGGGCTGGCGCGGCCTGGCCGCCGCGCCCGATGATGACCGCATCGCGGCCGAAACGCCGCTCCAGGCCGTCCTCGGGCCACTGTTCGACACCCTCGAATGGGCCGTAAACTCAACCCTGGATTGCCTGAGCGGGCCCGCCCTCGAGGCCGCCCGGAAGAAGGCCGACCACCTCCTGAGCCTGGTGTGCGAAGGCACGAAAGAAGCGGGAACCGACACCCTCGCCGATTTTTACGAGCGCATCCTCCCCGATCTCTATTCCTTTGCGGCAGGCGAGCCGGTGCCCGTGCAAACCACCCGCACCACGGAACTCCTGGCCTTCAACCCGCAGACCTGTGATCGCGACCGGTTTGCCATTCTGGACCTGTTCTTGAACCCCGCCACCCGCGATGTGGCCCGGCAAGCTTATGACCGCGCGGTGCAAGGGACGGAAATGTACACGCTCGACCGATTCGGTGCGGGGGCGGTACCGTTTGACGTCATCATCCCGGGCCGGGGGCGGGGCACCTTGCGGGTGGGAACTCGGGGCCTGCTCATCATGACCCCGGACATCCTTGCCGTGAGCTACAAGCGGGCACCTGCCAATCGCCAAGAGCTTGCCACCCTGCTGGAAGAAAAATTCGGCCCCGGAGTCACCCTAGTGGGCAAGGCGGTGACACTGATCTCCTTGCTGGCCCGCGAGTTTGTCTTTGTCTTCCATGAAGGGGCTAGTGGATATGTGAACCGGAGCCGAACTTTCCACCGCTACTTGGCCGAAGCCGGTCATCCGCAGCCCGTCCACCCCTTGGTACGGGTGAGCTACAGCACGTGGGAAGCCCTGGACGAAGTGAACGCGTGGTTCCGCTTGCCCGAGCCCCTTCGTCGCCCCTTCGGGGCAGATGAATTGAGCGGCGTGGGCTTCTCCGCTCGCATGGAACAGGTGCGCGAGCGAGCCCACGCTCTGCTGGATGAACTGAAGAGCATTCGCAGCCCCCGTGAGCTCGTGCGATATCTTGAGCGCACCCAAACGAAGGCGTGGTCGTGTCCGGCCTCGCGCTACGACCAAGTGCAGGGCATTCTGGGCGAAATGGCCAAGACCGTCGCAAAACGCCGCGCCGCCAAGCGTCAACTGGTGGACCAAGCCCATGCCCTCGCCCAAGAGACGCAGGCCGCCGCCCGTGCTCTCGGCGAACACTGGCGCCATGCGATTTTCGAGAAAAACCCCACCCCGGCCGACTGGGCTCGCCGCGAGGAACTGTTAGCCGATCTGAAAGCCAAGCAAGCCAAAGTGGACGCCACCTGGAGTGCATGGCGGCAACAGCAAGCCGAGCTGGATGCCTTTACCGAGCTCCCCGAGATCGTGGAAGCCAAACGCACTCGTGATGCCCTGGTGTTCGAAGCCGAACTCACTCGGGTGCGCCTGATTCGCGAGGCCATTCTGGCGACGGATGGGCTGGCACGGGCCTCCCACCGTCCCAGCGCCTGGTGGTTCCCGCTGGTATCCCCGCAGGGGCAGTGGTTCCGCGCCGTGCATCGTCGGGCCCGCTACCGATTCGAGCCGCTCCAATGACCATCCCGTTTGTCAAAGTCCAATCCATCGGCAACGACTTCGTGCTGGTGGAAGCCCGGGATGTGCCCGAAGACAACCTTCGGGGACTGGCGGTGGCCATGTGCGAACGACATTTTGGCATCGGCAGCGATGGTCTGCTGGTCTATGATGACCGCCCCGAAACGATCATGCTGCGCATGTTCAACCCGGACGGCAGCGAAGACTTCTGCGGAAATGGCCTGCGATGCGCCGCCGCCTTTGCCCACCGCCGGGGTCGTGGCCCGGAGTTTATCATCAACCACCGGGGGATTGAGGTCCCCGTGACGATCCAGCCGGATGGTCGGGTGAAGTTCGTGCTGCCCGCGGCGAGTTACGACCCCGTCCGGGTGCCGGTCAGCACCTGCACGCCATGGATCGAAGAGGAGGCCCAAGGCTACATCGGCTCCGCGCTTACTACTGGCAGTGCTCACTTTGTGGTCTTGCTGGACGATGAACTGGATGAAGAGACCTTCTTGCAGGTGAGTCCGAAGATCGAAAATGATCCCGAGTTTCCTGAGCGTATTAGCGTAATGTGGGCCGTCCCGCAGGGGGATGGGGCTCGCATTCGCATTTGGGAGCGCGGCGTCGGCGAAACCCTGGGCTGCGGAACCGGGGCGACCGCCACCGCCGTCGAACTCGCCCGCAAAACGGGGCGACGAGGCCTGATTCCCATCACCAGCCGGGGAGGCACTCTCGAAATTGAGGTCAAGGGGATCGACCAGCCGCTCGCCGTCCTCGGGCATGCCGAGATCGTCTTCCAGGGCGAGTGGCCTCGACCTCAGGCGTAGTTGGCCCGCGAGTGTAGCCGGCCATTCCGTACAATAGGCCTCAGCATGTGGGGGCAAGCGATCGGACTGGCACTCGTTTGGGTGGCCATCGGGATCTGGATCCGGCCACGCGGCCACGGGTGGGGGCAGGCCTTGCGCCGCCGACCCCGGCACCAAGTGGTGCTACTGGCGACCTTCGGCTTCGTAATGTCGCTGATCGTGCTGGTCGCGGGATTGGCGGCCATTGTGCAGGCCGGGGGCATCGTCAACGGTCGCCTCACCGACCTCGCGGTGGTGCTCACCGCCCTGGTCGGCATCCTGTTTGTGGCCGGGCAGACCCTCTCCGGGCTCGCGCTGGCCGTCCTCGTGCTACCATCTAGCGCATCGGGGGCGTCCCCTCGCACTGAAACGAAGCCGACCCCCTCCACGTCCGATTCGAAGGAGACTCCAACACCATGACCATTCGCTTTGCACTGTTTCTCGGCCTTGTTGCGGCCCTTTTCACCGGGGCGTGGGCCCAATCGGATGCGGCCAGCGTCCGCAAGCAGGGCGAACCCATTATGCTCAAGGCGGCTCGGCTGCAGGCGTTCAATCACCTCTTGCCACTGTTCCTCACTAAGGATCAACTCAAGGAGCTGCTGCCACTGATCGAAGAAGCCCGCAAGGAAGACCGCGAACTGGCTCTGAAGGAAATTCAAACCATGCGCCAAATGGAGCGTGAGATTGACGAGGCGCTGAAGAAGGCCGAAGAAGGCAGCGTCCCGACCCAGGAGCTGATGGAGGACTTCCAAAAGCGCATCAACGCCATTGGCCTGACCCGCCAACTGCTTTACGACAAGCACGAAACGCTGATCCTTCAGTTCGTGAACGCGAAGCTCACGGCCGCCCAGCGCCGCGCCGCGGCGAACAGCCTTACGGTGACCATCAAGGGTGAAGCCGAGCGACCGAGCGAAGAAGAACTGCTTAAGGTTTGGATCGGCATTGCGTTGCTTGAGCCCGCCGCTTACGAAGCACTGCTGGCCATCTACAAGCGCGCCTGATCTCGAGCGAGTCCAAAATGGGAACGGCCCGGGGGAGACCCCGGGCCTTTTTCGCGTGTCTTCTTCGCTACCGTTAGCGGAGCAAGGAGAGGACCGACTGCGGAGCCGAGTTGGCTTGCGCCAGCATCGAGAGACCGCTCTGCTGCAGGA
>CAZVHE010000047.1:0-225 GCA_964627705.1 uncultured Chthonomonas sp.
CTTCTGCGCGATGACCTCATCCGCGAAGGCGCCCTCACGCTGGAAGCGTTCGAAGCCATGCAGCAAGAGATCATCGAGAGCGTGGATGCGGACTACCGCCGCGCTGAAATGGCCGAAGACCCGCGCCCCGAAGAGTACTTGCTCCACATGGACGGCGACCCGGTGACCCCCACTCGCCCGCCAATCGAACTGGGTCCGCAAACCATGGTGGAAGCCATCGTACGC
>CAZVHE010000047.1:248-4160 GCA_964627705.1 uncultured Chthonomonas sp.
ATCAGGCCCTCAACGCCGACCAGGACATCATCTTCTTTGGCGAAGACATCGAAGACCCCAAGGGGGGCGTGTTCGGCCTCACCAAGAGCCTGAGCGACAAGTATCCGAAGCAGGTCTTCAACTCGCCGCTGGCCGAAGCCACCATCGTAGGCGTGGCCGTCGGTTTGGCCACCTACGGCAAGCGACCAGTCTTTGAAATCCAGTTCATCGACTTCATCACGCCGGCCTGGAACCAGCTGATGTCCAACGTGAGCACCCTGCGCTGGCGCACGTTTGGCAAGCAGAAGTGCCCGATGACGCTCTACGCCCCGTACGGCGCTTACCTGCCGGGCGGCTCGCTGTGGCACAGCCAGAGCATGGAGGGCGGACTCGCCCACGTGCCGGGCCTCAAGATCGCGATCCCGAGCACGCCAGAAGATGCGGCGGGCCTCTTCTGGACCGCCATCCACAACGACGAAACCAACATCATCTTGGTGCCCAAGCACATCTTCCGCAAGCGTGTGGATGTGACCAACGTCGAGCCGATCCCGTTCGGCAAGGCGAAGGTGGTGCGCGAAGGTAGCGATGTCACCATCGTCACCTACGGCAACACGCTAGAACTCGCCCACGAGGCCGCCAACAAGCTGGCCAGCGAAGCGAGCATCGAGATCATTGACCTACGCACCGTGGTGCCATGCGACTACGCCACCATCGCGCAGTCGCTGGAGAAGACCGGGCGCCTGGTCGTCATCCAAGAGGACGTCAAGACCTGCGGCTTCGGCCAGAGCATCATCAGCGAAGTGACGAGCAACCCCGACACCTTCAACCTGCTGCTCGCCTCGCCGCAACTGGTGAGCCGCGAGGATGTGCACATCGGCTACAACCCGATCTACGAATACGCCGCACTGCCGGATACGGACCGCGTGGTGGATGCCATCCGCCGCACCCTCAGCTAATCCCGCAGCGGGTAACAAAAGACCCCCGGAGCCGCAAGGCACCGGGGGTTTTTCTTTGCCGGAGAAGGCTGGATTAGAACTGCTGTTCGCCTTCGAGGGCCGGGCTCTGCTGACGGCTAAGGCCCGATTCCGAGTAGCTGCCCGTCTTGGGGTGCTTCGGATCTTCGTGCAGGAAGAAGCCGACCAAAGCCGCAATCCCAATGGCGCTGATGGCCGGGAACGTCACCTTGGCCACTTTGGCCATAGCGTTCTGGCTACTTTCGCTCACCGTGATGCCCCACCGAATGCAGAAGTTCCACAGGCCGTAGGCGAAGTGATAAGCACTCGCCAGAATCCCGATGACGTACACCGCCAAGATGAGGTACGGAATGCCGAACGTCGGCCCCGCCAGCTTGTCGGCCCAGTTGTGATAGTAGTTGACCGATTCCTGGCCCTTGATGGTGCCGAGCACCGACGTGGACGCCATGTGATAGATCAAGAACAGCATGGCGACGATGCCCGAGACGCGTTGCAACTGATAGTAGCGATTCTCACGGTACTTTCGGTTCTGGCCGACGTAGTTGCTCAGCTCACCCCGCGAGGCAATCACGAACCCGTACAGCGCGTGGAAGATGATGGACCCCCAAATCACGCCGTACTTCAGCACCCAAAAGACGTGCTGCGGAATGCTTTCAAAGAAATGGATGACTCCGTTGAAGGACTCCGGCCCGGCGAGGGCAAACGAGTTCAGCGTGAGGTGCTGGATCAGATAGAAACCCAACGGGATCACCCCGGTGAGCGAATGAAGTTTGTGCAGCGTGTAGTTTTCGCGCATGCCGTCCTTCCTGATTCTACTCAGATATGTGGCGGTGGTCAGCGTGGGTTCAGGACGCCCCCGGCCACCCCGTCGTCCTACCGGTAACATCCGGGCGATGTCCGCGATTATCGAAATCACTGCCCGCGAGATTCTTGACAGCCGAGGAAACCCCACGGTTGAAGTTGATGTTGTTCTCGAAGACGGTTCGATTGGCCGTGCTGCTGTCCCCAGCGGGGCCAGCACTGGCGCGTTTGAAGCCGTCGAACTCCGCGATGGAGATGAGGGTCGCTACCTGGGCAAGGGTGTCCTCCAGGCCGTTGAGAATGTGATGGAAACCATCGCTCCGGCGCTGGAAAACCTGGACGCCACCGAGCAAGAACAGATTGACGGCATCATGCTCAATGCCGACGGCACCGACAACAAAAGCAACCTGGGTGCCAACGCCATCCTGGGCGTGAGCCTGGCGGTAGCCAAAGCAGCGGCAGTCAGCGCGGACCTGCCGCTCTTCCGCTACGTGGGCGGCGTGAGTGCCCGCGTGCTGCCGGTGCCGATGCTCAACATCCTCAACGGGGGTCAGCATGCCGACAGCAACGTGGACTTCCAAGAATTTATGGTGCTGCCGGTAGGCGCGGAAACCTTCAGCCAAGCCGTGCAAATGGGCGCCGAAATCTTCCACAACCTCAAGAAGGTGCTGAAGAGCAAGGGCCTCAACACCGGCGTGGGCGACGAGGGCGGCTTTGCCCCCAACCTGGAATCCCAAGATATCGCCTTCGACCTGCTGATCGAGGCCATTGATCGCGCGGGCTACAAGGCCGGCGACAACGTGTGGCTGGGCATTGACGCTGCCGCCACCGAGTTCTACGAGGACGGCAAGTACGTGTACAAGGACGGTCGTTCACTCTCCGGGGCGGAGCAGGTGGAGTACCTGACCGCGCTGGTGGATAAGTATCCGATTCTCAGCATTGAAGACGGCATTGCCGAAGACGACTGGGACAGCTGGAGGGCCCTAACCGACGCCCTCGGCGACCGCTGCCAGCTGGTGGGCGACGACCTGTTCGTCACCAACGTTTCGCGCCTGGGCCGAGGCATTGCTGAGCAAACCGCCAATTCGATTCTGGTCAAGGTCAACCAAATCGGTACTCTCACCGAGACCCTCAATGCCGTGGAAATGGCGCACCGGGCCGGGTACTCGGCGGTGATGAGCCATCGCAGCGGCGAAACCGAAGACGTCACCATTGCCCACCTGGCCGTAGCCACCAACTGCGGGCAGATCAAGACCGGCGCCCCCAACCGCACCGACCGCGTGGCCAAGTACAACGAGCTTCTCCGCATCGAGGAGAATCTCGGCATGTCGGCTATCTATGCGGGTCGGGGCGCGTTCTCGCGCTTTGCCAAGCGCATGGCCCAGGGCTAAGCGGCCCCACCATCCGCCCCGGAGATCCTCACACAAAGGTCTCCGGGGCTTTTCTATTGCCACCTGACCAGTTTCGCCTTGGGACCGATGCCCGAGAGTCCCTGCCTCCCTTCCCCTCCGCCCCGGAGCCCTTCGAGGGGCCTTGGGTACGCTCCCCTTAGGAACGCGAGATGCCAACGACGCCCTCCGCTAAACCGCTCGACCTGAGCGTAGCCCAAGTTCACTTTAACCGTCCTGTTCCCGTGCTGGTGGAAGATGCCCTGCGCCGCGAGATCGGCAAGCTGGCCCACAACGGCGCCCTGGTGGCCTACACTGGCAAGTACACCGGTCGCACCCCCAAGGATAAGTACGTGGTGCGCGATGCCAACTCCGAGCCGCACGTGTGGTGGGAGAACAATCAGGCGATGTCGCCGGAAGAATTCGATGGTCTGGTCCAGCTCGCCCAGGAGAAGCTGGTGGGCCGCACCATTGACGTGGTGGACACTATTGGGGGCGCCGCGGCTGAACACCAACTGAAGGTGCGCTTCTTGGTGGAAAGCCCGTCCCACGCGCTATTCATCCGCCAGATGCTGATCCGCCCGACGGCCGAGCAACTGGCCGACTTCGAGCCGGATTGGACCGTGGTGGACCTCGGCACCGTCAAGTACGAGCGCACGGTGGATGGCGCCGACCGAGATGCGGTGATTGCCATTGATTTCAGCCGGCGCATGGTCATCATCATGGGCACGCTTTACGCCGGCGAAATGAAGAAGTCGGTGTTCAGCATC
>CAZVHE010000047.1:4190-11239 GCA_964627705.1 uncultured Chthonomonas sp.
TTGAAGGGCGTGATGAGCATGCACTGCTCCGCCAATATCGGCAAGGATGGCGACACCGCTCTATTCTTTGGCCTGAGCGGCACCGGCAAGACCACCCTCAGCGCCGACCCCGAGCGATTCCTCATCGGCGACGACGAGCACGGCTGGGACGACAACGGCGTGTTTAACGTGGAAGGCGGATGCTACGCCAAGTGCATTGACCTCAGCCGCGAAAAGGAACCGGACATCTGGGATGCCATCCGCTTCGGCGCGGTGCTGGAAAACGTCGAGATGACCGACGCCCGTGTGCCGATGTACGAAAGCAAGAAGTACACCGAAAACACGCGCTGTGCCTACCCGCTGGAGCACATCGGCAATGCCGCGTTCCCGAGCGTGGGCGGCCACCCGCAGAACATCATCTTCCTGACCGCCGATGCCTTCGGCGTTCTCCCCCCCATCAGCCGCCTCAGCCCGGAAGAAGCCATGGTGCACTTCCTCAACGGCTACACGGCCAAGGTGGCGGGCACAGAAGCCGGCGTCACCGAACCGCAGATGACGTTCAGCACGTGCTTCGGCGCGCCGTTCATGACGCTCCACCCGAAGGTGTACGCCGACCTGCTCCGCGCCAAGATTGCCGAGCACGGCAGCAAGGTGTGGCTGGTGAATACCGGCTGGACCGGCGGCCCCTATGGCGTGGGCAAGCGCATGGACCTGAAGTACACGCGCGCCATGATCACGGCGGCTCTGGCCGGGCAACTGGACAACGTGCGATACGAGCGCGAGCCGGTCTTCCAACTGGAAGTGCCGACCTCCGTGCCGGGGGTGCCGAACGAGGTGCTGATGCCGCGCGAAACGTGGGCCGACAAGGACGCCTACGATCGTCAGGCCAACGACCTGCACGCCAAGTTCGTGGCCAACGCCGCGAAGTTTGGCCTCTAAGCTCGCCAAGGCGACAATCTCACGAGATTCCGGTTTCGGCCGGGGTCTCGTTTTCTTTGGTGGGACCGGCTTCGGCGGGAGCCGGGTCATCCAGGCGCGGCGGACGGGCCAGGGCCAGCCCGGTCAACACGCACACCAGGCCGATCCACTCCCCCGCCCCCATGCGCTCGCCCAGCACTAGCCAGCCCAGAATGGAGGCCACCGGCGGGATGAGATATTGCGTCAGTCCGGTGCGCGTCGGGCCGACATCGGCCAGACCCTTGTAGTACGCCCAAAATGCCCCAAATCCCGCTACCAAAGCCAGATACGCCAGCGTCCACCACCCCGTGAAATCAATGCGCTGCCACTGGATGGTCATCATGTCGTCCCCGCCGTAGGGCACCACCAAGAGCATGGCCGCCGGGATGCCCACCGCCAGCATAGTGAAGGGGCCAACCTCACCCAGCACGGGCTTCGACATCACCACACTGATGCCCCAACTGAACGCACTGGCCAGCAAGAGGAGAACGCCCAGGAGGCTCCCGTGGCCTTCACTGAGCGCATTCACGCCCACCAGGGCCACCCCGATGCTGGCAATCGTCAGCCCGGCCACCAGCCGAGGGGAACCCTTTTCGAGCTTCAGCCCCCACGCCAGCAAGATCGCCACCAAGGGCGAGAACGAGATGATGACCGAGGCCGGCCCCGCCCCGGCCATACGCATACCCTCCATGAACAGCACCATGTAGATGCCGCTGGCCACAAACTGGGCGGCCATGCATTTCCATAGCATCGGGCGCGAGATGCGGAAGCGGCTCTCGTGCCACGCGGCCATCGCAAAAAGCGGCCACATGATGAGGTAGCGCAGCACCGTGAGGGCGGCGGGGGCGCGGGCGGGGTCCAGCACAGGCTCGAAGGCTTCGTAAAGTAGTTTAATGACCGTGAAGTTGAATCCCCACGCGAAGACCACGAACAAGAGGGCCGGATGAAGAAGAGATCGCCAGGCCCGCATGGATTCCAACGAGTAAACCTTCAACGGTCGTTACAGAAAGGGGTACACCTAGCGCGGAGTTCATCATGAACGAGGCCATCCGCAAGCTCGAAATGGAGATTTACGAGCTGAAGCAACAACTCTCCAAACTCCGAACGGAAGCCACACCGGAACCGGTCGCCGACTACACCTTCCAAACCGCCGACGGCGACGTGTCGTGGGACGACCTCTTTGCGGGCAAGGAACACCTCTTCCTCATCCACAACATGGGCGAATCGTGCGATTACTGCACCCTTTGGGCGGATGTCCTGCACGGATACCTGCCGATGCTGGAGCAAAAGGCCAGCGTGGTGCTGGTGAATGGCGACTCCCCCGCCATGCAGCAAGCGCAGTCGGCCAAGCGGGGGTGGCGGGTGCGCTGCGTCACGGATCCTTCGGGCGAATTCACCGAAGCGATGGGAATGATGAAAGAGGGCCACCGATGGCCCGGGATGTCGGCTTTCCACCGCAACCCGGATGGAACGGTGGAGCGAACCGGAGTGACACCCTTTGGCCCAGGAGACGACTTCTGCCCGGTGTGGCCCGCGTTCGACCTGCTCAAGGGCGGTGCCGATGGATGGGAACCAAGCTGAATCCCCTCTATAATGGAGCCATGCGGCTCTGGATTCCGGCTTCGGCCCTCGCTCTCCTCGTCATCGGTTGTGGCGGCCCGTCCGTACGGCAGGACGGCAACAAGACGACCATCACCACCCCCGAAGGCAAGGTGGAAGTCACGAACAACAACGACAAGGACAACACGTCCATGTCGGTCACCACGGACAAAGGAACGGCGACTTTCGACACCAAAGAGCAGGTAGATATCACGAAGTACGGCCTGAAGGCGTACCCCTCAACGTTCGAGAACAAGGACGATGCGGGCGGCATGGTCATCACCACGCCCGAGGGTGAGCAAGCCACAATGATCTACTGGACCAAGGATGACCCGGCAAAGGTTTTTGAGTTCTACGGTTCTCAGCTCACGGCCGACAAGTCCGAGGTGAAGGACGGCAACGGCGGCATGGTGGCCGGCAAGACCTCCACCGGGGCCAGCGCGGTCATCATGATCCAAAAGGAAGACGCGGGCACGCGCATCGGCATCACCGCTGGCACCGAGAAGAAGGGCTAAGCCCGCGCGTAACGTTCCATGAGCGCGGGCCACGTCCCGCGCTCGATGGCTTCTCGGATCTCTTCCATCAAGCGGGCGTAGAACGCCAAATTGTGCAGGGTGGCCAAGCGCGGGCCGAGCGGCTCTTTCGCCTTAAATAGATGCCGCATGTAGGCGGCCGTGTACCGTTCCGTGGCCGGGAACACGCTCCCTGGGTCGGCGGGGGCATCCATTCGTTCGTATTTCTTTCCGGCAATATTGATGCGGCCCTCCAGTGTATAGAGGCAGTGGTGCCGGGCCATGCGGGTGGGCAGCACACAGTCAAACATATCCATGCCGCAGCTCACGGCATGAAGGATGTCCCCTGGGTGTCCCACGCCCATCAGGTAACGGGGCTTGTCCACCGGCAAGCGCGGCGCATTGGCCGCCACCACGGGCCGTTGCATTTCGGTGGGTTCACCCACGCTCACCCCGCCAATGGCAAATCCATCGAAGGGCAATGACGTGATGGTGCGCAGGCTTTCTTCTCGCAGGTCCGGGTGCACACCGCCCTGCACGATCCCAAAAATGGCCTGGTTCGGCCCTCGGGCATCCAGGTTGCGGGGCGCCCACAGGTGCGTCAGGCGCATGGCTTCCACCGCTTCCTCCCGGGTGCAAGGGTAGGGCGGGCACACGTCCAGCGCCATGCTGATGTCCACCCCCAGGGCGGCCTGAATTTCGATGCTCCGCTCGGGCGACATCCGCATCTCGGAGCCGTCTAGGTGCGAGCGGAACGTCACGCCCTCGTCCGAAAGTTGTCGCTGGTGGCTAAGCGACATCACCTGGTACCCGCCGCTATCCGTGAGAATGGCTCCGCGCCACCCCATGAACTTGCCCAGCCCGCCCAGCTCCTTCACCACCTGTTCACCCGGCCGCAGGGCCAGGTGGTAGGTGTTGGCCAGAAGGAGCGTATAGCCCAGCGCCTCTACGTCCTCCGCCTGGAGCGTCTTGACCGTGCCCACCGTGCCCACGGGCATAAAGCAGGGCGTCTCCACCGTGCCGTGCGAGGTGTGCAGACGGCCGCGCCGAGCCCCGGTGTGCGGGCAGGTGGCCAAGAGTTCGTAGTGGACAGGCATAGCGGGGGCCGCCCCCGAATGTACCGCGAGCCCACCAGTGGGGCATGAAAAAGCCCCGACCCTTGCGGGACGGGGCTCCGCTTCGTCTTGCAGGCTTATTGAGCCGGCTTGACTTTGCTTCGGGCGTCGTCGGCGGCCTTGTTCAAGTCCTTGACGAAGTTCTCCGGATAGCCACCCGCGCCGGCCAGCGCCTGGGCGCGCTCAAAGGCCCGCAGGGCCACTTCGGCGTTCTCACTGCTCATGAGGGCCATGCCTGCGTAATATAGCGCAATTGCATTGGTCTCGCTGCTTTCCCCGGCAATACGCTCAGCGATCTTGCCCAGCAGGGCCTTGTTGCTGTTGGCTTGGCGCGCTGTGTTGTAGCAGAAGTAAGCGAGGTTCAGGCGAGCCGAACCACCTTCAGCGAACATCTCGTTGGCCAGGCGTCGGAAGCGTAGCGGCTCGGAGTTCACAAACAGGCCCAGCAGGGTCATGTTGCGTTGCAGGTTCAGGCCCGCGTCACCACCGCTATCGGCGTCCATGATCTGAGCGCGACCGGCTTCCATGTTGCCCTCGCGATAGGCCTTCGCCCCGGCTTGGACAGCCTCCATAAAGGCAGCCGCCTTGGCTTCAGCTTCCATTTCGGCCTTGAAGGCGGCCTTCGAGGCCTCGAGATCGAACGTACCCGCCACGACTTGCGCCAGGGGCTCATCCATGGTCATCGGGTGACCGATCCACTGCACCACGCCATCCTTGATGATGAACGCGGCAGGGATGCCATTCTGACCGGCGGCCTGCATCCAGGTTTCGGCCATCGTCATGCCTTCGTCGCGAGCCACGTTGTAGCTCATCTTGTCGCCCTGGCCGTCCACAAACTTCTTGACCATGCCCGCAATGTCGTCGCCGCGCTCCCACACGCTCACGCCCACCACGGTGACCTTGCCTTGGTGCTTCTTGGCAAGCTCGGAGATGTGCGGAATGCTGACAATACACGGTCCGCACCAGGTCGCCCAGAACTCGACCACGAACACGCCCTTCGAGAGATCCGTGACGGTCTGACCCTTCACAAATTCGGCAACTTTGATCGGCGGCGCCGGTTCACCCGGGCCGAGGCTCTGAGCCGATGAAAACGCTGCCAACAAGGCAACTGCGGATGCAATCACGCCACGCATAAACTCATTATGCGTGGCGCGGTCCTTTCGTTGCTATATTCGCCGAAGTTCCCCGGGGGAGAACTTCAAACCACAGGCTTAGAGAGTGACGAGTCGGCCCCCTTCCTTGCTGCTGGCGACGGCCGCGTAACCCACGCGGTGGCTTTCCATCGCATCTTCGAGCTTGGTCACCAGGAACGAGGGGTCATTGCGCACCACCGCTTGCGCCCAATCGGCGGTCATGCGCTTGTCGCCACCGCCGTGCCCGCTCAGGTCTTGTCCCGTGGCTTCCACATCCCACCGGATGCGTTTCTCGTCGTTGAAGGTCGCCACGTCCAGGTAGCGCTCGTCACCCACGATATCCCCCTTGGTGCCCATGATGCGAGTGCGGCGGCCGCCGTAGCTCGTCATGGCTTCCATGCTAAAGGCGGCCGTGGCCCCGCTCTGGTAGAGCAAGTTGACGACTTGGTGGTCGTTCACCGTGTTATCGGCTTGGTAGACGCACTGGCCGTATTGCCCCCGGCGAAGCTTGGCCCGGATCGAATCATCGCTGCGGTCCGGCGTCTCGATGTGGTGGGTGCCCCATCGCTTCTTGTTGACGTAAACATCTTCGGCGTGATAGATGCACGATTCCCGGTGCGGGCATCCATCCATGCAGAAGCGCGGTGCGCCCGCCGGGGCATTGCGCTTGTGGAACGTGCGCAGCCCGCCAAAGGAGCTGACCGCCTTCACCGGCTCATCCATCCACCAATTGATCAGGTCGAGGTCGTGGCAGCTCTTGGCCAGCAGGCTCGGCGTGGCCAGGTCTTCGCGCCGCCACGGGCCGCGCACGTAGGAGTGAGAAAAGTGAAGGTGCCAGATCGGCTCGATGTGCTGCACGCTCACGATATCGCCGATCATGCCGCTTTCGATCACCGCCTTGATCTGCACGTTAAAGGGGCTGTAGCGCAACACGTGGCACACGCCTACGATGCGGCCCTTGGCCTGGGCGAGCTTGAGGATGTCGTTGCACTCCTTCCAGCTCGGAGCGATGGGCTTTTCCAGCAGGACGTCGTAACCCATTTCCAGCGCGCGAATGGTGGGTTCGTAGTGCATGCGGTCTTGCGTTGTGACGATGACGGCATCGGCAAACTTCGGCCGATCGAACACGTGCTCCCACGTCGTAAAGGTGTTGGCCGCCTCGATCTTGTGGTTGTTCACACACGCGGTGCGTCGGTATTCCAGCGGCTCGGCGACCCCTACGATCTTAAGGGTGTCGGGCATCTGGGTGGCGTAGTAGCCGTAGAGTCCGCCGCGCCCGCCGTGACCCAGGATGATGGCGGTGCAAGGGCGGGGCGGGGCACCCAGCGCCGGACGGTTGGGCGCGGGCAACACGCCTTGGTCTTGCAGGGCGAACAGTTCTCGGCCCGGGAATCCCAGGGCCAGCGACCCGGCGGCGATGCCGGCTCCGGCGAGGAGCTCTCTTCGGGTGACGTCTGACACGACCCTACTATAACGATTCGAACCCGAAGAATGAAATGTTGACGAAATTGTCTTATTTCACCTCAGCGTTCCGCCCGCCGTAAAGCAAATGAGGGTTGAAGCCATCCTTCGATGACTTCAACCCTCTCTGGGATCTGCCTTTAACTTACGCCTTGCCAGGGATGCCGGGTTCGGTCAGCAAAGCCGGGTCCAGCACCTTGGCCAAGGTTGCCTCGTCCAGCAAGCCCTGCTCGCGCACCACATCCGGGATGGACTTCCCTTCCTTCAGGGCCGTCTTCACCACATCAGCGGCC
>CAZVHE010000047.1:11279-12483 GCA_964627705.1 uncultured Chthonomonas sp.
CGGTGGCCAGCGACGGCGAAATCTCCGCGTAGTGGCGGCAACGGTCTTCGTTGGCGGTGATGCCTACCACGCAGTTGTCCACAAAGGTGTCAATCGTGTTCGTCAGGATCTGCAGGGCGAACTGCGCGCTAAAGGCCATGCTCGGCATCATCACGTTCAGTTCCAGCTGGCCCGCCTGCACGCACATATCAATGGCGTGGCACTGGCCCAGCACCTGGAACAGCACCAAATTCATGTTCTCGGCCATGCTGGGGTTCACCTTGCCCGGCATGATGCTGGAACCCGGCTGCACGGCGGGTAGCACGATCTCGGCCAAGCCCGTGAGCGGGCCGCTGCACAGCAGGCGCAGGTCGTTGGTGATGCGAGTGAGTTCCAGGCACAGCAGGCGCAGACCGGCCGAGAGCGAACCCATGCAGTATTGGCTTTGCATCGCCTCACGCAGGTCGTCGGTGCACCGGAAGTTGATGCCGGTCTTCTCGTTCAGCGACTTGACGAGTTGGAAGCGGTAGTCCGGGTGCGTGTTCAGGCCCGTACCGGCGGCGCTGCCGCCAATGCCCAATTCTTCCAGGTCGCGGGCGGCATTCTCCAGCGCGCCCACGCAACGGCGCATACTCACCGCATAGGCCGTGAACTCTTGGCCGAGGCGGATGGGCACCGCATCTTGCAGGTGGGTGCGCGCCGACTTCAGGATGTGGTCGAACTCCTGGCCCTTGGCGGCAAAGGCATCCGCCAGGCGGTTCACCTGCGGGATCAACTCGCCCAACAGCATCCGCGACATCACGCGCATGCTGGTCGGGAAGGTGTCGTTGGTGCTCTGCCCGTAGTTCACGTGGTCGTTCGGGTTCACTTTGCTGTAGGTGCCCTTCGTGCCGCCGAGGATCTCTTCCGCGCGGTTGGCCAGCACCTCGTTCACGTTCATGTTGAAGCTGGTACCCGCACCCATGTGGAAGACGTCCACCGGGAACTGATCTCGGAGCTGACCCGCCAGGACTTCATCGGCCGCCTGAATGATGGCCCGGCCCACTTCGGCATCCAGCAAGCCCAGGTCGGTATTGGCCACCGCCGCCGCCCGCTTCACGTGCACAAAGGCCTCGATCATGCGCGGGTGCTCGGTCAGTCCGCTGATGCGGAAAAGCTGACGGCTACGCTCGGCCTGGCTTCCCCAATACGCGTCGGCGGGGACGTGAACGTCGCCCAGACTGTC
>CAZVHE010000047.1:12535-17673 GCA_964627705.1 uncultured Chthonomonas sp.
AGTTTAGGCGAACCCTTCCCCACTGCTTGAGACAAAATGGGCCATGAGCCAGTTTTCGTACCAAGCCCTCTCCCCCGAAGCCATCGCCGAGGCCCTGGCAACCGTGCCCGGTTGGGCCGTGGAAGGCAACAAACTCGTCCGCACCTGGACGTTCGACGGCTACCCGCAAGGGCCGGACTGGGCGGTGCGCGTGGGCGAATTGGCCGAGGCGCTGAATCACCACCCGGACATCCTCATCGGCTACTGCCGGGTGACGGTGAGCACCACCACCCACGACGCCGGCAACCAGATTTCGGAGATGGACTTCGAACTGGCGCGGCGTCTGAATGCGGTCGGCTAAGGCTTAATAAGCCTTCGCAAAGATCACGCGGCGGGCACTGGGCGCGCCCGTGAGTACGCACGTGCCGGGCGTTTCGTCGGCGGGGTCCAGCGGCACTTGCGGGATGCACCGGATCGTCGCCTTCGTCATCTCGCTGATGCGGTCTTCGGTTTCCTGCGTGCCGTCCCAGTGGGCCAGCACGAACCCGCCCCCGCCTTCGCCCGAGAACTGCGCGGCGAACTCATCCCAGGTGTCCACCCGGTGGATGTTGGCATCGCGCATGGCGCGGGCCTTGACCAGCAAGTCGGTTTGCATGGCGGCAAGTTGCGCCACGATGCTTGCGGCGGCTTCGCCGACGGGCACGTTCACCTTTTCGTCCTGGTCGCGGCGGGCGGTGATGACGTGCCCGGCCTCGAGGTCGCGGGGGCCCATCTCCACGCGCACACACGCGCCCTTGAGTTCCCAGTCGTTGAACTTGAAGCCCGGGGATTCCTTTTCGCGGTCATCCACCTTCACCCGCACGCCCTGCGCCTTCAGGTCACCGGCCAGTTGGTCGGCGGCTTGCAGCACGGCCTCGCGCTGTTCGCCCCGGCCAATGGGAATGATCACGACTTGCACGGGCGCGAGCTTGGGCGGCAACACCAGGCCCCGGTCGTCGCTATGCACCATCAGCAGCGTGCCAATCAGGCGGGTGCTCACGCCCCACGAGGTGGCGTAGACGTATTCAAGTTTGCCTTCCTTGTTCTGAAAGGTCACATCAAACGCCTTGGCAAAGTTCTGGCCCAGGTGGTGGCTGGTGCCCGCCTGGATCGCGCGCAGGTCTTGCGTCATCGCCTCGATCGTGTAGGTGTGATCCGCGCCCGCGAACTTCTCGCCGTCGCTCTTGATGCCCGCAATCACTGGCACCGCCATCCAGTCCTCGGCGAAGGTGCGATAGACGTTGAGGATGGTCAGGCTTTCTTGCTCGGCTTCCTCATAGGTCGCGTGCGCGGTGTGCCCTTCCTGCCACAGAAACTCAGCGGTACGCAGGAACAGGCGGGGGCGCAGTTCCCAGCGCATTACGTTCGCCCACTGGTTAATCAGCAGGGGGAGATCGCGGTAGCTCTGAATCCAGTTCTTGTAGCTATTCCAAATGATCGTTTCGCTAGTCGGCCGGATGATGAGCTCTTCTTCCAGCCGCGCGTCGGGGTCCACGATCACCCCGTTCTCCGAATCCTTCAGGCGGTGGTGGGTCACCACGGCGCACTCCTTGGCAAAGCCATCCACGTGCTCGGCTTCGCGGCTGAGGAACGACTTCGGGATGAGCATCGGGAAGTAGGCGTTCACGTGGCCGGTCGCCTTGAACATATCGTCCAACGCGCGCTGCATGAGTTCCCAAATCGCGTAACCATGCGGGCGGATAACCATGCAGCCTCGCACGACGGAGTTATCCGCCAGGCCCGACCGCTTAACGAGGTCGTTGTACCACTCGCTGTAGTTTTCGCCGCGGGGAGTGATCCCGAGTTCCTTGCTCATCTGAGGAGCTAGTTTATCCGGCGGCGGTGACGCGGGGCCGTGACGGACCACGCTCCGCGCGATGCCAGGCCCAGGCCAGCACGGCGGCTTCAGAGATCTGCCCCGCCAGGATGGCGACCGACGCCCCCACCAAACCCGGCCACCGAAGCCAGATGCTGGTGATAAGGAACACCAACATCGAGCTGACCCCGGCGAAGATGGCGTAGAGCCGCGACATGGTGCGCCCCACTCGCGTCAGCATCCCCCGGTAGTAGCTCATGACCCCGTTCAACAAGGGTAAGAGCATGGCCATGAGGATGACCGGCAGTGCCCGTGCCGATTCCTCCGGCGACGACTTGAGAATGCCCTGGAGCACGGCGTGCCCAAGGGGCGGCACACTGAGAATCGCCAAACCTAGCGAAAGCGACGACCCCACCAAAAGGCAGAACCGCCACAGCACCGGGGCATCTTCGGCGCGGTCCCCATGGGCGATGACGAGTTCAGGGAGTGCATAGGTGGCGGCGCGCATCAGCCAAATGAGGTTGAAGGCGAGCGTCCACGCGCTTTGGTTGGCCACGGGGTCGGCACTCCGCCCAAGGGCCATGCTGATGGCCGGGGCCGACAGCATGATGACCAGCGTGGTGGCCGTTTGGGGGACGTGGAACCGGGCGATCTCCCCGAACGAAAGCGCCGGACCCGTGGGTTCTTGCCGCATCAATTGCGCCACGGCGGGCCGCGCCGCCCAGTGTGTAAAGCCCGTTTCGGCGACGACCGAGATGAGTAGCGCCCACGCCACGGCATGCAGACCCGGCAGTCCAAGCCCATAGGCACCCCCCACCCCCACCGCAATGAGGACGACGATACGTAGCACGGTGCCCACGCCGATGGCGCGGGTGAGGCCAGACCGGATCATGAACCCGTGATGGCAACGTCGCCAGCCAATGAAGGCCGCCCAGAACAGCATGATCTGGAAGGGGGCGCGCGAGGCTTCCACCACCGCCGCCGGCTGCGAGAGCCACTGCGTGGCAATGATGTCGAACAGCGGGGTGAACCCCACCAACCCGTTTAACACAATGGTCACCCCCATGGTGAGGAGGCAAAACTGCCGGAGTCGGACGACGTTGGCGGAATTGCGGCTGAGCGCCGTGGACGTGCTGAGGAGATCGATGACTGGACTCTCGAAGAACAAAGCCAGCGCCATCACCAGATAGAGAGCCGCCTTCGCGAGCTCGAAATCCGGCAAACCATTGAGGATACGGTTGAGCGCGGGCTGCTCCAAAGCCATGAACACCCACGAAAGCGCCAGGGGCGTAAACAGCCGCGCCAAGAGTGGGGTGTTTAGGTTGGTGGAGGCACCCGGCGTCAAGCGTTAGGCTCCGCTCGGAAGGCATGCCAAGCCACGAAGGCCCAACTTATAATCAAAAGTACACCCCCAATGGGCGTAATCGCTCCCAGCCAACGCGGGCCACCCAGGGCCAAGCCGTACACGGTCCCGGCGAAGACGATGACCCCCGCCAACATAATCGCGGGCGCCCAACGGAGATCGAGTTTTGAACTCAAAATGCCGCAGAAAACGAGGCCAAGACCACCCCACATCTGGTACGTCTGCGCCGTGTGCCACTGGGCGAGGGCGTTGGCAGTGAGGGTTTCTTTGAGTTCGTGGGCCCCAAGAGCACCCAAAGTGATACCCAGAGCCACCACCACGGCACCGACGCCCACCCATCGCATGGAACTAGTTTGGCGACTCACCTCGTTCTCAACGTAGGGCGAACCATTCGCAGGAGTGATCACGTCCTGCACGTATCGGGGTCATAACTCCGGCAAAATTCAGGGTTGTCAGGGTATTGTTATCGTGGTGGCGAGCCGCAACGGTTCGATACCAGGCCAACGGATAGGTCATAGTATCGCAATGAAAAAGTTATTGATCAGCGCTCTGGCGACTCTCGGGGTCGCGAGTGCCTTCGGGATTCAAGGTTCGTACGTCGCGGACGAAATATACGTCAAGTTCGCCAACTACGCCAACGGTCGTCCGCTAAGTGCGACGATGAAGAAGTTCATCCTGAGCAAAGTGGGTGCCGAAGAAAAGGCGTTCTATCCGCAGATCGGGTGGAGTCGCGTCAAGCTCAACGCCCGCGGAAACGTGGAAGCCGCCGTAGCGACTCTCGAGAAGGAACGCTACGTGCGTGACGCCGAGCCGGTATTCATTCGCGAATTCAACGCGACCCCCAACGACCCGCTCTACGTCAACCAGAAGTGGCTCCGCCCCATCAATGTTGCGCCGGCTTGGGACCTGTTCAAGGGTTCTGACCAGGTCATTGTGGGCATCCTCGACTCGGGTTGCGAACTCGACCACCCGGACCTGGAGAACAAGTTTGTGCCGGGCGAAGACATGGTGGACCTGGACGGTGACCCGTCGGACACTAACGGTCACGGAACGGGTTCGGCCGGGATGGCTGCGGCTGATACCGATAACGGCATTGGCGTGGCGGCTCCGGGTTGGAACACTTTGATCATGCCGATTCGCGTCGGTGACGCCGGCATCACCCACTCTATCGAAGGCATCCTTTATGCCGCTGACGCCGGTTGCGACATCATCAACATGTCCTACGGTGGCGGTTTCCGCAGCCAAGCCGAGCAAGACGCCATCAACTACGCCTATGCGCGCAACGTGATCCCCATCGCCTCGGCGGGCAACAGCAACCTGGAAGACGTCCTGTTCTATCCGGCGGGCCTGGACAACGTGGTCTCGGTCGGTGCCAGCGACGACTTTGACAATCGCGCCAGCTTCTCCAACTACGGCGACTGGGTGGACATTGCCGCGCCGGGCGTGAACACGCTCACCACTGAACTCGGCAAGACCTACGGTGGCTTCGGTGGCACCTCCGCCGCCGGTCCGGCGGCTGCCGGTGTGACTTCGCTGGTGCGTGGTTACGCTCCGACGGGCACCACCAACACTCAAGTCATTGACTGGGTGAAGCAAGGCTGCGATGACATTGGCGACTGGATCACTTACGGCCGCGTGAACGCTCTGCGCTCCCTGCAACTGGTGCCGAAGTTTGAAGATCGCAACTACGCTATCATTGGCATGGAAATGCTGTTCGGGACCAACACAGCGGGCACGGTCTCGGACCTCGCCAACCTGGATAGCAGCGTGGCCATGTTTGCCGCCGCCAAGCAGCAGACCATGCGCAGCCCGGCGACCTTCACCGCTCTCACCTTCGACGTGAGCGCCGATGCCAGCCAGATCGACGAGCTCAAGGTAACGCTGAACGCCTTCGTGAACGCCAATAAGGTCACACAGATGATCTACGTCTGGGATCCGAAC
>CAZVHE010000048.1:0-17659 GCA_964627705.1 uncultured Chthonomonas sp.
AACGGGCGGTGCCCGCCGCCGCGATGTGCCGCCCCGCACTCGCGCCCACGCCAAGGCCAAGGGTCTGAGCGATGACCAGATTGAAGCCCTGCCCGTGACCGGCAAGCCGCTGATGCCCGCCGATGTGGACGCCTTCCTGGCCGGAGGCGCCCCGAGTGCCCCCAGCGCCGCGCCGGCCGCGAGCACCACTGCCAACCAAGGCAACCGCAAGTACCAAGAGAAGCCGTTCGAAGGCAAGCAGCGCATCCTGGCCAGCCGCCTGCAGCGCGGGAACCAGCTCGTCGTGCCCGGCATGATGAGCGTGGTGGCCAATTGGGGTCCGCTGGAATCCTTGCGCGCCGAAATCAAGGCCCGGGGCGACGAGTTTGCGCCCAGCGCCTTTACCTACTTTGCCTACGCGGTGGCCCGCGCCGCCGCCAAGCATCCGATTAGCCGTAGCACCTTGGTGGGCGACCACACCGTGCGCACCTACGACCACGTGAACCTCGGCATTGCCGTGGCTCTGCCCGGAGACGAACTGGTAGTGGCGGTAGTGGACAACGCCGACACGCTGGACTGGCGGAGCTTTGCCAGCCAAGCCCGCGAGAGCATCAACCAGGCCCGCGAAGGCCGCGACCAAGCCCATGAAGGGGTGACGGTGAGCCTGACCAACATGCAGGCCTACAACATCCGCGAGGCGATGGCGGTGGTGGTGCCGCCGGGTGTGGCCACGATCTTCTTGGGTGAGCCGTACAACGGCCTGGCCAACGACGGACCGGAAATCAAGCTTCAGCGATGTGTGAACGTGGGCATCACGATTGACCACCGACTGATCAACGGCGTAGGCGGGGCGGAGTTCTTGAACGCGATCAAGAACGAGCTCGAAACCGTGCTGGACTGGGCCAAGTAAGTTCTGCGAGCAAGTCAATGAAACCCCGGATTGGCATCGCATCGGGCCTGGAGTTCAAGGATTACGCCGAGGGACCCCGAGAGCGCATCTTTGTCAATCGGGCCTACCTGGATTGCATCCTGGCCGCCGGAGGATTGCCCTTTGTGGTGCCGCCGCTGGCCGCACCGAGCGATTACTTTGACCTCGCTGATGGCTGGCTGATTACGGGCGGCGATGACCTCCCCAGTGCGTGGTGGGGCGAGCCTCTCCATCCTGAAGTATCTCTGGAGCGAGAAGAGCGCGTGAACTTCGAGCGTGCCCTTCTGGAGACCCTGCCCGCCGACATGCCAGTGCTGGGGATCTGCTTTGGCAGCCAAATCATGAATGTGGTGCGCGGGGGCAGCCTGCACCAGCACCTGCCGGATGTGGTGGGCCACGACCGTCACCGAGGAGGAACGTTGGAAACGCTCACCATCGTGCCCGGTACAGCGCTGGCCGCCATCGTGGGCGAAACGGTGCAAGGCAAGAGCTATCACCATCAGGCCGTCAACCGCGTGGGCGAGGGACTCACGGTGATGGCGCACGCCGCCGACGGCACGATCGAGGGCGTGGCGGATACCACTGACCGGTGGTGGATGGGTGTGCAATGGCACCCTGAGCGCACCCCCGACGATGCCGCGACGCAGGCGTTGTTCCGCGAATTTGTAAGCCGGGCACGGGCCCGGATGGAAGCCCGCCAAGGAGTGAAAGCATGAAAGTACGAGTGAATGGGCAAGATGCGGAACTGAGCGCCCCCGCCGATGTGACCGTCACCCGGCTGGAAGACCGGCTCCTGGTCCGCACCGCCCACGGCACGCAGTCGGCATTGGTCGCCCGCGATGGTCGGACGGTGTACGTGAGCTACAAGGGCCACACCTACAAAGTTGAGCCCCAGGTGCGGCAACGAGGGGAAGAAGGCGGCGATGCTTCGGGCGTGCTCAGGGCGCCGCTACCGGGGCAGGTGGTGGATGTCACCGCTACGGTTGGGCAACAGGTGGAGAAAGGCGACCGACTGGCGGTGATGGAGGCCATGAAGATGCAGCAACCCGTGGTCGCCCCGTTTGATGGCGTAGTGAAGGACGTGCGGGTGGCCATCGGGGATAAGGTCGCCGAGGGCGACGTCCTGTTGATTGTAGAAGCCCCGTCTCATGAGTGATTCCCTGCGGATTGTTGAAGTCGGGCCGCGCGACGGCCTGCAAAACGAAGCCATCCCCATCCCCACTGAGGCCAAGCTTGAGTTCATCCGGTCCCTGAGAGCGGCGGGCTTGCAAGATATTGAAGTCACAAGCTTTGTTTCCCCCAAGTGGGTGCCGCAATTAGGTGATGCCGCCGATCTCTGGCCGCAGCTCCCCGTTGATGGAGGTCATTACAGTGCCTTGGTGCCGAACGCCCGGGGGCTGGATCGCGCCCTGGAAGTGGGTGTGGAGCGGATTGCTGTGTTCACCGCCGCCAGCGAGACCTTTGTGCAGAAGAACCTCAACATGAGCATTGAGGAGTCGCTGGCGGGCTTCCGCTCGATGGTGGAAACTTTCCGGCAGCAACGGCCCGGCGGGTGGGTGCGCGGTTACGTCAGCACCATCGTCGAGTGCCCCTACGCGGGGCGGATCGCCCCCGAGCAGGTCAAGGACGTGGTGGATGCATTGCTGGCCATGGGCGTGGACGAAGTCAGCCTGGGCGAGACGATCGGAGTGGCCGTGCCCGCCGAGATCGAGCGCGTGGCCGAAGCCATCGCCCACGTGCCCAAGGAGAAAGTGGCGTGGCACTTCCACGATACGCGCGGCACCGCCATCGCCAATGTGGCAGCATGCGTGGCGCAGGGCTATCGCATTTTTGATGCCAGCGCGGCCGGCCTGGGCGGCTGCCCTTACGCGCCGGGTGCCGGCGGCAACCTGGCCACCGACGATTTGGTCTACTTTGCCGAGCGTAGCGGCTTGAGCACCGGGGTGGACGCTAAGGCGTTGGCGCAGGCGTCGGAGCCGATTCTGAAGTTACTGGGACGTCCGATGACGGCCCGGGCGCAACGGGCGGTGTGTTCAGTCGCCGATACAGCCCGTAACTAGCCAGGGCCAGGGCAATGCACGCCACCCCGATGGTGGCCTGCTTTTCTTCGGCGTTCAGCTTCCATTCGCGCCAGTTCACGATGAGCACCGTTCCGCCGATAGGCACCAAGGCAGGCAACATATTAAGGCCAAGCGGGGCCAAAACCAGAATGAGGTAACCCACCAGGGCCACGGCCAGCCAGCGCCCGGTTTCCTTGGTGCGCATGCCAAAGCGGTAGAGACACACAAAGAACACCGCTGAGATGAAGAGGTCAGCCGGGCCGACAAACGCCATGGGCACCACCGACATGCCCTCGCTCACTCTCTCCGAGACCGCGTTCGGGATGGTGGCGGCGACGCTCTGGAACACCTGCGGCCGACTCGTCACGATCTGCGCCGTGATGGCCGTCGGGTTGAACACCAGGAACATATCGAACCCGGCCAGGAAGAAAGCCACCGGCAGCATCAGGTTCTTGTCCTTCAGCAAGCCCGCCACGATCGCCCCCAGCCCCAGGCACCACGCCAGCAACCCCGCCTGACCAAGCGATTGCACGATGACCGTGCCTAGCCCAAACTCGGGCAGGAACCGCGCGAGCGAGACCCCGCACCCCGCGTGGATGCCCACCCCCAACAAGAAAATCGCCCAAGCGTGGGTCGGTTTCCATTCGTGAGAGGATCCCGCCTTGATCGCGTAAATGGGGCCAACGATGAAGATGATCGCGCTCAGGATTTGGAGTGGCACCACCGCTCCGGGCGGCACGGTCATCACGCCGTATCCAATTCGGACCAAGGTGAGGGCGGCCACCAGGAGGGTAAACCCTACCAATCCGGACCGATTAGGATGCTTGGACGTCATGGATGGATTGACGATACACCGACAGGATGCTTTCTGTCATGCGTGGCACCGTCAATTCCATGGATAAATGCCGCGCGTGCTGGCCCCATTCGCGGCGGAGGACCGGATCGGCAAGCAAAGTCTTGAGCCCCGTGGCAAACGATTCGACGTTGCTGGGCACCACCAGGCCGGAATGATAAGGCTTTACGGCTTGGCTGGCCCCACCCCCCTGTGCCACCACCACCGGCAGGCCGTAGCTCATGGCTTCCGCCACCACCAGCCCTTGAGTTTCGGTGTCGCTAGGGAAGGCAAAGACATCGGCTCCGGCGTAGTAGCCGTCTACGTGTTCGCGCGGCACAAAGCCCCGGAACTCCACCCGGTCGTTAATCTTGAGCTTCTTGGTGAGGGTCTGTAACTCTTCTCGGTCGGGGCCATCACCGACCAAGACCAGCCGGGCCCGGGCTCCCTTCGCAATTTGGGCAAAGGCCCGGATAAGAGTGGCGATGTTCTTCTCTTGCGCCAGCCGCCCCACAAAGAGCACCACGAACTCATCGGGTTGCCAGCCAAAGCCGGTGCGCATTTCGCGGCGGTCGTGGTGGCGGGGTTCGGGGATGCCAGTGGGGATCACATGAATGGGACGATTGACGCCCTGCTCCACCAGCCACTCGCGGCTGGGCTCGCTGGGCGTGATCACCGCGTTGACCTTGTGATAGTAATTGCGGGTATGCAGGGCCAGCACGCGGCGCGTGACTTCCTCCGGCACCACCGGCACATAGTGGGTGTAGCGGTCGTAATGGGTGTGGTACGTGCTGACCACGGGCACGCCTTCGGAGTGTCCCCATCGTTTGCCCACCACGCCTAGCGTGAAGGGCGTGTGCGTGTGCACCACATCAAATTGACCCTGCCGGAACCGTTCGCGAAGGATATTGAACGGGGGCCGCGCGAAGGGGTAGTTGGGGAACATGTCCACCATCAGCGATTGAAAGCGCTCGGTGGCCGGATCATCTTCTTCGTAACCCGGATAGTGGCTTGTAAAGAGCGAGACGAAGTGACCCTGGTTGCGAAGTTCTCGGACCAGGGTCGCTACGCTCACACTCACGCCATTCAGTACCGGGAGCGCGCTGTCGGAAAAAACCGCCACGCGCAGGGGTCGAGTGGCCGCGTCAGAGCTCCGGATGTCGTCCGTGATTTTCAACGAATCGAATGACACCGCTCAGACGGAATCGGCGCTGACCACCCTTGGTGCGGTGGTGCTCCAGCCATTCGCGGTTGGTGTAGCGCCGCACCGTGGCCGGGCAAACGCCCAGGAGGCGACTGACTTGCTCCAGAGTCAGTTCTGGATCGAGCAGGCGTCGAATCAGTTGCGCGCGGGTTTCCTTGAAGTCGCCTGTGTAGTAGTTGGCCGTGACTTCGTCCGAGAAGAACGAGCCGAGGAAGTCGATCTGGTTCGGCAGAGCCTGCAGATATTCCCGCAGTTCATTGTCTAGGATCGGGTCCTGCGGGGTGGTTTCACGGCTTCGTCGCGGACGAGGGGCGCGCAGGCTGGTCTTCCGGAAACGGACGTCGCCCTTGGCGTTGTCCTCAGCGACCTTCTTGCTGCGGCGCGTCGTCTTGACGGGCTTGTCGAGAAAAGCGTTTTCGATGTACGACACCGGGTCGATTTCTTTCGTTCCTGGCATGTTTGGCAACAGAGGACTATACACCCCGGCAGGCCGGTTCGATGAACATTGAGTCTCCAAACGAAAGAAACCGGTACTGATGACTCACGGCATCCCGGTAACTTGACCGGAGGCCGTCGAGACCAATGAAACTGGCGACCATCGCCAGCATTGTGGTGCCGGGCATGTGAAAGTTGGTGAACATGCCATCCACGACTTGCGGGGGGTTGTCTGGCGTGATGAAAATTTGGGTCACGGTTTCGCCGGAGCGCACGCGGCCCGGGCCGTCGGCCATGGATTCCAGCGTCCGGCAAGAAGTGGTGCCCACGGCGATGAGTCGCCCCGTGCGCTGGTTGATGAGGTCGGCGGTCTCCGGGCTGATTTCGCATCGCTCGCCGTGCATCACGTGCTGGCTTAGGTCCTCGACGGCCACGGGCCGGAAGGTGTCAATTCCAACGTCGAGGGTGACTTCGGCGGTGACAACGCCTTTGGCACGGAGGGCGTCGAGAATCCCCGGCGTGAAGTGAAGCCCCGCCGTGGGGGCGGCGCTGCTCCCGGCCCGCTTGGCGTACACCGTTTGGTATCGCTCGGGGGCGTGCAGCGCTTCATGGATATAGGGCGGCAACGGCACCTGTCCTACTAGCGCCAGAGCATCATGGAGAGGCCCTGCCGAGGTCAGTTGAACCCGTTTCCGTCCTTCGCCGAGGTCAGCGAGGATCTCGGCGTGCAGGCCCGCATCGAAGTCCACGGTCGTGCCCGGCTTGAGGCGCTTACCGGGACGAGCAAGCGCCACAAACTGCCCCCCGCCCTCGTCCACGAGCAAAAAGAGTTCAACCTGCCCGCCTGTAGGGCGTTGCCCGAACAGGCGCAGGGCCGTAACCCGGGTGTTGTTCATCACAAGGACATCGCCGGGGTGGAGCAAATCCACCACATCTCGGAACTGCTGATGGCGGATTTCCTTCGTCTCGCGATTCACCACCAGCAACCTAGAGGCCGCCCGGTCCTCCAGGGGCGTCTGGGCGATCAGCGCCTCCGGAAGTTCGAAATGCAGATCGCTTAGTCGCATGCGTCGAGGTGGTCGAGCAATTGGCTCAAAGAAGAGATCACAAAGGGGCTGTCCCCCTTGTAGTCACGGTCAATGAGGAAGCTCCGGATACCCACCTGGCGCGCACCCTGGGCGTCGGCCACGGCGTCATCGCCGACGTGCCACACCTGGGCGGGCTCCACTCCGAGCCGCCCGAGCGCGTGCTGGAAGATGCCCGGGTCTGGCTTCTCGGAGTTCACCACCATGCTGGCCACGGTGACCTCAAAAAATTGGTCTATGCCGAAGGCGCGCAGGGTGCGGTCGAGGCTGATATCCCAGTTGCTGATCACCGCCATCCGCATGCCACGCGCCTTCAATGCCTGCAGGGTGGGGAGGGTGTCGGGGAAGAGGCCGAAGACGTCCGCATTCGGGCCGTAGAGCTTGGCGGTGGCCCGCTGAGCAATGAGGGAGGCCGCATCCTCCGGCCAGCCCACCTCGTGCACCCAATCTTGTCCGAGCCGGGCCCACCAGGCATCGGCGGCGTCCTCGTCGGCCGCTTCGTTCAGGGTGAGGTACTCCGCCCATCGGGTCTTCAGCAAGCGCCCGTAAATCTCGGCGGCGCGGCTGTCGCCAGCGAATCCCAAGTCAGTGGCGCTTTGGCAGGCAAGTCGCACCGGATCCCAGTCCACCCACAGCAGGGTTTGGGCGCAGTCGAAGGAGATGACCTCCGGGCTTGTGAGCGGCGGCATGGGCCTTTGATACCGCCCCGGCCGCAACATTCGGGGGGTCTGGGGCGTCTATCACCTGACCATGCGGGCGTTTCTCTTCGCATTCTTAGCCGGGGCCACCGTGGCGCCCGTGACCCTGAAGCGGGTGCCAGAAGTCGGGCAGAAGCAGGCTTACCAAATCGAAATGAATGCCGACTTTGCCGGGGAGCCGCTGATTTTCCGCGCCAAGGGTGTGGACGAGGTCCGCGAGGTGAACGCGGACGGCACGTTTAGCGTTCAATCCACCCAAGAAGAAGGCAAGATCGAATACAACGGCCAGGAGTTGGAAGGCCCGGAAGTCGGCCCCAGTTTCACGCTATTTGCCCCCAATGGCGAAGTGAAGGACCTGACAGGTGAGATGGCCGACGCCGATGCCGTGCGCCTGGCCCGCCTGAGCAACGTGGTGTTTCCGGCTGATGCCAAGGATGTCGGGGCGACCTGGGAGTACGACGATCGGGGCGATGCTACCAAGAACCTGCCCGCCCTCAAGATCACCTTCAAGTACGAAGGCACGGAAAAGGTGGGTGAAGTGGATGCCAACGTGGTGAGCCTCGAAGGGACTGAGCAAGACGGCGAATTCCCGGCCAGTGTGAAGGGCAAGATTTGGCTGGACCCGGTGACGGGCATGCAGCTGAAGGCCGAGTTGGAGATGAAGCAAGCCCCCGTGGCGGGCAACCGACTGGACCTGACTCTGAAGATCACGCCGGTCGCCCCGTAACGGGCCAAGCTAGCGGCGGGGCCAGTCGAACTTGGTTTTCGGTTCGCCCCGCAGCTTGAAGCACTTGCGGCAACGAGCCTCATAGGCTTCGGTGGCCCCAATCAGCACCACCGGGTCGTCCACATGCGCCGGGCGCCCATCAATCATACGGTAGGTGTGGCTGGCGGTCTCGCCGCACTTCATGCAGATCGCGCGAAGCTTTACCACTTCATCGGCGACGGCGAGTAACTCAGCCATGGGGCCAAAGGGGCGACGGCGAAAATCTTGGTCCAGTCCGGCCAGCACCACGTCCACGCCTGCATCAGTGAGCGCCACCGCCATATCCACCAGGGCGCGGTCGAAGAACTGGGCTTCTTCCACGCCGACAAAATCCACGTCGGGGTTCAAACGTTCGTACATCTCGGCGACGTTGGCCACGGGCACGGCTTCGTGGTGCACCCCCATGTGCGTGACCACGCGTTCGGCATGGTAGCGGTCGTCAATCACGGGCTTGAACACTTGCACGTTGCGCTTGGCGATGACCTCGCGGCGGGTGCGGCGGATGAGCTCTTCGGACTTGCCCGCGTACATGCTGCCGCAAACGACGGTCAGCCGCCCGGCGCGGTTTTTGGCCTTAGCCATTCGGTGTGTCCCCCTCGTGGGCGGCTACGTCTTGTTCGTACATCTCTTCTAGTTCATCGGCCGCATCCTCATCGAGGGCGTGGCCCAGTTCGCGGGCGAGTCGTCGCATCTCGGTGCCCGAGTCGGGGTTGCCCACGCGGTCCAGCCGGTCGGCCATCTCATCCAGTCGGTCTTCCTCGGTGCGACCTTGCCGGAATCGGCTCACCCGCTTCGCCAGTTCGCGGCTCCCGCAGTGCGGGCACACCTCTTCATCCGGCTGACTGACCATACCCACCAGGAGCGTGACTTTTCGGCGGCAAGACCGACAGTCATATTCAAAAACGGGCACCCGTCCAGAATACCGGTCGGGTGCCTTGTCTGCCCTCGGGGGCCAGGGGAGAGGAGGACTAGCCGCCCGTATCCACGTCGGCGTAGCGCGCCTTCAGCTTGCCGCTTTCGATCTGCCCTTCGGCGAACACGCTGGCCACGCCAATGCCGCTTTGCAGCGCGTTGTAGTAGGCGGTCTCGCTGAGCGGGGAACCGAAGATGTCGGCGAATTCCGTATTCGCGTCGGTCTTGATGACCAGGTCATCACCCACCGTGAACTGGAAGCCGCTGGCTTGCTGGATCGTGATCGTGAACTCCTTGGCGTTGCGGTTCACGGCCTTGACCGTGCCGATCGCGAACGCATCTTGACCCAGGCCGGATTCGTTCTCGAACTCGACTTCGGTGGCCGTGATGCGGTTGTTCGCGCGGTCGTAGTTGCCCTTCACCTTCACGAAGGCGTCGGCACCCGCGCCGACCAGCAGCTGGAACGCCGTGGCCTTGTCAATGATTTGGCCCTGCGCGTTCTGGTACTTGGTCGTGCCCGTGGTTTGGATTTCCACGGCGTCTTGCGACGGGAAGCCAAGTTCGCTTTCCCACTCTTCGATGACGAGCGTGAACTTGCCGGTCACCTCGTCCGGCGAGAGCGGCTGGCCGCCGACTTCCGTGTTGTGGTTGTCCGCTACGTTGTCATCAATCTCGATGCGAGCGGCCACGGTGGTGCCCGTGGTTGGGTTGAACGCGCCGCGCACCTTCACTTTGATGCCATTGGCCAGGGTGCCCCCGGCCACGCCGTCTTCACGGAAGATCTTGGTGGTGGAACTAGTCGCCACGCGGAACTGCGAACCATCCGGATCGGTCAGTGTGAACGTTTGGTTGGGGGCCGTGCCAGCCAGGCTCGAAATCGTGCCTTCGTACTCCCATTCGCGGTGCAAGGCGCCCGAGTTGAAGTTACTATCGGTGCCAAGCCCGATTTCCGGTGTGACTTGGTTGCCCGTGCGGGTCCAGCCGCGCAGGCGGAACTGCACGGTCACGTTCGGGTTGGTGGCGTTCACCGTCACCGGCGTGGAGAGGTTGACCGTCACCTTACTGAAATCGGTGCCGCTATTGAAGGCGGAGGCGTAAACCGCCGCTTCGCCGTTCTGGCTACCGAAGGGGAAGACCACTAGGTCGCGACCAAAGGTGACTTCGAGCGAGTTGTAGGTACCGAAGGCCACACTGCGGCGGGCCAGGTTGACAAACTGCGCCACCGAGCCGTTGTTGAGAACCTTGAGGTCCACCGTTTGGCCCAGTGGGTTGTCGAAGAGCACCGCACTGCCGCCGGTGCTGTTCTTCAGTTCAATCTTGACGACCGTAGTCCACACGCGGGAGAAGCCGTCGCTTAGGTTGCGGGACGTGCCGTCATCGCTCAAAAATGCGGACGCGAATCCGGTGCCGCCGCTGGTGGAGCCACTCGTCGTACCCGAAGTGGTGCCGGACGTGGTGCCGGACGTGGTGCCCGAAGTGGTCCCGGACGTCGTGCCACTCGTGGTGCCGCTCGTGGTGCCCGTCGTGGCCACGCCACCGCCTCCACCACCGCAGCCCAGCAAGAAGGCGATCATGAGACCAATCACGACCGTGATCAAAAATCCTCGTTTCATCCTCAAAAGCCTCGCAAAGATTTGCCAACCGTACCCCAGGGGACGGGTCTAGTGCAGACGATGGTTCGTCGGTACAATAAGGTCCGGATTCGGAAGGAACGGAACGGGGACACTGACCTTTATCTCTGGGCCTGGCCACCGAACGAGGCAGATTTTGGCAAGGAAGTCAATGCGCGGCCCCAGTACACCCTCGGTGCGTGGGCCCGGACAGATTCAAATTATCGTCAACGTCTCCAGCCGCGAAACGAGGATCGCGGTGCTGGAGGACCGAGACCTGGTCGAGTACCGCGTCGAGCGAGAAGAGCGCGTCGTCGGCAGCATCTTCAAGGGCGTGGTGCAGAACGTGCTCCCGGGCATGGATGCGGCCTTCGTGGACATTGGGCTGGAGCGCAATGCGTTCCTCTACGTCGCCGACATCATGCCGGAAGACATCAACGACAACAGCCCGGCCAGCGTACGCCGAAGCGAACTGCGCCGCCGTAAGATCAAGGAACTGATTAAGCCCGGCCAAGAGCTGATGGTGCAGGTGACCAAGGGGCCGCGCGGCACCAAGGGCGCCCGCGTCACCACCCGCATTTCACTCCCCGGCCGTTACGTGGTGTTGATGCCCGAGCACAGCCAGGTAGGCGTGAGCCGCAAGCTGGAAGATCGCAAGGAGCGCGAGCGCCTCCGCCGTATCGGCGAGAAGATCACCCCTGCCGGCTTCGGGCTCATCATGCGCACGGAATGCGAAGGCCGCACCGCCGAAGAACTCTTGGCCGACGTGCAGTTCCTGCAGCAGCTTTGGGCGCAGACCCTCGAATCGGCCAAGCGCCTCCGCGCCCCGGCCGTGGTGCACCGCGACCAAACCCTGCTTTATCGCACCATCCGCGACGTCTTTGGCGACGAGATCGATCGACTTGTCATTGACGACCCCGAAGAGTACGAAAAGGTCAGCCTGGTGGCGGGCATGGTGGTGCCGGCTCTGCGTGAAAAGATCACTCTGTACGATCAGGAAGAACCGATTTTCGACCACTACGGCATCGAGAAGGACCTCGACCGCTTATTACAGCACAAGGTGTGGCTCAAGTCCGGCGGCTACCTGGTGGTGGATGAAACCGAAGCCCTTACTGCGATTGACGTGAACACCGGGAAGCAGGTGGGTTCGCACTCGCTCAACGAAACGATCCTGAGCACGAATATGGAAGCGGCGCGCGAAGTGTGCCGCCAACTGCGCCTGCGCGACATGGGCGGCATCATCGTGATTGACTTCATTGACATGGAGGAAGCCGATGCCCAGAAGCGGCTGCTGGATTACTTCACCAAGCAACTAGCCCGCGACCGCGCCCGCACCCGCGTCGGCAAGATCAGTTCGCTCGGCCTGGTGGAAATCACCCGTAAGCGCACCGGCGAAAGTGTGACCGAGGCCATCACCTCACTCTGCCCGCTGTGCAACGGTCGAGGCCGCATCGCCAGCAGCGACACCGTGGGCCTGTGGATTGAGCGCGACATGCGCCGCCGCCTGAATGAACCGGGCAACGCCTTCCACATCGTGTGCCACCCGGCGGTGGTCGAAGCTCTTATCGGAGCGGACGGGGAAGTGATCGAGGAGATGGAGCACGAACTCCAGCGCGGCCTCTACATCCGTGCCAACCACGACATCGGCATTGAGGAATATCACATCGAGGGCGGCACGATCGAAGATTTCGACCGTTCCTTCATGGGCTTCCGCCGGGCGCAAGTGCTGGAGTGCACGGTGCGCCGCAGCGCGGTGGAGTCCGCCGGCAAGGTCATCGGCTGGACCGACGGAGGCTACTTCGTCGAACTCCTGGGCGCCGAAGACTTGGTGGGTCAGCGCGTGAAGGTAGTGCTGCAAGACATTCGTCGTGCCTTTGGCGTGGGCGACGTGATTCAGCCCGTCGGCAACCGCTCTTAGTTCCGCTTGCTCACGTTCTCCGGCTCAACCAGGCCGGGGAACCAAGCACATTTGCACTACCCTGGGATAGAATACGTGCTGATGGTCGACGTTGCAGAAGTTTGGTCCGAGGCGCTTCCGGCCATCAAGGACGGGGTTACCGGGGTCGGCGTGTGGACGGCCCTGAACGTCAGCGTGGCCATCAAGTACGAAGATGGCAACTTCGTGATCGGCGTTCCGCACCGCGACCAAGAGCTGGCCGGCCACCTTCGCCTCCCGCAAACCAAGCGTTTGATTGAGCATGAGGTGGGTATCCGCCTGAATGCCAAAGTCAACCTGCGCGTCATTGAAGGCACTGAGCTTGCCGACTGGGAAACCGAGAAGCGCCGCGATGCCGAAAAGCGCCGCCTGCAAGAACAAGCCGTGGCCCGCGCCCGTGCCGAAGTGGCCGCCGGCACCAGCTGGGATTCAGTGTACGAGCAGCTCAGTCGCAAGTTTGCCGCCACGCCCAATCGGTCGTTGCCGCAGAACCGCGCCCAGTTCTTTTTGGAAGCCATTGACCTGGTGGCCGAAGCCCTGAGCAAGACCCCCGTGGCCGACGACTTTGCCGAGCGGCAGTACGCCCGATGCCTGGAGCGCATCAGCCAATACACGGAACTGCCCAGCACGCTGGTGGCCGTCAAGGTTCTCGAGCGCACGTTCCAGGGTTAAGGGCGCATGGCGCCGACCGCCATCATTCTGGGTTCGGGCACCAGCAACGGGGTGCCGACGCTAGGGCGCACCTACCCGCCGGAATTCTTAGCCGACCCGCGCAACCACCGCACCCGCGCCTCGTGCCTGTTGCAAGGCCCCGAAGGCAACGTGCTGATTGACTGCAGCCCAGAAATGCGCCTGCAACTGCTGCGCGAGGGCGTGCAAGACCTGGCGGCGGTGCTCATCACACACACCCACGCCGACCACATCATGGGGATGGATGACCTGCGCGCGTTTTGCCTGAAAACCGGGGCGGACATGCCGGTGTACGCCGCCCCGGAACATCAAGACGACATCCGCCGGGTGTTCCCCTATGCCTTCGGCCAGTTTCCGCCGGGCATCTTTGTGCCCCGGTTTGACCTGCGCGAGGTGACGAGCACGCTCGAACTTGGGGGGCTTACCATCCGCACCGCTTACGTGCCGCACGGACCGGTGCGCTGCCTAGTGGTGCGCGTCAACGACTTCTGTTACGCCACCGACCTCAGCGACATCCCCGACGAGGCGCTCCCGCTGTTTGAAGGGCTAGACACGCTGGTGCTGGATGCCGTGCGCTACCGTCCGCACCCCAACCACTTCCATTGGGACCGCGCGGTGGAGTGGGCCGAGCGCCTGGCGCCGCGCATCACCTACTTCACGCATCTGTGCGACGATTACGACCACGGACCGGTGGAAGCCGAACTCCCGCCGCACCTGCGGCTGGCCTACGATGGACTTCGCATCCCACTTTAGGGCCGCAAGTTCAAAAACCTGACAAAAAAAGTCAGGCTTCCCCTCAAGTTTGCGGGGGATGTGCCAAGGATAGTCTTTGGAGTCAACTCACGGGAGCCTACGTCTCTTGCCTCAACCCTCTATCGTCGCCGGAATACTCGCGCTGGTGGTTCTTGCCACCGGGGTCCTTTCTGGTGCCGAATCCCTGGCGCTGTTGCAGCGCGCCGCCATCGCGTATTTCGCGGGATTGGTGCTGGGACACTTGTGGAACGCCTTTTTCCAGTTGCCGGTCCGCCAGTTCAGAGACGAGGAAAATGAGGACGAGAACGGGGCCGACAACGAATCGACGGAGGAACCTGCGACCGCAAAGGCGGCCTAGCCGTCTGGGAATTAGGATAGACTCAATTTAGGTCAGTTTTAGGTTTTCATTTATCATGCCCATGTCTCCTGCCACCATCCAACGCGCTTGGATCCGCCACAAAGTCTACAAAGAGGAGCAGGCTCGTCTTGACCTGATTGACAACTACTCCTACTTGGTCAAGATCACGGCGGGCCGCTTGGTGGCCAACACCCCGGGGGGCATGGACCGGGATGACCTGATTTCTGCCGGTGTGATTGGGCTCATCAAGAGCGTGGACCAGTACGATCCCAGCCGGGACGTGAAGTTTGAAACCTACGCCATCGCCCTGATTCGTGGCGCCATCCTGGAGATGATGCGCGACGAGGACTGGGTGCCCCGTAGCATCCGCGAGAAGCTGAAGGCCCTGGAGCGCGCCAACCAGCGCCTGGAAACCGAACTCAACCGCCCGCCCACCTGCCGGGAGCTGGCCGATGCGCTGGAACTAAGCGAGCAGGAAGTGATGGACCTGCAAGTGCGGGCCGGTCGCACCAACGTCTTTAGCCTGGACGACGTGATTGGGGGGAGCGGCAGCGAGGGTGAAGACAGCCTCCACCTCATCGAAATGATCGTGGACGAGGATGCTTCGCCGGAAGACGAAGTGGAAGGCCGCGACCTCAAGCGCATCCTGGCCGCCGGCGTGGACAAGCTGCCGGAGCGCGAGCGCTTGGTGGTGTCGCTTTACTACTTTGAAGGGCTGACCTTTAAGGAGATTGGGAACGTGCTGGGGGTGAGCGAAAGCCGCGTGTACCAGCTGCACACCCAGGCCATGAGCCGCCTGCGCACGTTCATGCGCGAGCAGGGCATCCCGCAAGTGGCGTAAACTTTTTCGAGAAAGGGTTGACATAACAACGGAGGGGGGGGGGTAGCATTTCTGGGTGAAGCTGAAACAAGCACTTCTTGTGACAACATTTTCGGTCGTGGTCGCCTTCGCCAGCGGCCAAAATCAGCAACCTTATGACCCCGAGGTCGACATCATCCTTCCCTGGCAAATCTACGGATCTGCCCTCGGATTCTATGGTTGTGTAGAAGGTGGGTGGCTCACCCTTAATTGGACTCGACCACTCAGCTGGAAGCGCGTAGCCTCTACCGCTCAGGGAGCATTGCAGTCAGAGAGTGGTTATCCACTGATCTACTACACGCAATCTACGCAGACGGTCAACCGTCTTAGGCAGCACCAGTATTTGCGGCACTCCAAGGGCACGTTCTATGTCTTCGAATATAGTGCTCAATGCCCTCCTGCCAGCGTGCCGCCATTCATCCCGAACAGCAGCCCTCAAGTGTCTGAAAGCTTCTTGTACAATCTGGAGCATATAGTTAATGACACCCTCCCGTGCGTTCAGCAGCCGCCTGCTGGTACTTGAGAGAGTCTGTGCGAGTATTACCAGTTTCGATCTTAATTCTGGCCCTGGCAACTTCCTTTGGGCAGGCGCATAGTAATGAAGCTGAACGCGAAGTTCAAAGCGAAATTGCACAACTAAAACAGGCCTGGAAACTTCACCCAGGGCCGTTAATGGTTGATACAGTTCATTGGCTACCGAGCTTGTTTGTGCTCAACGGCGATGGAGTGATCGTAGAGCCTGATCTCAGCGTCGTGGCCCAAACCAGTATGCGCAGGTATGTTCGCGTCGGACGGGCGGATGTAATTGCTCGAAGACTTGAGGGCAATCCGTTGCTGGCCTCTGGCGTGAATCACTCGCTTATGGCATTTGCATCGCAGCGAGCGGACGCTCTTTCACAAGGCTTGCCATTGAACCAACTGAATGCAGACGAACGAGACCTCTGGATGAACATTGGAAATCAGTATCCCGGCTTCATTCACGCACTAAAGGAGGGCTCTAGTGCTCCGCTCTTTCTAAAGCCCCGCTTTGAATGGACTGATAAGGGCCAACCGCGAACGGTTTTGGCCGGGATGTTGGTGATTCACGAACAGAAGGTTTCTCCGCCAAGTACCAGTCCACCTTGGGCTGAGCCGCGACAAAAGGTGTCACCGTCAGCAGTTGTGCTAGATTTCGGGGAGGGCAGGCTCATGACAACCCGCCTCATGCTGGCAAAGCTACACGAATTGGGATACTCCGTGCGCTACGATGCTCGCCTTGAGGATGCAGAGGTGTTTCTTAAGGGCGAGTTTGAGGTCAACGAGTTCTTGGAGGCGGTAAGAGAGCTCCTCAAGACGATTCCCTTTACCGCCCAGGACATGCGAGCGCAGACGGAGCAATCCCCCGCAAGGTACCGGGAACTGCTGATTGCCGCATTGATCAAGGAGGGCTTCCCCCAAGATCTGGCCGAGCGCTTGGACGAATCGTTCGCTATCACTGCTTCAAGGGAGGAATTTCGAGCGGTACCGATCTTCAAGGACCGCATGGGAGATCCAACCCAGGATACAAACGATTCGATTAAGATGAACTGCCTTCTGAGGTTCATTTGCGATCCGGGAGTGACTTGGATGACGCAGAGAGCCGATGGCTACGGCTCCACCTATGGGCCTCTGTCCATTGCGTTCCTCCCGCCCTAGCCTCCCGCCACGCCATCGTACGCCCAATGGCCCCGGCGATTCCCGGTATCCTTACCAGGGTCCGGCCCGTCTGGCACGAACTTTGCGCCAGATGTGTTGTGACGAGTGGAGCGATCTCCGCTCACCCCTTTGCGGGAGCCATGAATAGCATTATGTTTGGAAAGTATGGACTTTGGACCGCCGCCGCTCTGGCGGCCCTGGCCCTCACCGGTTGCAACCGGGGAGAAGAAACCCTTGCGACCGTGAACGGTGACCCCATCACCATGGAAGAGTTCATCAAGCACATCGAGACGAAGCCCACCGTCCGCGTGGTGGTGGACAACCGACAGCTTGAGGTCCCCGTGGCCAACACCATCGCCTTCCAGGCCTTGCAAGACCTCGTCACGCAAAAGCTCATCATCCAGATGGCTCGAGACAAGGGCTTCAAGCTGGACGACACCGCCGTGCAGACCGAAATCGCCACGCTCGAAAAGATTAACCCGGGCTACGTGAAGAATCTGCAAGCCCGTGGCCTGACCATGGAACAAATCCGTCAGTCCATCCGCGTGGACCTGGCCCAGGAGCACCTGCTGACCGAAGGCATCAAGATCAGCGACCAGCAAGTGGACAAGTTCATCAAGGACAGCCCCAACGCCTTCCTGAAGCCCGCCATGGCCGAAGTGGTGCAGATTGTGGTGCGCGATGAGCGCAGCAAGCAGCGCGCCGACAACCTTCTGCGCCAAGGCCGCAACTTTACCGACGTGGCCCGCGAAGTGAACCCGCAGAACGTACCCAGCCGCAGCGAACTGAACCTAACCGCGATGAAGTCGCAGATTGCCGCCCCGGTGGTGCGCACGCTCTATACGGGCCTGACCACCACGGCTCCGGGCCGCGCCACCGC
>CAZVHE010000049.1:0-5658 GCA_964627705.1 uncultured Chthonomonas sp.
GTCCCCGGCCCGAACAGTTTTCTATGTTGCTCCCTCTGGCAACGACTCTTATAACGGGTTGTCGGCCACGTATACCGGCGCGAGTGGCCCGAAGCGTACGATCAATTCGGCGCTGGCAGAAATCCGGAACCTGCGACAGACCAACCGATTGGCCCCCGATGGCGCCGAAATCGTGGTTCGCCCGGGTACTTACAGCCTCCGCGAAGACCGAGTGGACATCACGTCTGCCGATAGCGGGACGGCCAGTGCCCCGCTGATCATCCGCGCGGAAGTCACCGGCACGGCCGTCCTGGATGGTGCGCAGCGCGTGACCCGATGGGTGCGTCCGTCGCTAACCGAGCTTGAAGTCCTGACGCCGGAAGCCCGCCAGCGGGTCTACGTCGGCTTGCTTGATCAGCGCGTTTTCCCCAACCTGGGTCAGCTCGAAGCGTGGCAGGCACAGAACGAGAACCACACCAACCGTCTCCCGACGGCTCCTGAAGTCTTTGAAGGCAACGAGCGTATGCGCCTCGCCCAGTGGCCGAACACCGGCACGGGCACGGCCGTCACGGGCATAAGCCCGAACAATACGCGCGATATCCCCGCCATCATGGCCAACCTCACCGGTTTCCGCACCCCGTCGGGCACGCCCGATGTTTGGACGGTGGGCGACTACACCAAGCGCAGCTTCCACGAGAACATGGAGCGAGTTTCCAGCTGGAATCCGCAAACCGGCGAAGTGGTCTACGAACTCACCGGACCGGACAAGGCTTTCGGTTCGCGCCACCCCGAGAATCAGTACCCGGAAAGTCACCCCAACTACGTTTCGCGAATCCGCTTCGTCAATTCGCTGTACGAGCTGGATAGCCCGGGCGAGTACTACATTGACCGCACCAATCGCAAGATTTTTGTGTGGCTCAATAATCCGGACAACCGCCGCAACGTGGCCATTTCGCTGGTACAAGGCGGAATCGTCAGCATTGACAACGCCTCGCACGTCACGGTGCGGGGCCTGGTGCTGCAGCGGGGGCGCCACGACGGCGTTCGCGTCACCGATAGCCGCAACATCACCATTGAGGACATGACGGTGACCAACGTGGGCGCCGCCGGAATCCGCATGCTGGCCACTTCGGATAGCGTAGTGCGCCGCGCAAGCATTACGGAAGTGGGAGGCACGGGGATTCACGTCGAAGCGGGTGACCGCACGACGCTGCGTTCCGGCAACGTGGTGGTGGAGCAAAGCGAAATCAGCCGCACCGGACGCGTGCAGCGGTTCTGGCGACCGGGCATACACCTCAAGGGTGTGGGTCTGGTCGCGCGCAACAACTACGTCAGCGACTTGCCGCACTCGGCCATCACGTTCGACGGCAACTTGCACCTAATTGAAAAGAACGTGATCCGCAACACGGGCCAAGATGCCACCGACACCGGTGCCATCTATGCCAACCACGACTGGACGGAGTGGGGTACCCGCGTGGAGTACAACCTCATTGAAGGCCACAGCCGACGCATGGACTCCTCCTTCTTCAATCCAGCCATCTACCTGGATGGCGGGTCGTCAGGATGGACCATCAAAGGCAACGTGTTCAAGAGCTGCGACGTGGGGGTGTTCATCCTGGGTGGCCACCACAACACGGTGGAGGACAACGTGGCCTCCGATTGCTACGCCAGCCTCTTGATCTACGCCTTCGAGTCATCCAATCCCCAGGCCTACTTGGCCGGTTGGCGAACGCTGGCGAGCCGCGCCCCCTACAGCAGTTCGGTTTGGCAAACCACCTTTCCGGGCCTGAGTGCCCTGCTAGCCCGCCCGGACAGCGAGTTGATGATCCCGCGCAATAACGTGGTTCGCAACTTTGTGACCTTCCAATCCCGACGCGGATCCCTGCTGACGGGCAAGTCTTGGTGGGACAACCCGGTCCTCATCACGCCGTCCGTGACGGCCACGAATGAAAACCAGGTGACCGGGATGCTGACCACGCGAGATGCCAGCATGTTCGAGAATGCCTTTGCCAACGACTTCCGGCCCCGCGCCGGGACGCCGGCGGCGGACCTCGGATTCAATCCGGTGGACCCGAACCAGGCCGGTCGTACGGACAACAGCAACACCGCGCGGTTCAGCGCTCGCGTCGGCTGGTAATTGCCCGATTCACCAAATCACTTAAGCCGCCGGAGCCCCTGGGCTCCGGCGGTTTTTGATGTTCTTGAGGCTGGCAACGAACGCTCTGGGCGAAAGCAACGCCCGCCAGAATTCGAGCGGAGATTCCTCGATGACTCGGAACGCCTTTGATGTGACGTAAAGACAAAGTACGAGCTCATTGAGGAACCAGGCCGCCGCCGCCCCCTCCAACCCCCATTGCCGCGAAGCCAAGAACACCGCGATCAGCATGAACGCCTGAAACGTGAACACAATCGTGCCGAGCCGCGAGCCCTTGTTGATGCTCATGGGCACGATGTAGCTCACGCTCCAGATGCTGTTCAACACGATGGAGCCCGCGATGAAGGCATACACCACCGGCTGGAACTGGAGCTTGTCCCCTTGGAGCCACAGCCGGTAAACGGTCGGGGCCGCCAGCGCCATCGCCCCTGTAACCAGTAGCGTAATCCAGAACGAGATGCGGCTGGCCTTGCGGTGCAGCAGGCGGGATTCGGTGATTTCGCCCCGCCCCAGCATGCGGGCCAGTTCCACCCAGAGGATATTGGAAAACGCCCGGGATATCTGCGACGCAAACCGGGCCAGCGTGCGCATGGACGAGTAGTTCGTCGCGATTGTTGCCGAGGACATCGCCTGGGTAATCGTGGACTTGGTGCCATCGTTGGCCACCACTTGGCTGGCCACCGCCGCGCTGTAGCCAAGCCCTTCTTTCAGGAGCGGCCATGGCAGGTCTTTGAAGTGAAAACTCGGCAGGCGCGGAATCCAGGGCACCACTATGCGCAGATTTATATAGGTGAAAACCAGGCTAATGAGTTTGCCCAGCGCGAAACCCACGCCGTACATGGCCACGGACTTGGTGAAGTGCGCCATGGCCAGCCCGCAAGCCACCTCTACAATGTTCAGCAGGGTGATGACGATGAGGCCGTAAGCGTATTTGTCCCCCGCCCGGTAGCCGGCATCCATCATGCCCGTGTGCTGGGCAAAGAACGCGGCCAAGACCAGACCACTGGCCATGATCGCCAGGTCACGGGAGGCCACCAGATCGCTCTGCACAAAGGCTTGCCACGGCACAATTTGCACTACCCCGAGCAACACCAAGAGCCAAGGCACCGTGACCAGCCAAAGCAGGTTCCAGCCCGAGTTGTAGAGTGAGACGGTGCGTTCGCGGTCACCGCGCCCTTCGGCCATCAGCATTTCATTGCCTACCGATTGCTGGACATTGAGCGCCTGCAAGCTCAGCACCATGTTGATGGCGATCATCTGGTTCCAGATGCTCATGGAGTCCTCGCCGAACCAGTGCCTTAGCAGCGGCAGTTGGGCGAGCTGAATGACGATTTGAGAAAACTGGCTGACACCATTGGCGAGTAGGCCCGTGCGGAACGCTCGTCGGGGAGCCGCCGTCATACCGGTTCACCGTGGGAAATTTTCCATCCGCCCCAACGCACGGCCCAGTTTATCTGTCCGCGCTCGGAATGGCCTCAGTCTTGCGGTAGGTAGACTCAAACTGATGGCAAACATTCTCTACGTTGGCCCGGACGCGGTCGGATCGACCAGTCGCCAACGCCGGAATGTGCTTGAAGCCCTGGGCCATCAAGTCCGTAACATCTCGACGTCCCCGCCCGATGGGGCCTCGAACCTGGTGCGACGGGCATACGACATCACACAGTTTTTGCATCGCCAAGGGCACACGAGGCGAGTACCGGGCCTGGTGCCCGATTTCCAGGCACAGATATTGAGTGCGGTCCGCCAAGATTCTTTCGACATCCTCTGGGTGGATAAGGGCATTCTCATTGCCCGCGAAACCTTAGAAGAAGCTAAGCGTGTACGACCCGATCTGCTCGTGGTGGGCTTGGTGCTAGACGCCATGACGATGCCGCACAACCAAACGAGGGTCTTCACGCAGGCGCTCCCGGCCTACGACGTGATGATCACCAACAAGTCGTTCGAGGTGCCCTTCTACGAGTTTCGAGGAGTGAAGCGGACGTACTTCATGGACAACTGCTACCACGAAGGCACGCACCGTCCGGTGACTCTGACCGGCGATGAGCAACGGCGATTTGGCGCGGATCTCAGCTTTGTGGGCGAGCACGAGTGGCAGCGCGAAATCTCGGTTTTTCGGCTCGGCGAAGCGGGGTTGAAGGGTTTGGTCATCGGGGCCTGGCAGGGCTGCCGCCAGCATGAGAACTTTCGCTACTCCTTTGAACGGGTGTGGGGCGACGACTACGCCAAGGCCATCTGCGGCTCTAAGATTCAGCTCGGGTTCTTACGGCATATCAACCAAGACACCCAGACCACCCGATCCGTCGAGATCCCAGCTTGCGGCGTATTCATGCTGGCCGAGCGGACCGACGAGCACGAAGCTCTCTTTACTGAAGGCAAGGAAGCGGCCTATTTTGGTTCTGATGAAGAACTGGTGGATAAGGCCCGCTACTACTTGGCCCACGATGACGAGCGGCTCGCGATTGCCCGGGCCGGGCACGAGCGCTGCGTGCGCGATGGCTACAGCTACCGGGCGCGATTAACCCGAATCATGGCGCAGATTGATACGGATTTCGGGCGTTCATTTACTTCTTCGACTTGATGGCGGCTTCCGCTACCGCTAAGAAATCCCGAACGGAACCCTCGACACTAAAGTGCTCCTCGAAGCACGGCCGCGCTTGCTGGCTCATGGCCTCACGTCCTTCCGTCCCCAGGCATTCCCAATCTCGCAGAAGTTGGGTCGCTCCCGCTTGCGTATCGGGGGCCACGATGCCTGCTTTCGCCGCGATGACCTCACGCCAGATGTTGACCCTGTCGCTAATCAGCGTGGGTTTGCCGGCAGACAAGGCCTCGGCCACCACAATGCCAAAGTTCTCTTGGTGGCTGGGCAAAACGAAGGCCTCGGCCGCCGCGAAGGCCCCCCACTTGCGGTCGCCCTTCAACATTCCCGGCCACACAATGCGGTCCGCCACCCCCGCCGCCTGAGCTTCTTGGCGCAGGGTCTCGATCCAATTCACTTGGTCCGGGCCAGCAATCACCAGCATCACATCAGGATTCTGGCCGTAGACTTCACCGAACGCCCGCACCAGCAGGTCGCACCCCTTCTTGGGATGAACCCGGCTGAGGAACAGGAGCACTCGCTTGCCTTGCAGCTCCGGAAACTCTTGCAAGAACGCCGAGCGCATGGCATCGGCATCGCCCACGATGCCCCGCGTGCCGTAGGCCACCACTTGCTGGCGGAACCGATAAGGACGGAACCGGTTCTCAGCCAAGCGGCGCTCTTCCTCGGTGGTGAACATCACCGCATGGGCGCGTTCCAGCACTGGCGCCAAGAAGCGCGGCCAGTAGATCATCTTTTTGAGGCGCTTAAGCTTGTTCTCGTCGAACCACGGGTCCAACATACCGTGCGTCCACACCACGTACGGGGTACGGGAATGCTTAAGCCCCGGCCCCATCGCCGCCACCCCTTGCTGCCAAATCCCATGCCCGCTGATAAAGTCGAACTCGTCCGCATGGGCCGCCAGCCAAGGCGCCAGCCGGTCATGCCG
>CAZVHE010000049.1:5668-17574 GCA_964627705.1 uncultured Chthonomonas sp.
TTCAGCGCAGTACCCATAAATGCCTTGTCCCGGGCCAAGGCTCACTAAGTTGAGGGGAAAGCCATCGGCAAAGGCGGGGTTCGGGCCGTCCAGCGCCACCACCGTGACCTCGTGGCCAAGCTCCTGCAGGCGTTGGCCACGCTGCAAGATGCCCTCGATCGGTCCCCCTTCCCTGGGGTCGGCGGATCGGATGACATGCAAGATCCTCATGGGCGAGTATCGGGCGAAACAACACGTCCCATCCCGCGCTGCCTTTCGTAGGCATACGGAGCCTCACGAGTGCGGCGGGTCATCGTGTTGGCAAAGAACACAATCAATGCCGAGAAGATCGCATAGACAATGAGGTCTTGGAACAGAAACACAATCTGGGCCGCGATTGTTCGCTCCGCAAACACCTGTGTGGCTTGGTAGACGATTCCTAAGCTCAGGATATTGCGTGAGAGTCCGTCTCCAAACAGGAAACTGATAAACAGCCCGTACGTCACCAGGGTCAAGAAAGCGGTGAGGAAGACGCACCACCATCCGTAGGCGTTGAAGGCATCGGCAATGAAGCCTAACGTGATCTGCGTGGTGAAGTCGGTGGGGCCAACCAAGCCGATCGCTTTGTGGCCAAGGTCGTTGGCCGTGCCAATCACAGGTTTATCCGGGTTGTTCGCAAATCGCGGGATCACCATCTTCCAGCCATGGTAAATCCGTCCGCCCCCGTCGTAGCCCTCGAGGTTCGTGCGATAGATAACACTGGAAACCCAGTTGATGAGGGCGTGCCGTTCTTTGAGGTTACTGGCTTCGCGGAAATAGTGCGTGCGCCGCTCATCTTCGGTCACAACTTGGGCGTCCTCGACTTCCTTCTTCCGGAACTTCTCGGGCTCGGTGATAACCTCGGTGAAGACCTTAGCCATCGTCGTTAAACGTTCGGTCTGCGTTCCGGTTCGCACCTCGTTTCGAGCGTAGAGTGCGTACGGAGAAAGCACCAATTGGAAGAACAGAGCAAGGCCGATGATCAGGCCGTACTGCTTGAACTTGAACTGGAAGCCAAACATGTGCGCCGAGAGCACAAGAGTGACAATCGCCCACACCATCTCTTGCCGCACGGCAAAGATGATCCCCCCGGCAATGGAGATGAGCACACTAATGATGTTCGTCCAGTGCAGCCATTTCTTGCCGTTACTCTTGACGATGGCGTATGCCGTGCCCAACACAATGGGAAGGTACTGAATGAAGTGGAGCTGGCGGAGCGGACCAATCACCCCACCTACGTAGAGGCCACCCTCATCGGCAACCCCAAACCGGTTGACCGCGTACCACCGTACTGCCGAGATTACGAGCAGAATGACGGCCAGAATGAAAAGGCGGTCTTCAGTCGGCTTGAGCACGATGAGCGGCTTCGCCTTGCTTATGCGGAGAAAATCAAGGAAAAAGCTTCCAAATATCAGCCCCAAGAAGCCAACGTTGTAGACCTGCAACGTCTGAATTGGCACGTACATGATCTCGTCGGCGGGTTGCCAATGCAACACCTTCATGACCATGGCCGCTCCCACGTGCTGAATGAAGAAGAGGAGTAGGCAGCAACCCAGAACCGACGCGACGCCCTTGGTTCGGGAAAACACGACTCCAAACTGAAGCCAAAGGAGGCTCATCCATAGGGAGAACTCCAGGGACGTGCCGGTGGCGAGCTGACCGATGAGCACCAGAGACAGCAAAATGAGGTGAATCGGCCAGAACCAGCGCATGGCCGTGGATTCACTTCTCTGGGGCGTATCTCGGATGACGGTCGTGCTCAATGAATTCTATTCTCGGTGCTTTGTCTCCATCTCACGACTCTTTCCAGAGCTTGGTGAGTGCTTCGGCAAGTTGGTCACCATAGGACTGCCAACCCGCAAGTCGTTGAACCCGGGCCAGGGCTTTCTCGGACATTTGGGATTGACGAGCACGATCGTTGGCCAACAAGGTCATTTTGTCACAAAGACTGTCGGGGTCGCGGATTGGCACCAGAAATCCCTCCACGCCTTCATCAATCAGGTCAAAGGCACCCGTGTTGGTCGTGGCGAGCACCGGGCAACCGCAAGCCATGGCCTCAGCCAAGACCATCCCAAAGCCGTCCTCGACGCTCGGCAGGACGAGCAAGTGGCTCGAAGAAAACAACTTCCTCAGCTCGGAAACATTAATTTTTCCGCGGATGTGGACATCCGGCCGGCCCTCGTACTGGGAGATGAGCGGACGGATATCCCTGCGGACCGAACCCACCATGTGCAGCTGCTTGTCAGGCACGTCGAGCCGATCGAAGGCCTTGAGGAGGTGCGGGATCCCTTTTCGGTACGAAATCTGCCCCGCAAAAGCGATGCGAAACTCGGCGTCATTCGGCTTGCCTTCGGGATAGAAATCTCTAAGATTGACTCCGAGGGGGACGCACGCCACTCGCTCCGGCGCAAAACCCCGCTCCAGGAACGTGTTGCGCGCAAATGTAGAGGGGGTGATGATGAGGTCGGCCTGGCCGTACTCCGTCTCTTCCCGGGCAATAATGCGCGGGTCCACCGCCTGGCGCTTTACGCCATGCTCTTCGTACTCGCGCTGGATGAGCTCGTACTGCGTGCGGATGTGCGAGCAGGGCCGGTCGCACACGTACTTCATGCCTTGTTGCTGCGCGCGGGCACCGGTGGCCACCCCGGCCGACGACATCGCCATCACCACATCGGCCTGCGGCAGGCGCTTGGCCACGAATCGATCGAAGCAGGATGAGGAGAGATATTCGAGCAGAAAATGAAAGCCCGTGAGCGGCTGACCCACCAAGTCATGCGCGACGTAAGGCACCCGCCACATCGGATAAGTGGTGACCAAATCTGATGGCGCTTGCGGCCAGCCCAGCTTGTTGCGCGGGTATCCCGCAAAGAGTTGCTGTAACAGGCCCCGCTCGTGCAGCATGCGCGCGGCGTGGATGTAATGGAACTTGCCTGACGTACTGACGACAACCCGAGGGCGATTGAATTGCGCGTCGTCCCTCATCGTCATTGGCTTTTTGCTCTCATCGGGAGCACACGCCTGTGGCTCAACCGTAAGGGCTAAGAATACCAGTTTGAGACAGGCATTCTCAGCGTCCTTGAGGGGTCAGAGCTTTCCTTGGCTCGTGCGTTCCACTTCGTCAATGTAAGCGGCCGCAAAGGCATCCAAGTCTTCCTTGGAGACATCGTAGATCGAGATGAAGCGGTAGAACGAACCCGCTTGCGGCTTGCCGCTCTTGAACTCACGGCTGATGAAGTCCCACCACATGGCGTCGAACGAGTCGTAGAACTTCTTATCCGGACCTTTGAAGGTAAAGAGCGAAATCGCCGAGCCACGCTCCTTGTGGTTCATCTCGATGTATTTCACCGGAATCTTGCCAAAGGTTTTGGTATCAATGGTGCGAAGTTCAATCTTCGAGAACTCCCAACCTTGACCTTGGAAGCACCACTGCTGGTCGTGGAACGAGTCGCTGTCGTCGCTGGCAATTAGCACCGCATCAATCCGTTGACCGGCGTTGTTCTCGTACACTCGGGAGACGATGCCAAACGGCTTCAGCATCTCGTAGGTGACCTCGTCCATCTTGTAGGTCTGGTTCGGGTCAGAGTCGCTCTTGACGAACCGATAGCCCAGGATTTCTTCCTTCGGCATCATCTCTTCGACTTCGTCTTCCGTCGGCCGCACGTAGCCGGTCAAGGCCGAGCGGAAATTGGCCAAGGCCCCCACGGCCAAGAACAGGGCGATGACGACAAAGATCTTCTGCTTCATGACTTCTTCTTAAACTCCAGGCCCTTCGTGATGAGATACAGCAGGTAGAAGCACAAGGCCAGGGCAATGTAACCGCTGTAGTCGTGGAAATCGTGGCCCGCCTTCTCGCCGTATTCATTCCCCACCATGCCGATCATGGCGATGCGAACGCCGTTGATGAACACGGAAAGCGGAATGGCGATGGTGGCCAGGATCAGGTTGGCAAAGAACTGCAACCGCGAGATGATCATAAAGAACACCACGGCCGCGCTGATGGCGATGGTCGTTTTGAGGCCGCTACAGGCTGCCGCCACGAACAACGTGAACTTATCAAGATTGATCGTCACCGAGTCGGTGCGGAACGGCTTGTAGCCCAGCACATCCAAAATTTGGTAGGCAACCTCGGTGCTCATTTGCTGAAGCGGCAAGGTCGCTCGGTCGATGATGCGGTCGAGAATCGGGAAACCGAGGATGAGATAGGCAATCGCCGGGGTAAGCGCCCAAGCCCAGCGCCAGCCCGCAACCAGCACCACCGAAAGCCAAATGGCGGCGATGCACAGTACGCTCTGGATGAACGGCTGCTCTAGGCGCATGCTCATGGCAGCGGCGCCAAGAACGGGAACGAGACCAATCAGCGCGACCCAGGTTCCCTTCACCGGGATGTCCTTGATCTTCGGCCACACGGTCCAGACCAAGTAGCCGGAACAGAGGGGTACCAGCAGGCCGTGGGCGTAGTGGCTGTCCATGTCCATCCACTGCCGCCAAACCAGCTTGAAGAACGGCAGGAACGCAAAAATCAGCGCACCTATGGCCAGCATGACGAGCTGGAACTGGGGGTTTCGCCCCCAAGCCAGCACCTCATCTAGCGATAGGCGGCGCTCATCAGCGTCCACTGGTGGGGTGGTCGTCTGGACTTCGTTCAGTACGGCCTCGGTATCCATAGTTCAGTGCCTCTCCTTCAACCTTCATGCCAAACAGAAGGTTCCCGGCAAGTGACCCAAGCCTTAATAAGCGCCTTTCCGTTTGAGGATGGCCCCAAGGGTGCGACCGATAATGCGTAGATCTTGCCGGATCGATGCCTCGTAATAATACTGGCGATCCAAACGTACGCGCTCCTCAAATTCGAGTTCACTGCGCCCTTCGCACTGCCAGAGTCCCGCGCAAGAGGGCTTCATGCGCAAATAGAACTCAATGCTATCGCCGTAGCGATCCCATTCGGGGGGCAGAATCGGGCGCGGCCCCACCAGGCTCATTTCGCCCTTTACCACGTTGAGCAGTTGGGGCAGTTCGTCAATGCTCAAGCTGCGCATCTTGTCGCCAAAGCGGATGAGGCGCGGATCGTTTTTGAGCTTGAGGTTCTTTTGGTACTCGGCAAACAGCACCGGATCGCGCCGCAGAACTTCGTCGGCATTGCGCACCATGGTGCGGAATTTCAGCATCCGGAACCGTTTGCCGTTCAGGCCCACGCGCTCGGACCAATAAAAAACAGGAAAACCGTCGCTCATGATGACGACCAGAGCGGCCAGAAGGAAAACGGGGAAGAGGACAATCAACCCTGTAACGCCGAGGATAATGTCCAGGCTGCGCTTCATAAAACGGTACGAAGGCTCCTCATACCGGGGCAGGCGTTCGGGCGGAGTCATGCCCGTTGCGCTTGCCTTCTCTATCGGAACCACGGTTTCCCCCTTCTGTTGGTGCCCTGCTCTCAAATCAAATGAACCTCGAAAACCGTCCAACCTAGTTTTCGGGGAATAGCGCTACCTTCTCTAGACGAAAAATGTTCGACGCTTGTTCACGGATTATACTAGCGGGGCCTGCTTCCACTGCGTACGGAATCACGCCCTGAACCGCCCGTGAACAAAGCCTCCGCCCTGCTTCGCTTGACCCGACCTCGCCAGTGGACCAAGAACCTGCTGGTGTTCGCGGCGATTTTGTTCGCCGGGCAGACGGGCAATGCGGCGGCGTGGCAAGCGGCGGGTTTGACCTTTGTGGCGTTCATTTTTGCCAGCGCCAGCGTGTACGCCATAAACGATGTGCGCGACCGCCACGCCGATGCCGAGCATGAGAAGAAGCGCCGCCGACCGGTCGCCAGCGGCGTGGTGAGCCCGGGCACCGCTCTGGTGCTGGCGGCGATCTTGGTGGTCGGGGCGTTGGCACTGGGGTTCAGCATCAATCGCGCCACCCTCGCGGCGGTGGCGAGCTACCTTCTCCTTCAGTTCGCTTATGTTTACAAGCTGAAAACGGTGGCCTTGCTCGATGTTTTTGTGGTGGCGTCGGGGTTTGTCATCCGGGCCATTGCAGGCGGCACCGCCATCTCGGCGCCGGTCTCGGGGTGGCTCTTGTTCTGCACGGGTGCACTCGCGCTTATGCTCGGCACGGCCAAGCGTCGGCAAGAATTTCGCAGCGAAAAGGGCCACCTCACCCGGGCGGTACTCAAGGGTTATTCCGAGAAGGCCCTCGATTCCCTCGTCGTCTTCAGCGCCACCCTTGCCGCCCTGGCCTACGGGATCTATGCGCTGGAAAGCCCCACGGGCCGCCAACACCCCATGCTCATGGCCACCACGCCCTTCGTACTGTTCGGGATCGGGCGATACCTCTTGCTCGTGTTCGGCCAAGAGGTCGGCGAAGAGCCCGAAGAAGTCCTGCTCCGGGACCCCGCCATCATCTTCACCGTGGTCGGATTTGTGGTCTGCGCCGCCTGGGCCCTCAGCACCGGAATCGCGCCCGGTAGTCCCTCAGGCCTTTCGGTTGGCCCATAACTTGCCGTGACTGGAGTCAAAGGTAGGGTAACCCCTGCGGAGTTCAGGAAAGTTTTATGAAAGTCACGGTCATCGGTACAGGCTACGTTGGTTTGCCCACCGCTCTCGTTTTCGCCGACCTCGGCAACGACGTGCTGTGTGTAGACAAGGATGAAGCGAAGGTAGCGATGCTCCGGGCTGGCCAGGTGCCGATTTACGAACCGGGCGTGGAAGCTCTGCTTCGCCGCTCCTTGGACGATGGCCTCTTTAAGGTTACGCCCAGCACGGATGAAGGCATGCAGCACGGCGAAGTGGTGTTCATTGCGGTGGGCACGCCGCAGGGCGATGACGGCGAAGCCGACCTCAGTGCCGTATGGGCCGTGGCGCGCGATATCGCCAAGTACATCTGCCACTACACCATCATTGTCACCAAGTCCACCGTGCCCGTCGGCACCGGTGACCGCATTGAGCAGATCCTGGTGGATGCCGGTGTGGACCGCTCCATGTTTGATGTGGTGAGCAACCCCGAGTTCTTGCGCGAAGGCACGGCCCTCCCCGACGCCCAGCACCCGGACCGCATCGTGATCGGCGCCAACAACCAGGCCGCGGCGCACAGGCTGATGGAGCTCTTTGCGCCCCTGGAAGCCCCGGTGATCATCACTGACCGCCGCAGCAGCGAGCTCATCAAGTACGCCAGCAACACCTTCCTGGCGATCAAAATTTCCTTTATCAACGCGATCAGCCGCATATGCGAAGAGTGCGGCGCCGATGTCTCGGCCGTGGCCCGGGGCATGGGCTCCGACCCTCGGATTGGCAACAAGTTCCTACAGGCCGGCCTGGGCTGGGGTGGCAGCTGCCTGCCCAAAGACGTGGCTGCGCTGAACAAGATCGCCGCCGACCTGGGTTACGACTTTAAGATGCTGCAGGCCGCCGACGAAGTGAACGAGCAGCAAACTCGCCACTTTGTGCAACGCCTCTCGGACCGCATTGGTGGATTCCAAGGCAAGACCATTGGCCTGCTTGGCCTGGCGTTTAAGCCCAACACCGACGACATCCGCGATGCGAAGTCGCTGGAAATCATCGAAATGCTGAAGGCGGAAGGCGCGACCATCCGCGCCTATGATCCCGCCGCCGCTGAGAATGTGCGCGCGATCCACCCGGACATCACCTATGTGAGTTCGGCGCTGGAGACCGGCCAAGACGCCGACGCCATCATCCTGGTGACGGAGTGGAACGAGTTCAAATCGCTGGACCTCACCCGCCTCGGCCAGATCATGCGCCGCAAGCTCATTTTTGATGGTCGCCGGGTGTTTACGCCGTACCAAATCGAGCGAGCAGGGTTTGAGTACGTCACGGTTGGCGCGAAGGGCTAACCGCTAGAATGGATCTATGGTCCACGAACTGAAGAGTCTCCACGAACTCGAGCAAGTGCAGCCGCAGTTCGTGGAGACTTTGGCTTCAGCGCGCCACGTGCTGGTGGCCAGCCACCTCAATCCGGATGGTGACGCTATCGGCTCTTCTCTCGCCATTTCGTTCTTTCTGGACCAATTGGGGGTGAGCCACGAGGTGCTAAACCACGATCCGGTGCCGGATAACCTCCTCTTCCTGCCCGGCACCGACCGGGTGCGCCAAGCCCCGGAGAACCCCGACGCCGACCTCGCCATCGTGCTGGACCTCGATGAGCCCTCCCGAATGGGGCGCGTGGCACCCTATCTGGAGGCAGCGGACCAGATGATCGTGGTGGACCACCATGTGCCCAAGGTACGCCCTGGCCACATGCGCATCGTGATGGAAGCCGCCCCTGCGACGGCCGCGATTCTGGCTGATCTGCTCATCCCCACCGGCAAAGTCAACGCCCAGGTTGCGGACAACCTCTTGGCGGGAATCCTGACGGATACCGGCAACTTTCGCTTTCCCAACACGACCCCGCACTGCCTGAACCTGGCCGCGCAGCTGATTGAACTGGGCGCAAACCTGCCCAATATGGCCGAGCAGATCTACCACTGCGTACCTCTGCCCGCGCTAAAACTGCTCGGCTGGGCCATCACCAACCTCAAGGCCTCCCCGAACGAAGACCTTGTGTATGTCAGTTTGCCGCTCTCGGTTTACCAAGACCTTGGTGCCCGCGAACAAGACACCGAGGGCATTGTCAATGAACTCCTCAGCACCCGCCACGCTCGCATCGCCTTTGTATTGAGGGAACGCAAGCCCGGCGTGATTCGCGGGAGCCTGCGCTCGCGTGGCAACCTGGATGTTGCGGCTATCGCCAACCAGTTCGGGGGCGGCGGCCACCGCAACGCCGCCGGCGTGACCTTCGAAGGCTCGCTCCAAGACGCCGAAGCTCAACTCGTGGAGGCCGCCCAAGCGTGCTTGGCATCCTCTTAGTAGATAAGCCGATCGGGCTCACCAGCCACGATGTCGTCAGCCGGGCGCGGCGTGTGTTCAGCACCAAGCGCGTCGGCCACGCGGGCACCCTGGACCCCCAGGCCACCGGCCTCCTGGTGCTGGCTGTCGGTCCGGCCACTCGGTTCTTGCAGTATCTGCCGTTGGAACCGAAGGAGTACCGCGGCACCATCACTTTTGGCGTCACCACCAACTCGTTTGATGCCGAAGGCGAAGTCACCGACACCCAACCCGTCCCCGCCAACCTAGAAGAGCTGATCCAAGAGCATCTGCCCAAGTTCCGGGGCGAAATCAGCCAACTTCCGCCAATGTTTAGCGCGGTGAAGAAGGCGGGTAAGCCGCTTTACACTTACGCCCGCAAGGGCGAAGAAGTGGAGCGCGCAGAACGCCGCGTGGTCATCGACACCTTCGATATCGTCAAGATTGATGGCCCCCATGTGGACGTAAGGATCGTCTGTTCCGGTGGCACCTATGTTCGTAGCCTCGCCCACGATCTTGGCCAGGCTGTGGGGTGCGGAGCGCACCTATCGGCCCTGAGACGCACCCGAATCGGTAAATTTCGTGTAGAAGAAGCACGGGTCATCGACGATTTCGGTCCGGAAGACTGGTCGTCGCTCGACCAAGCCTTGCCCCCGATGCCGGTGGTGAAACTCAATGAAGGACAACTCCGCCATATCCAACACGGACAGCCCGCCCGACTCCGGGAGGCCCCGAGCTACACGCACGTGGCTCTGGCCGATTCAGACGGTATGGTGGTGGGCGTGGGACGTGTCCACGGGGAATTTGTCCATCCGGAAATCGTCATCCCCTTCGACGCCCTCTACGAACTCGAATCTGAGTCTCTTTGAGCCCGTCGAATCCCGCAAGGAGCTAAAAGGCCACCTGGGTTGGTGGCTGGCGTGGCTCGGCGTTACTCTGCTCGCCGTATTCGTGCTCAAACCAAGCCCCGATGGCCACGGCACCCACACCCAGCTCGGCTTGCCGGCCTGTGGGTCGGTGGCATTCTTCGGGCGGCCTTGCCCCGGCTGCGGCCTCACCACCAGTTGGACGGCCACCCTTCATGGGCAGCTCGATACGGCGTTCCGCGCGCACGCGCTCGGCACTTTTCTCTATCTGGTGTTCACCTTCTCGGCGTTCGCGTGCCTGGTGGGCTACCTCACTCAGCGCCGCTTCAATGACCGGTATCGGCCGGTGGCGGTGATGTTCGCGCTCTCGCTGTTCAGCCTGGTCATCTACGGCGTCATCCGGTTCTTCTTGGTGAAGTATCCGGGCCAGGGCGCCCTTCTCTAACCCTCAGTGGGCAAAGATCGAAGGCGTGCCCCCGGTGTGCCAAAAGAGCGTCCGCCCTTGGATTTCGCCACTCGCCACCAGCGCCTCCAGCCCGGCAAAGGCCTTGGCCGAATAGATGGAATCCAAGAGAATGGCCTCCTCGGCGGCCAAGGTGCGGCGTGCTCGTTCCCCTTCAGGGCTCGGCACCCCGTAGCCTTCCCCCGCGAACTCAAACCGGATCTCCACGTCGGTCAAAGCCGGAGCCACCCCGAAGGTATCGCTCAACCCCCGCGAGAGCCGCAAAACATCGTCCCGGTTCTCTTCCTCGGGGTCGCAGGAGATCCCAATCACGCGGCAGCCCGTGCCCTGCAGGGCCGTGGCCAACCCCGCCAACGTGGACCCGCTGCTCGTCGCCGTGACCAAGCAAGCAAAGGGCATGGACAGCGCCTGCGCCGCCTGCCAGAAGGCGTATGCCCCCTGCGGCGAACTCCCGCCAATCGCCACCTGATACACCTGTTGCCCCGCGTGGCGCAGGCGCATGGCCCGCTCATCTGCCGCCGCAAAGAGGTCATCCCAACTGCCATCGGGCACTATATGCGGCACCAACCCAAAGAGATCGTTCAGCACCATATTCCCGCCTCCGTGTGGTGCCGGCGTAGCCGGCTTGCCGTACTCCGGCTCGTAGGGCAGGTTCATCATCACGGCTTCGCAGCGCACCCCGATCATTCGGCACGCCGCCGCCAACTGACGTACAAAGTTGCTCTGGGTGCTCCCGCACGTCACCACCACTTCGGCCCCGCTCGCCTGGATTTCGGGCACCAGATATTCCAGCTTACGCCCCTTATTGCCTCCGCCGGCAAAGCCCGTCAGGTCGTCCCGCTTGATCCATAATTCCACGCCCAGCCGCGCACTGGCCCGAGGCAACCGGTGGCAGGGCGTGGGCAAGCAGCAGAGTTCAAATCGGGACGGAATCATTGCGCTCCTATTCTACGTGCGTTAGAGTAACGAGCATGAAACGGAAACGCGGTCGCCTGTGGCTCTACATTGGCTTGCCCTTGCTGGCGGCCTTCCTCATCTGGGGATTGCCCATCGTGCAGACGGCGAACGACTTCCGCAAGGCCGGTTTCTTCGAGAAAACCAGCAAGACGGAATGGGACGCCGACGTGCGCGGCAACCTAGAGGCCCTGTACACTGCGCTCCGTTTCTACATGGATTCCGAAGGCCAACTGCCCGCCGCCGAAGGCTGGATTGACGCCATTGAGCCCCGCCTCCGCACCGCCGACCTCAAAGAAGGCGAAGCCGAGAAGAAGATCCACGACCCCAGCGTGGGTGAGAGTATGTTCGGATTTGCCTTCAATAAGGCGATCAGCGGCAAACACTTTGAAGACCTGCCCGGCGAGACGGTGGTCGTGTACCAAAGTCGGCAAAACCAACGGAACGCGGTCGGCGACCCGGCACAAGATGCCCGGCCCGAGGGTTTAGGCATTTGTGTGGATGGGCAGGTGCGACCCGTTATCCCCACTCCGAACCAGCCATAATCACCCGCGTGGGGTCCGATGACGTACCCTACAGGTGGACCGATGTCGGTAATTCCAAGCGCAGATACCAAAACCCGTCTTGATTTCCTTCGGCTGATGATGACCAGCCGCGAAGGCGACCGCCGTGAAGGCATTTTGCTCCGGCAGAGCAAAGGCTGGTTCCAAGTCAGTGGCATGGGACACGAAGCGGTGGGGGCCTTGGCGCTCCATCTTCGCG
>CAZVHE010000050.1:0-17294 GCA_964627705.1 uncultured Chthonomonas sp.
GCCCCGACAAGTCCGGTCTCTAAGAGAAAGTTACCTGGTCCGTCCAGGCCGGCGAATCACATCCCTCCGCTTGCGGGGGGATGTTTTCTTTTGGGCAAACGGGAATCATCATGCCTAGTGAATGTACGGGATGTTCGGCGTTAAGGATGTGGAAAGCGATGAGTAGCACCAATAAGGGTGACGAACCCCCATAGGAGTTTATGTCTATGCGAAGTCAACGCAAAAAGGGCTTTACCTTGGTTGAAATCATGATCGTTGTGCTGATCATTGGGATCTTGCTCGGTATTGCAGTTCCCAACTTCATCACGGCGCGTCAGAACAGCCGCGCCCAAACCATTGTGGCGACGCTCGAGAAAATTGACGCCGCGAAGGAGCAGTGCGCCATGGATGAAGGCCTCTCAGTGGGCGATGACTGCAGCACCATGGCGGCCTACCTCCGTAAGTGGCCGGCGACCTGGCCCGTGACCGGGGCCGCTGCCAATGAAACCACGGTGGGTACACCCACCACATTCCGCGGTCGCGATGCGGCCACCTGGCGCACCGACAAGTCCGGTCTCTAACGCGCGGCTCGCGCCACTCTCAGCGACCCTGCTCATTCTCGGGCAGGGTTGTTTCATAAATGAACGAGGAAAGCCCGCATTTTTACCTAAGCGACACCCGGCCCGCGCATGGAATCCCCCTCATGTTCCCCCTCGCCGGAGCGGACGGACAAGAACGGAGACCCACTTAACACCATGAAGCGAAACAAGAAGAAAGGCTTTACGCTGGTTGAAATCATGATTGTCGTGCTGATCATCGGCATCCTGCTTGCGATTGCAGTGCCGAACTTCATCACGGCTCGCCAGAACAGCCGCGCGCAAACGATCATCGCCAACCTGGAGCAGATCGAAGCTGCGAAGGAGCAGTGTGCGATGAACGAAGGCCTTGCGGTCGGCGACGACTGTTCGACCATGTCGGACTACATGAAGAACTGGCCGGTGACCTGGCCTGTGACCGGCGCTGTGGCCAACGAAACGACGATCGGTACGGACACGACGTTCCGCGGTCGCGACGCTGCCACCTGGCGCACCGACAAGTCCGGTCTCTAAAGCCCGGCACCTTCAACCAACAATAGATACGGGCGGGTGGCTTCTGCCTCCGCTCGTATCTCTCATTTTGAACTTCGAGAAAGAAAATGCGCTCTCAAGCTAAATCCCGAACCGGCGGTCACACCCTCATCGAGATCATGATCGCCTCCTTCTTGGTCCTGGCCTGCGCATTGATTTTTGCCGCCACGATGCCTACGGCCAACACCAGCCGCGCCAAGGCCAACTTCAACAACCAGGCGACAGCCCTTGCTCAAAAGCAAATGGAAAGTCTCAAGAGTCGCGGATTTGCGAACTTGACCGGTGCCCAGATGTTTGCCAACGGCCTGGTGGATAGTGCCACCCCTACGGCTGTGAACACCTGGGAGTGGACCGACGTGGACAACGGTGAAAACGACAGTCCTTCCGAAGTGCTCCCGGACGGGGAAGGCACCGTCACGGTGGAGCAAGTCCGATTTGACCTGCGCCGCGTCACGATCCGCGTGACATGGCGCGAGCGCGATACCAATCGCGAAGTCGTCGTCGCCAGTTTGGTGGGCAACTTATGAGAGCGCCTCGCCTAAAGTTCAATCGCCGCCGGGGCTTAACCCTCGTCGAAGTGATGGTGGCCAGCATCTTGGGCACCCTCGTCATCTTTGGCGGCATCTCGATCTACCTGAGCGGGATGGAAAACTGGCTGCGGGGAAGTGAGCGAATCGTCGCTGAAACCCAAAGCCGCCAGGCGGTCCGCGCCATAAGCGATCAGCTCCGTCAGGCCATGTCCGTCACGGTGGCCGGGGATGGCATGAGCCTCGAATTCCGCTTGCCGGAAGAGGATGCCAACGGAAACTTCACGGTTCCGGCTACTTGGGACGGCGTTGTCCGCCGGATCCAATACAACGCCAGCAACGAGACCATTGAGCTCGTGGAGGGCGCAAACACCCGCGTTTTGGCCCGAAATGTGGTGCCCACGGATATTGGGGGCACGGGCGCGGCCTACGACATCTTTACGCCTGGACCGGGGACGATTACCCGGCAACTCACCATCAAGGTGGTGACCCAAACCAACGACGACGCATCGGTCAATGCCCTGGGGCGGCAACGCGAGACCATCTACCTCCGGAACATTCCGCAACTCACCCGATGAAACTCAAACGACCAATTTTGAAAGGACGAACGCGCGGAGGCAAGCAGCGGGGCAACGCGCTAGTCACCACGTTCGGGATCATGATGATCCTGAGCGTCTCCAGCGTGACTTACCTCGAATGGGCCACCCAGAGCATCCGCGATAGTCGCGCGACCACGGCCGAAGTCCAAGCCTCGCACCTGTGCGAAGCGGGGGTCCAAGATGTGCTCCTCAGCCTTTGGATCCCGTTCAAGCAAACTCAGCTGTTTGACGACATGGATAGCACGTTAGCCGGCGCAAGCGAAGCGAACCCCATGCTGGCCGTGACGGACGATGTCTCGGGCGTCGGTCGCTACGCCTCGGCGGTGATTGGCTACACCACGCCGAATGCCGACCCCTATCGCCGAGTGGTCACGGTCCGCTCGGTGGGCTGGTTGGATACCAATAACAACGGAGCCCTGGACGCGGACGAGTCCAGCATGACGGTGGACGTCACCGCGAACTACGAACTCGCGCGAAGCGGCATCTTTGACTACACCTACTTCATCAACAACTACGGTTGGATGAGCGGCTTTAGTGCGACTTCGTTGATCGTGAATGGCGACATGCGCGCCAACGGCAACTTTGACTTCATCACCGGGACGGGCACCATCAATGGCAGCATGATCGCCTCGGTGAACACCAAGCTCGACCCGCCGGCGGCCGGGATTGTCAACAATCTTCCGGTCAAGCAAAGCGATTCTTCGTACGCCGCTACCGTCGCGGCGGGCGGAACCCCTCACCGCACCCGCATGCGCCAGCCGTACAACCCGGCGGTGCACGGTGCGATTGGCAGTGAGGAGTTTGAGAAGTGGCGCGATCTGGTTTTCTTCTCGGAAGCACAGATTCAGGGCAATCGAGTGTTTGGTGCGGCGGCCATGGACTCGACGGGCACCAAGAAATGGGAACGTACCTCAACCGGGGCGACCCCCACCACGGGCACGCTTGATACGGAGCCCACGGAAGAACTGGTGATGCCGGACCTGAGCGACCTCAGCCGCTATCAAACACTGGCGCAGTCGTATCAGGATGACAAAGCCACGTTTGCAGATGGCACTGCCAATCCGAATTACATGGGGAACCCGGGATCGGCGAACAACCTGAACCCAGATGGTACGCCCAACGTGAACTACAGTGGCGCATACCTGGACGTGTGGCAAGACCCGGATGGCGCCGGTCCGAAACCCAGCCAGTGGGTGCGATTGACCACCAATGGCGTCTTCACCGGTTCCGCCTTGCTCGTCGGCACCACCACGCGCCCCATTCGTATTCACGGCCCGGTGGTCTTTACCCAAGACGTCGCCATCAAGGGGACGGTCAGTGGGCGAGGCACCATCTATACTGGTCGCAATATCCACGTGATCGGATCGGTGCGCTACTTGAATCCGCCCGACTTCACGGGTTCCAGCATGAGCACGATCGAAAGTCGCAATGAGAAGCGCGACATGCTTGGTCTGGCCGCACGCGGCTCGGTCATCATGGGCAACCCCGTCACTTTCGCGAACCCGTATCCGCTGTACTACATGCAGCCGCCCTTCACCAAGGGGCGCTATGACGAAGAAGGGAATTACATCCCGCCGTTCAATGCCATGGAGATCGACTCCACGGGTCGCCGCAAGTATCAGTCGGTGATCTCGGACGCGATTATCAACGCGGCCGCCGAGGGCGTGAACCAGGTGGACGCCGTCATCTACACCAACTTCTGCGGAGGTGGGAACGTGGGCACCAGCGGCGGCGGGATGACCGTCAACGGCACGCTCATCGCTCGTGACGAAGCCATTGTCACGTGGTCGCTGCCCATCCGCATGAACTACGACACTCGCATTCGAGAGCGAGGACCCGAGCGCAAGCCGCTCATTGACCTCAACCTGCCGCGCAGCCCAACGATGCTCCGCAGCACCTGGCAAGATCGCGGATTTGTCCGCAAGGGATTCTAAGGAAAGAGATGAAAAGCATGAACTATAAACCCTGGCTGGTGGTCCTGGCCGCAATGCTCGCCGTCACCGCCTTCGGGTTCATCGAGGACAAGCCGAAGGACGCCAAGTTCCACAGTGAACAGTCCGAGGCTGAACTCAGCCAACAGCAAGAAACGCTGAAGGGTAGCTTCGATGAGGTCGGCGTGGTGGAAGAAGACACCGAACGCGACGCCGAGGCCAAGTTCGATCACCAGTCGAAGGCCGAGGATGTCCTGAACGCCAGCGATGCCGCCCGCAACCGCAAGGCTGCCGAAGACGTGCTAAAAAAGGCCGCCGAACGCGAAAAGCGCAACCCGTGGGGAGGCTGGCTTCTCTTCATTGGCGGGGCCGCCGTGGTGGGGGGCGTGTTCTACGCCATCAAGCGCACCAGCGACAGTCCGCCGCGCTATTAGTTCATCACGCACCCTTCAGAGACCAACAATCACCTCATCCGCTCCTCGCGGGTGGGGTGTTTTGTTCTGGGTATGCAACGCTAGGGGCCTGAGCGGGCATAGTGAAGATCATGCCCCCGTTCCGCGAAGGATTCACGCTCGTTCTGGGCAATCGTGAACTGAGATCGCTGGCCATCCTTCCGATGATTCTCGGCTTCGTCGCCTTCGTGCTGATCTACGTGCTCGCGGTATGGTTGCTGGGCGGCTGGGTGGCCCACCTCATTGGCAGCGCCATTGCGCGGCTTGGGGGCCAATTCGATGCCAGCGTGCTGGGGCGCGTGTTGGTCGCCATGGCGCTGTTGTTCGTCTCGCAGGCCATCTATCTCGGCAGCGCCACCAGCATCGCCGCGCCCATTTGGGATCACATGACGAAGCGGATCGAGGTTATCAAGTTCGGCGCCGTGCCCGAGGCCACCGTCTCGCTCAGCCGCACCGGACTTGAAATTGCGATGCGCATCACCTTCGCCATCTTTGTCAGTCTCGTGGCCTTGGCCGTGAGCTGGATCTTGGCGGGGGTACTAGCGGCGCTAATCGCGGGGTGCCTGGCCCTCTGTGACCTCACTTCGCCCGCCTTTGCCCGGCGGCGGGTGCTGTTCCCGCGCCAGATTGCGGCCGCCTTCCGTTTGCCCGGGGCGCTGCCGTTTGCCGTGGTGGCGGGGGCTTGTGCCTACATTCCGCTGCTCAATCTGCTCATGCTTCCCGGGCTCTTGGCCACTGGGACCTTGATGGTAGCCCGGGCCTTTCCCGCGCCTTCCTCTCAGGAGACATCGTAGAATCTAAAACGGTGGTTCTAGGTTGAGCGAGCAAGGAAGATTTGGTAATTACGGCGGGCGTTACGTACCAGAAACCTTGGTGCCGGCTCTGGATGAGCTGGATCAGGAGTTCACCAGAGCGTGGGCGGACCCCGAGTTTGTGGCGGAGTACCACCGCCTCCTCGCCGAGTTCGTAGGCCGCGAAACCCCGCTCACCCATCTCGCCCGCCTTAGCGAAGTCACCGGCTACCACGTTTGCGCCAAGCGCGAAGACCTGAACCACACCGGCGCCCACAAGATCAATAACGCCCTCGGCCAAGCCCTGCTGGCCAAGCGCATGGGCAAGAAGCGCATCATCGCCGAGACCGGCGCCGGGCAGCACGGGGTAGCCACCGCCACGGTGTGCGCCCTCTTTGGCCTGGAATGCGATATCTACATGGGCGCAGAGGACACCGTCCGCCAGCGGCTGAACGTCTTCCGCATGCAGCTGATGGGCGCGCGGGTCATCCCGGTCACCAGCGGCACGCGCACGCTCAAGGACGCCCTGAATGAAGCCATGCGCGACTGGGTGAGCAACGTGCGTACCACGCACTACATCATCGGCACGGCCGCCGGGCCGCACCCCTACCCGCATATGGTGCGAGAGTTCCACCGGGTGATCGGCGAAGAAACGCGCCGTCAGTACCTTGAGCGCTACCAAACCCTGCCCGACTACGGCATCGCGTGCATCGGGGGCGGCAGCAACGCCATTGGCTTCTTTTACGGCTTCCTCAATGACTCCAGCGTGAAGCTGGTGGGCGTGGAAGCCGGCGGGGAAGGCGTCGCCACCGGCCACCATGCGGCACCGCTCACGGCGGGCAGTCCGGGCGTGCTCCACGGCAGTTACAGCTACATGATGCAAGACGCCGACGGCCAGGTGTTGCCGACGCACTCCATCTCCGCCGGACTGGACTATCCCGGGGTGGGGGCCGAGCACTCCTACCTTAAGGATCAAGGCCGCGTGCAGTACGAAGCCGCCGATGACGCGGACGTACTCAAGGCCTTTGCTGCATTGGCGCGGCTGGAAGGAATCATCCCGGCATTCGAAACTGCCCACGCCTTCGTGCCCCTCTTCCTTCCGGGCCGGTTTGAGCCGGGTAGCCGCATCGTGGTCAACCTCAGTGGCCGGGGCGACAAGGATATGGAGCGAGCCGCGCAGCTACTCAATCTCGGCGAGAACTAAACGGTGTAAACGCCGAGCGTCCGGATTTCGTTGGGCAACAAGCCAAAGTGACGCCGGAAGGCATCACGCATGGCCTGCGCGGACCCAAATCCTTTCTCGATCGCAATCTTCTCCACCGACTCCCGCGTGGTCAGCACGTCTTGGCAGGCCACTTCCGCCCGGCAGCGCTCGACGTACTCGGGGAAGCCGTACGGCATCGACGCCCGAAACGTGCGGCTGAGGTGGAAGGGGGAGTAGCCAATCTCGTGGGCGGCGTCTCGCAGCGACCAAGATCGCGCCGGGTCCGTTCGCACAAACTTTATAAGATTTGCTATAGATTCCGGCAGTTGGCCTTCCGGTTCACCCAGCAAGGGCCGCGCGGCGTGGCAGGTCAATTTCGCGCACAGTTCATAGAGTGCGCCAATGACCAGGGGTTCCGTGCCTTCGTGGGTGTGCAACAGCGCCTGGCGGACCCGAGCCAAGGGGCTACCTCCGGTGGAGTCTTCGGCCTCGAGGCCCCCCGAGACCATGATGCGGCCTTCTGGAGTCGCCATCTCACGGGCTTTCAGCCAATCCCGCAAGGGACGCAAACGGTCAATCTCCCATTCGATTTCAATCCAATCTTGCAGGCCGCGACCGTAAACGACCTGCCCTGAAAGGCCGCTGAACACCAAAAAGCCCGAGCGCGCCCCCACCAGATAGCGAGCTTCGCCCTGCGGGGATTGGGCGATCAGGCAACCCTCACTGCTTAAGGCCATCCAGCCTTGGTCGCTGGCAACGGAGAACTTCCGAGACACCGGCTGAGACAGATCGCAGCGTCCGCGATAAGCACGTACACTGGCGCTTTCGAACAGAAGTTCTCGGTTCCATTCGCGGTCCGGGCTGTTCCGTCTCCCGTAACTCAGATTCTTTGTTTGCGCCAAGTTCGTCCCCTTACGCCAGACCCATTCACCTTATATCACTCATATCATTGGAATATCAAGTCACCAGCCCTAGCCGACCCCCAGTCCATAGGGCGGACTCGGGTACCCATGCGGGCATGCGAATTGGCATTGTGGGCGCTACCGGAGCCGTCGGTCGAGAGATCATGGAAATTCTGGCGGAGCGTAAACTGCCAATTTCTGAGCTTCGTCTCCTCGCTTCGGCCCGCTCGGCGGGCACCAAACTTTCGTTCCAAGGCGAAGACATCGAGATCCAAACCGCGCGCCCCGAGGCTCTCAATCATCTAGATTACGTTCTTCTGAGCGCCGGGAGCGGCCCCAGCCTCGCTTTGGCCGGGCCGGCCCAGGCCGCCGGCGCGGTCGTCATTGACAACTCCAGTGCTTTCCGTATGGAACCCGGCGTGCCGTTGGTGGTGCCCGAGGTCAACGGCCACCTCATCTCGCGCCAGCAAACACTCTACCCGGTGGGCAATTGCACCGCCATTTTGCTCGTCATGGCCCTCACCCCCATCCACCGTGCGTTCCCCATCGAGCGGGTGATCGTCAGCACCTACCAGAGTGCCAGCGGGGCGGGGGCCGCCGCCATGGAAGAGCTACAAGTGCAGACCCAGGCGTTCCTCAACCAAGAGCCGGTGGTGCCGCGCATCATGCCGCACCCTTACGCTTTTAACCTCTTCAGCCACAACACGACGATTGACGAAACGGGTTGGAACGGGGAAGAGATCAAGGTGCGCGCCGAGACCCGCAAGATCATGGAAGCCCCGGACTTGCAACTCAACGTCACCTGCGTGCGGGTGCCGGTACTGCGCGCCCACACCGAAACGGTCCACATCACCTTCCAAGGTAGCGCTCCCACCGAAGACCAAGTTCGCGAACTGTGCGCCGCCTTCCCGGGCGTGCGCGTGGTGGATGACCGAGCCAACAACCACTTCCCGATGCCGGTGGATTCCAGTCACGGCGACGAGGTGCTGGTGGGCCGATTCCGCCGCGACCCGGACGACGTGCGCGGGTTCAACCTGATGCTCAGCGGCGACCAACTCCGCAAGGGTGCCGCCCTCAACGCCGTGCAGATTCTGGAAGCCCACGCCGCGTTGCCGCCGTCTGAATAAGCGGCGATGTCGGACCTACGCACGATGCTTGAAGAGCGGGAGCGGCAATCGCTCTCACCCTTCGCGGCCCTGGCCTGTGAAAGTGAGGGCCGGGCGCGCCCGGAAACCCAAGATGCCGTGCGGACGGTGTTCATGAAGGACCGGGATCGGATTCTGCACAGCAAGCCGTTCCGTCGCCTCAAACACAAGACGCAGGTGTTCATCGCGCCGGTGGGTGACCACTACCGCACCCGGCTGACTCACACGCTCGAGGTCGCCCAGATCGCCCGCACCCTCAGCCGCGCCTTACGCCTCAACGAAGACCTCACCGAAGCCATTGCCCTGGGTCACGATGTCGGACATCCCCCCTTCGGCCATGCGGGCGAACGCGCCCTGGATGAAGCGCTCAAAGATCCCTCAGTTCCCCCCGGCGGCCCCACCCATTTCCATCACTCAGAGCACTCCCTCCGCGTGGTGGATATCCTCACCCCGCTGAACCTTACGGCCGAAACCCGGCGCGGTATCGGCGGGCACAGTAAGGGCCGCGCGGACCTCAGCGCTCACGACGGCGAGCCCGTGAGCACCCTCGAAGCCGCCGTGGTTCGCATCAGCGACCGCATTGCGTATCTCAACCACGACCTCGACGACGCCATCCGTAGCGGCATCATCGCGGGCGTGCCCGCCGCGTTCTCTGAACTCGGCCATACCCACGGAGAGCGGATCGAGCGCATGGTGACCGATGTCATCACTCACTCTCTGGATCAACCCGCGATTCGCCTTTCCGCTCCGATGCTCCAGTTGATGAACGACCTGAAGGAGTGGATGTTCGAAAACGTCTACCTGAGCTATCCGGTCCACAATCAGGACGTGGAGAAAGCAGAATTTGTGGTCCGATCGCTCCTGGTGCACTACGCCACGAAAGGAAGACTGCCCGAAGGGTTCACCGGCGTGCAAGGGGCACTGGATTACGTGGCGGGGATGACCGACCGCTTCGCGCTCAGCACCTACCGGCAGGAGTTCTTGCCATTAGAGTTTGAGGAGCGGCTCACGCGCATCCCCTAAGCGGGGGACGCCGCTGTGCAGGCCCTTGGCCAGCCGCGAGAGCTGCAACACCATGGTCTCGAGGGTGTCGGGCACGCTTTGCCCGGGACGCAGGCCTTTTAGGCGGCAATCCGCATCCAGCAGCACCCGCATCGCCTCGCTCAAACCCTCGCGATTCCAATCTCGGGCCACCTGGAAGGCACTCCGCTGCTTCCAGTCGGGCTCCTTGTGCAGCCCCGGGTCCGGCAAGAGGTCCACAAACTCCGCCGAGAACCGCCCGCCGTTGCGCTGGTTCATCTCCAGCCCCAAGCGGGCTTGCCACGCCGACTTAAAGATCATCGCGAGGTAACTCACAATCCCCGTGGCGTTGCGGCCCTCTTCGGCAATGAGCTGCCTCAAGTGCAGCATGGCATCGCTGGTGTGACCGGTGGTGATGGCCTGCACCAGTTGGTGCGCCTTGTAGTCGGATTCGGCAATGACCACCCGCTTCACGACGTCGCTCGATATCACGGGGGCATCGCCCACATAGAGGATGCACTTTTCCAACTCGGCCAGTGCGCGGGCGAGCTTGCCCCCCACCATCTCGGCCAGCAACATGGCGGCGTCGCGCTTGATGGTCTTGTCGGCGGCGTCGGCGGCCTGCATCACACTCCGCACCGTCTCGCTGGGGTTCGATTTGAACTCCAGCACTAGCCCCTTGGCGGCCGTCACCACTTTGGTCCACTGCTCGGCGTGTTTGGCGGCCTGGTCGCGCTTCTCGCGGTCGCCCCCCTCGTCGTCGGCCATCAGCAGCACAAAGCCGCTCTCGGGCACCCCCGCGAGGGCCATCACGGCCGGGTGCTTGTCGTCGTAGCGAGTGCGGCTGGGATCTTGGGGGCTCTTGCGCAGCAGGTGCCGCACCAGCACGGTGCGCCGCGCAGCCAAGAAGGGAATCTGGCTGGCTGAACCCAGCCAGTCCCCGGGCTTGGATTTATCCGCCGTAAACGACTCCCGGTCAAAGCCGTCGTCGTCCTTGAGCTCGGCCAGGATGCGGCGCCAGGCGTCCATGCGCAGCACCTCCTCATCCCCGCAAATCAGGACGACCCGGTGGGCCAACGCCCGCGCCACGATGTCCTTGCTCATCGTTTCCGATGTTGACTCATCTCGCGCCCGAGTTGCTTAATCTGCTGGTCCAGCCGGTCCTTGGTCTCCGCGTCAATCCCGAGCGGGGAGAAGAACGCATTATCGAACTGCTGCGCAATCCCCGCCGCTGGGGCATAGAACTCGCCCAGGGCGTTGCGTTGGCCGCGCAGATACTCCGGCGTGGTTTCGCTGAACTTCTTCGTGGACTTGGTGAATCGCTCCACGTCCGCCACAAATCGGCGGTGCGAACGCTCCAGGCTCGCCACTTCGCGCATCGCTCGGCGATCCTGAGCTTGGAACCGCACGTTGCGCACCAGCAGGAACAGGCCTCCAAGGGCGAGCAAACCGCCAAGGCCAAAATAGACCTGCCGCGCTTGCGCGGTCTTGAAGGCCGCAAACGGGTCGGTCTGGCGGTCATAGCGGCTTCCACCAGGGGCCACTGTCGCGCCCATCGTGGCGTCGAACGGAATCCAGCCCACATCTTCAAAGTAGACCTCGCTCCAGGCGTGGCTCATGCGCTCGCGGACCACGATAAAGTTGTCGTCAGTGACTTCCGGCGTATCCAGCACAAAGCCGGTCACGTAGCGGGCGGTCAGGCCGGCTTCTCTTGCCGCCACCGTCATCGTGCTGGCAAACAGGTCGCAGTAGCCCTCCTTCTTGCCAAACAGGGCGTGTTCCACCGCGTTCATGCCGCGCGGCACGGCTTCCGCCTGAGTGTTGTATTGAATCGTCTGGGCAATGCGGGCGCGCAAGCGTTCGGCCTTGTCGTAGTCCGTCGTGGCCCCGGCAATGGTCTCCCGCACCCACTCCTTCACGCGCGGGGGCACGGGGGCATTGTTCACGCCGTTGCTGCTTATGCGCCGGAGTTCCGCCGGGCGCTGGCGGGTGGTGAGCAAAGTTTGGAGTTCCTCTTCTCCCAACCGCTTGATGGGGTCAATCGAGGGTTTTTCCGTTCGTCCAGTGCGCACGACGACCGAAGAGTACGAGATTTGGCTCAAGACCCCTTCGCGGGGGATGACCGCCGCTTGACCGGTCGGGAACCATGTCACGCGCATTTCTGAGCCGTCTACCTCCGCGACCGGGCCCGGGCTGGGGAGCAATGCGGTTTGCTGCTCAATCCGCCGGATCACGATCCGGTTGAGGATCGGATTGCCAATGGGTTCGAGTGGGGGCACGCCGTCCGGCTGGTAGCCCATCAGGCCGCCGGTGGGGCCGGTCATGCTCGAAGTGGGGCCACGCTCGTCCACCGTAAAGCTGGGTTTGTTCCAATTGGTTCGATCCAATTGCCAGCCCGCGCCGGTGAAGGTGTCGTAGGTCGAGATCCGCAAGTACATTCCCGCGTTCTTGCTCACCTCAAACATCTCGCCGTCGGTCAGTTCCACCGGCCCCGTGCCCACGCGCACATCACTGGGGGTCGGGTTGGCGCCGGTCCGGTTTTGCGGCTGCGGCGGTTGGATGCGCGAGGCGCCTTGCAGCGGCGGGTCGGGCACAATGGTGCGCACCGTGGTACGCACCAGCGGGCCGCCAATCACGCTGAGCACGATGATGGCGCCAGCGGAGGCAAATGCCCACCCGGACCCCGCCATCCATCGCCATGCGTCGCGGTGGAGCAGGTGAGGCTCTTCCACCCCGCTCTCCTTGGCGCGAATGACCATCGCCCGGTAGTGGGTGCGGCTATAGAGCACCGCCGTGCACACCAAGTAGATGAAAAACAGGAACGTGCCCGGCTTGTAGGTGTCGAACGTGCCTACCAAACCAAACATTGCGAGGCTGGGCAGGCTGGTGAACAGCAACGTGCCATCGCGCCACGCCCACAGCCCGCCGCCCACAATCAGGAGGGCCAGGGTGCAGCCGACGATGAGTGAGAAGGGGAAGCCTTCATCCGGCAACATGCTGTTGATGCGGAAGGTCTGCGTGAACAGCGCCATGCAGGTCAACCCTGCCAGTGCGCCATCCCAGGTGTAAAACTTCGTGCCCTTGGCCGCTCGGCCTCCCAAAGCACCGATGAGCGTGGCCGTCGCCACCATCACGAGCAGGGTCAAGGCCAAGTCGCCTTTCCCGAGGCTCATGCCGAGCGAATACGCCGCTGAACCACTGGCGCAAATCGCCAGCAGGTAGTCCACCCAGTTGGTGTTTTCTAGGCTTCGGTTCATGAGCTTCGCCTCCGTCGCGCCACGGGCACCACGCGGGCTCCCGCGCTCTCCAGTTTTTGTAAGTACGCTGGGTGCGAGGCACTGTCGGGGGCTCGCTTCTCGTCGTATTCAGAGGCGTCCAGCGTGAGGACCACCCGTTGCAAGTGGGCAAGCTGGGTCAGGGCGGCAGGCAGTTCCGGGTCGGCTACGGCCAGCAGAATCACCACCGTGGTGGATTCGGCCAGCGGTGCGGCCACCCGCAACAGCTGCGCACTGAGCGACTCAATTTGGTCGTCTTTCACGTCCACCAGCACCTCACGCACCTGACGGATGCGGAGCTCTGAATGCTCGCCTCGCGCCACCTTTTCGTATTGCGGGAAGGTCACCTCCGCGCCCCGTTCCAGGTAGCTCTCGGCCAGGTAAAGCGCATGGCCGCACAGGGTCTCCAGCGAGCTGCCCTCCAGGTCCACCACATCGGAGGACTTCCGGTTGTCCAGCACGATCGCCAGGCTCACGCTGGTGCCGGTGTCGAACTCCTTCACCATCAGCGTGTCGCGCCGCGCCGAAGACTTCCAGTGAATGTAGCGTAGCGGGTCGCCGCTCACGTATTCGCGCACCGCATGGGGCTCCAATCCCGAACCGCGCACGCGCCCCGCTTCCACCTCGGCAATGCCACTCCCGGCAGTAGGATTCAGTTCCACTTCCACCGGCAACGGGGCCGGGTAGACGGTCAATTCCGCTTGCTCGGTGCGGTGCTTGTGGCTGAGATACACCAGGCCAAGGGCGTCGCTCGCTTCCACCTTCACCAGGCTCCAGCGGTAGCGTCCGCGCTTCAAGGGGCGGAACTCATAGCGGGTCCGGATGGGCTGCTCAAAGCTCGGAGCCACGGGCAAGGGCGGGGCCAACTCCTGCCGGCGCAAGCTCTCGGGAAGACCGTCTCTCACGGTCACCAGCGGCCGCTTGATGCGCCGCTCGCTCCACACAATCATCTCGATGACCACCGGTTCGCCCACGGCCACGGCGGGCGGAGCAAACCGCTCGAACCGCAAATACCGCACGGCCAGGTACGCCTGCAGGCGGGCGGCCAGCAACGTGGCCACCATCGCCGTCCCCATGTAAAACAGGGGTGGCGAATCGTTCAGCACGGCCATCACGATCAAGAAGAACGCGGCCGCCGTGAGCGCAATGCTGGCGTATCTGTTCATGCGCCTGGCATTACGAAGGTCGGAAAGCCGTGGGCGTCGCGACGGTGCCCATGATCTGCTGAATGATGCTCGGCCCCGTGGCCCCGCGCGCACGAGCCTCGGCCCGCACGATCACGCGGTGGCCCAGCACCAACGGCGCCACGGCCTTGATGTGGTCCGGCGTGACAAAGGCGCTGCCTTCCAGCCCGGCGCGGGCTTGCCCGGCCAGCATCAGATAAAGCGAACCGCGCGGCGAGGAACCCAGCGCCAGTTGCGCGTTGTCGCGCGTCGCCCGCACTACGTCCACCACGTACTCCTTTACGCTGTCGTGGACAAAGATCTTGCGTACGGCGGCCTGTGCGGCTGTGATTTCGGCCAGTGTCGCTCGCGCACTCACTGTCTGCAGGGGATGCGTGGTTTGCTGATCGCTAAGGATTGCGGCCTCACTCGAACGGTCCGGGTAACCGAGCGAAACCCGCGCCAAGAATCGGTCCAGCTGGGCTTCGGGCAAGGGGTACGTCCCCGTCATTTCGATGTTGTTCTGGGTTGCGATGACCATGAACGGCTCGGGCAGCGGGCGGGTCACCCCGTCCACCGTCACCTGGCGCTCTTCCATGGCCTCCAAGAGCGCGGATTGCGTCTTGGGTGTGGCCCGGTTCACTTCGTCCACCAGCACCACGTTGGCAAACACCGGCCCGGGTTGGAATTCAAACTGGTTCGTGGTGCGGTTGAGGATCGAACCCCCCGTCACATCGCTCGGTAGCAGGTCGGGCGTGAACTGCACGCGGCGGAACTCGCCGCCCAGCGCCTTGGCCAAGGCCTTCGCCAAGGTGGTTTTGCCCACCCCCGGCACGTCTTCAACCAACAGGTGGCCACCACAAAAAAGGGTCACCACGGCATCCCGGACCGAATCCGGCTTGCCCACAATCACTCGACTCAATTCAGACTGAAGCGCACCCCCAAGGGTCTTAAGTGCTTCAGCGTCCATTACAGTGCTCCCCACAGCATCTGTCGCTAGCATACGGTTATTTACGCTTTTCGGCCCTAGTTGTAACCGCAATTTTTCATCTAAGTTAAAATTGGTCGTCATGGAGTCTCAGCAAGCGGTCGTCGGTGTCGATTTAGGGGGCACAAATGTTCGTGCCCAGGTCATCCGATCCGACGGTCGCCCGGGGCTCCTCCGACCGATTTCGGCCCCCAGTCAGGCTCAAAATGGACTGGATGCGACCCTCGATGCCGTGGCACAGGTGGTGAAGGCCGCCATTGCTGAGGCCGGTGAGCCCGTGCGAGCCGTGGGGCTTGCCATCCCCGGCCATGTGGACAACGACAGCGGGGAAGTCCGCTGGGCCCCCAACTTTGGTGAGTATCGCGACGGCGTTTTCTACTACTGGCAGCACGTGGCTGTGCGCGGCCCCCTAGAAAAGCGACTTGGCCTACCGGTGGTGATGGGAAACGACGCCAACTGCGCCGCTCTGGGCGAATACCAATTCGGGAGCGGTGAAGGGAAGGCCAAGTGTCTGCTCATGTTCACGCTGGGCACGGGCGTCGGCGGTGGCGTGGTTCTCGGTCCCGGCAGTGTGGATGGCCAGGCCAAGGGGCCGCTCCTGCTGGTGGGGGGCAACAAGGGCGGCGTCGAACTCGGTCACACCCTCATCGCCATGGGCGGCCAGCTATGCAACAGCGGCGCTTACGGCAGCCTGGAAGCCTATGGCCAAGCCGAGGGCCTGACGGTGCGGGCCCAGAACAAACTCACGCGCCGGGGCGCGGCCATCATGAATGACTGGGTGAAGGGCGACCTGAGCCTGGTAACCCCCAAGCTAGTGGCCGAAGCCGCCGACGTCGGTGACCCCCTGGCCCGCCGTGTGTGGGATGAATACGGCACCTATCTCGGCGCGGGCGTGGGCAGCCTCATCAATGTATTCGCGCCGGACGTGGTGGCCATTGGCGGGCAGATTGCCAAAGCTTGGTCGCACTTTGCCCCAAGTCTGGTCATGCAAGCCCGCGACATCGCGGTGCCAAGCCTGATGGAAGACGTGCGCATCGTGCGGGCGCAACGCTTGCGTTCGGCGGGCATCCTGGGGGCAGCCGCCCTCGCTCGTCAGCTCGCCTGAGGAGGTCACAGAAAACAAAAACGCCGCCTGAGATCACTCCCGGGCGGCGTTCCTGTTTGCGAATCAAGCCGACTTAGCTCAGCAAGCGCATCGGGCTTTCCAGGTACGCCCGCACGATGTTGATGAACTGGGCGCCCACGGCTCCATCCACCACGCGGTGGTCAAAGGAGGCCGTCATGTTCATGCGCCAGCGCACTTCCACTTCATCGCTCTCCGTCACCACGACCTTCTTGCGGGCCGAAGAGATCGCGAGGATCGCGGCGTTCGGGCCGTTGATGATCGCGCCGAAGTTGTCGACGTCCAGCATGCCCATGTTGCTGATGCTGAAAGTGGAGCCGCTCATTTCGTTCGGGCTCAGTTTGCCGGCGCGGGCCTTGGTCACCAAGTCCTTGCTGGCGGCGGCAATCTGGCGCAGGGTCAGCTGGTCGGCGTGGTGGATCACCGGCACCAGCAGGCCGTCATCCACGGCGGCGGCGATGCCAATGTTCACGTTGCCCAGTTGCAGCAGGTGGTCACCTTGGTAAGTGCTGTTCACCTGCGGCATTTCGCGCAGAGCCAAGGCGCACGCGCGCACCACAAAGTCGTTGACGCTGATGTTGCCGGCTTCTTCTTCCTTCAGGGCTTCACGGAGCGTATAGATCTTCTCCATGTCCACTTCCACGGTCACGTAGAAATGGGGCGCTTCCATCTTGCTCTGATGAGTGCGCTCGGCGATGATCTTGCGCAGGAAGTTGATCGGCACCTTCACGTCTTCGGCGCTGGCCGTCACCGGGGCGCTCTGCGGTGCGGCCTTGGGGAGGGAAGAGCCCTGCTGGCCGATGGCCGCCAGAACGTCCTTGTGCACAATGCGTCCGCCCGGGCCGGTGCCCGTCACCGCGCTCAGGTCCACCCCGGCATCGGCGGCCACGCGTCGGGCCAGCGGACTGGCCTTGATGCGCTCGTTGCTAGATGAAGTCGTTGCAGGCACCGAAGTGGCTTCCGCCGGGGCCTTGCTCGTTTGGGCCGGGGCTACTTCCGCCGGGGCCGAAGCCTCGCCGCTGCCCCAGTTCTCGGGCAGGCTTTCGCCGTCCTTCAGAATCGCGGCAA
>CAZVHE010000051.1:0-17246 GCA_964627705.1 uncultured Chthonomonas sp.
TGGGACGACCACTGGACCCTCAAGTACATGCAACAACTGGAAGGCTGGTGCGACACCCCCAGCAGCGGCTTTGGCTGGCACGCCGACGTGACCGACGACCGGCACACCTTTGAGTGGCTGGTGGCTCCCGGGCACACCTACCAACTGGTGGCGCGGCATGACCGAGCCGGGGTGGTACGGCTCGAGGTCACCACATGAGCATCACCGCCCTCACCTTGGGGGTGGTGCTGGCGGCACCCCCGTCGCGCCCCAAGCTCAGCACGATTGAGCCGCAGGTGCGGGCGGTGGCGGAGCGGTTCCGGGGGCGGCTGGGTTACCACATCCAAGACCTCACCACCGGTGAGGTCATCGCCCACCGCAGTACGGAGCGTTTCCCCAGCGCCAGCACCATCAAGACGGTGCTGATGTTCGAGGCCGCCCGCCAGATTGACAAGGGCGAGCTGACCTGGGACACCACGGTGCCCCTGCCCCCGGTGGCCGAGCGCAACAGCAGCCAGTGGGCGTACTACCTGCGCGAAGGACTGAGCATCAACGTGGACGCGCTGACGAACCTGATGATGAACGTGAGCGACAACACCGCCACTGTGGTGCTGGGCGAAAAACTGGGCCTGCTACGGATCAACCAAACCCTGCAAGAGATGGGCTACAAGGACACGGCCTACACCGTGCGGGTGCCGGAAACCGAAACCCGCCTGTGGCGCCTGCGCCGGCAGTTCGCCAACATGGGTGTAACGAGCCCGCAGGAGATGGCGAGGTTCCTGCTGATGATTGACCGGGGCGGGGTGCTGAGCGAGGCCGCCCACGACCGCATGCGCCGCATCCTGGCCAAGCAATATTGGGATGACTGGATAATGGGCACCGTGCCCAGCGACGTGGTGGTGCTGAGCAAAGTTGGTGCCCTGAACCGGCACCGCAGTGAGATCGCCATTGTGAAAGGGCCGCGCCCCTACCTGGTGGCCATCTACACCGATAACCAAGCCGACCAGCGCTGGGTGGCGGAGAACGAGGGCGACCAGGCCATCATCCGCATTGGCACCCTGCTGTGGAACCACATGCACCCCGAGCGGCCCTACCAGCCGCCGCCGAATGCAAAATCCTTTGCGCCCACGGGTGGTGGTGTGACGGGCGGCTAAGTCCTCGTTTATCTGAACTAGGGGGTGGGCCTAACCCGTCTATCCAGTAGGACCGTGGAATCTTGGGGAACGCGGGCGGCCCCCACGTTGTTGTACGGGGCATAAGGAGATGGAAACGGTGACCACGATCAATACGACGAACCCGCACCATGAACTCAGCCGCGCCGAACGAGCCGAATTCGAGCGCCAGATGAACCGGACTTACCGCAAGGTGTTCGATCTGGCCTATCGTCTCAGCCGGAGCCGCTCCGACGCGGAAGACCTCACCCAAGAGGCATTCGTTCGGGCGCTGCGGGCTTACCGCAGCTACGAAGGGGACCGACCCTTTGAGAACTGGATTTTCCGGATCGTGACCCGCTTGTATCTGGACCTGCGCCGCAACCGCGACCGCCGGGTGAAGACGGTGAGCTACGACGCGCCCCTGACGCCGGACGGATCGGACGATAGCGTGCACTTCGAGGCCGCCAGCGACGAGATGACGCCCGTCCAGGCCCTGCTGAGCCAGGAACTGAGCGAGGAGATGGTGGAGTCGCTGAAGCAGCTTTCGCCGGAGCAGCGCGAGCTGATCTGGATGGCGGACGTGGAAGGCTTGCCCTACAAGGAAATTGCTGACCGGATCCATGCACCCGTAGGGACGGTGCGCAGCCGCCTGCACCGTGCGCACAAGCAGCTGCGGGCGTTGCTCGCGGGCCTGCGGGTGACGGCACCCTCCCTCGGCGGCCTGCCAACGGCGAAGGCGGCGCGGTAATCGTCGGGCTCGAGTTGAACGGCTTTCCCACCCTCTTATCAGGGGGTTTTTTCTTTTTCTTCGCTCAACCCTTGACAGACAGAGAGAGAGCGAGAATACTGGTATGCGGTTGAAATCGACCTCTTTCGTCGCCATGGCCTTCCTCTCTTGCATGGCAGTCTCAAAGACTCCTATTTACGCCCCGAACGAACCTCCTTATGGAGAACCATTCTTCAAGAAGTTGGGCGAAGGAACTTGGCAAAACTGTTCACATGGTACGCAGACGGACTGGTACCTTTCCGGATCACGGCATTCAGGTTGGAGGTACTTCACCCATCATCCTAACCCTTGGGCATACTATTACCCAACCGTGAATTGGGTTTTCACAGGCTCAGTACCCGCAAGTAGCCACATACAGAGGAAGGTTTGGGTTTTCAACATGTCCTATCCTGGACCTGACTACCCCCCCTATGACAAGGAGCAGGAGGATATCCCTGCCTGGTTCGACATTCCCTTTAACAACTATTGGGTACAAACGATTGACGCTGAATGCCTTGAGGGTACTGGTGCCGGGGAATAGGGGCCACACAACATTTGCGTACGGCCTTCTGTTGCTTTGTGCAAGTCCGGTTGGACTTGCACAACGTGCAGATGTTGGATTGAAGCCGTCGCCAATGCGAGTTGAAAAGGAAGAGAGGCTGCTCAAGTTTTTTAGTGATGTTGACGCTCCAATCCTTATCGACGTTGCGAATATATCCCTGACAATTGATCCGAGCACTGAGCTACTGCCCTTACCCAAAGATTGGTTGGGTGAGTTTGCAATCACATTCGCACGTGATGTCAAGGCCCAGGGCACGGGACTTGTTTGCCACCGAGTGAACCCAACTTCTCTAATTGCAAGTTCACCCTCAGCGAGAGTCTTTCACACCTGGCTTCTTGGAGCTAATCCCGACCATCTAAATAAACTTTTGAATGGCGGCATGAGTCTGGGTGAGTTCGATACTGATGGAAACTACGTCAACCGAAATGCAATGCGCGCCCATCCGCAAGGAATGGGTGCAATCGCAAGAAACCCGGGGAGCTATCAGGCCAGAATTGTCTTGGAAGTTACGATGAAATTGACTTCAACTCAAGGTCAAGGCTCCAAGACATTTGAGAAACCCATTACTCCAAAGGCGGCACTGCCCCTTACGTTGATACCAGTTCCTCAAGTTAAACCGCTCGACCCGACTCACCAGGTAATTGATTGGAATGATGGAAAACTCACAACGATCTACAATGCCATCATGCGCCTGAACCAAGAATGTGGGCTGTACTTCAAGGTTGATCCGAAAGTGTGGGATGCACCCATATTCATAAAAGGCAAATGGAATGCAGATGACTTAGCCGAAGCAATACTGATTGTCGCTGATGCCCCGCGTGGGACATACCAACGAGGTGATGATCTTTCTGCCTTAAGCGATGCGTATGAAGACCTTCTCGAGAAGGCAGGGAACGAGTTCGGGGTCCCTGAGGAGATTTTCAATGCGGGTAAGGAGGGACGCACACTTCCCTTCGAAACCGTCCTCCGACTGTTACCTGACGCGTTCTCACACTTAAGAACAGATGAGGGCTACACGATAAATATGCAAGAGCCAGTACAAGTTGACCTTATGATTGTTTATAACATCGCTGGCTCAGGCACTGTCCCTGTTCAGTTTGGCGAAGGACAAGGCATTGCTCCCAATGGTGCCCTCATGGGCTTTCAGCGCCCCAAAACATCAAGGGGTTGATGGACCAATCAAGATGAACTAATTGGTCCGGGTGGGCCTGGGGGGAATCGAACCCACGACCAAGCGGTTATGAGCCGCCCGCTCTCACCACTGAGCTACAGGCCCGAAGGATCTTCTATTCTACTCGCTGACTCCGCCGCCGCCAGTTCATCCGTCACGGAGCCCTCCCACAGCGGCACATCCGTGCGGTAGCCCGCCCGCGCAATCATGTGCGCCGCGATGGGCTGGGTCAGGAACAAGAACAGGATCACCAGCACCGCCTTCACGGTCTCACCGGGCTGGGCAAAGTGCATGCTCAGCGCCGCCATCACCAGCAGCAGCCCCAGGGTCGTCGCCTTGGTCGTCGCCTGCATCCGCATATAGAGGTCCGGCATCCGCAGCAGGCCCACCACGGAGAGCAGGATGAACACCGTGCCCAGCCCGGCCAGCGCCACCACAACGATCTCGCGCGGACTCATGCGTCTTCCCCTCCTCTGCGTTTGCCCGAGGGGCGCGGGCGACTGGCCCGTCCGGCTTCGGCGTAGCGGGCGTACGCCACGCTCCCCACAAAGGCCACCAGCGCAATCACTAGCGCGACATCCAGGTACACCGGCTGGCCCTTCGCCATCGCCAGCAGCGCGACCGCCGCCACTGCCATGGTGGCCATCAGGTCCAGCGAAACCACCCGCTCGGTGAGGTGCGGCCCGCGAATCAGGCTCGCGAGCGCTCCCAAAGCCCCCACGCCCAGCACGGCCAGCAAAATCCAGGGCATATCGGCGTAGCTCATGCGGCAAACACCTCCCGAATCCGGCGCTCGAAGCCCTGCTTGATATCGCGCACCACGGCCGCCGACCCTTCTTCGGGCAACCGTAGCACGTGGACGTAGAGCTGGGAACGATCTTCGGATACGTGCAAGCTCAGGGTCCCTGGCGTCAATGAAACGAGATTTGCCAGCAGCGCGATTTGCGATTCTTCGGTCAGGCTCAGCGGGATCGCCACGATGGCGGGCCGCAGTTCGGAAGTCGGCCGAAACACTTCCGGCACCACCCGGATGTTGGCCAAAACCAGCTCCCACAGGAAGTAGCCCACCAGTTGCACACCCTTGAGAATACGCCCGGGCGAGAGCGGCGGCGTGGCGACATTGATGGACCGCAAGAGGCTCATCACCAGGATGGCCAGCCCCAGGCCGAAGATGAAGCCCCCCAGCGTGTACTGGTCGTTGAGGGCCATCCACAGCCCGGCCAGGATAACGTACAAGTAAATCACGGCTTCACCTCCTCGGTCGCGGTTGAAACAACGGGCATCCCGAAGGCCGCCCCGGCCTGGCGCACGGGGTCGTTCACCGCCGGCGAAGACGAGAGGGCCACCAGCGCCACCACCAGGCTTGCTAACCCCACGTTCATCAACCACTGCCGGCGGCGGCTGAGCGGGTTCACAGCGTGACCCGATGGCTCCTCGCTGGGTGCGGCAAAGGCGCGCAAATACACATCAACCATCCCGTAAAGAGTCGCCGCACTGCCCACCAATCCCAAGATCACTAGGAACGGCCGGTCTGCCATCGCGCTCAGCCAATCCCACTTGGCAAAGAACCCGAGCGTGGGGGGCAGCCCCGCCAGGCTCGCGGCCAGCACCGCAAACGCCCAAGTCAAAGCCGGGGACCGTTCCGCCAGCCCGCGCATATCGCGGTAGTTGGTCTGCCCGGTCAGGCGCTCCATCTCACCCGCCACCAAGAACAGCCCACCCTTGGCCAGAGCGTGATTGACAATCATCAGTGCCACTACGGCGGGTTGCTGGAGCGCAATGGCAATCGCGATGTAACCCACCTGGCTGACGCTCGAGAACGCCAACATCCGCCGCAGGTTCGCCTGCCCAATGAGACCGAACGACCCCACCAAGATCGAAAGCACGCCCCCGATGCCCAGTACCTTGAACCAGATCTCGTTTTGTAGCAAGCCCAGGGTGCGGAGCAGGGCCAGGCACCCTACCTTGGTCAGCAGCGCCGAGAACAAGGCGACGGTATAGGTGGGCGCGGCGGGGTAACTGGCCGGCATCCAGAACGCCAGCGGCACCACCGAAGCCTTGAGCATAAACGCCAGCACCAGCAGGGCCGCCGGGCCATCGGGGATGCCCACCTGTGCGAGCTGCACAAAGCTGAGCGTGCCCGTGTGGGCGTAAGTCAGCCCGCACCCAGCCAGGAACAACGCACTGGAAATGAGGTTGAGCGTGACGTACTTCATACCACCCGCGAGTTGCCGGTCGGAACCCCCGTGCACCATCAGCACAAAGCTGCTGATGAGCAGGACTTCGAACCAGACAAAGAGGTTGAAGAGGTCGGCGGTGAGGAACGCCCCCGTCACCCCAAAAACGAGGCAGTACGTGAGCCCGTGATACCAAAAGGCTTCGGCCTTGCGGTCCAGGCGGGCATGGGCGGCCAGCCCCACCGCCAGCTGGATGAACGCCGCCAGCACCACCATCATCGCCCCCAGCGGGTCCGCGACAAACGAGATGCCGTAATGGCGGTCCCAGCCCCCCACTTCGGTCACCAGCGGGCCGTGCGCGTGGACCTGGCTGGCCAAGAACCCGGCAAAACCGAGCCAACCGACACCACCCACCAGGCTCACCAGTTGCACCACCCGTCGCCGCCGCGCGAAAGCGAAGCAGAGGCAGGCCAGCAAGAGCGGCGTGGCCAGCACCAGCGCGGGCAGGTTCGAGATCATCATTCCGTCCCCACCCCCTCGGTCAGTTCGTCAAAGCCCTCAATCTGAGAGGTCTGGTGCACACGGTGGACCAAGACCACCGCGAAGGCCAGCACCCCAAACCCAATGACAATGGCGGTGAGAATCAGCGCCTGGGCAATCGGGTCGGCGATGGGGGTCTTCACCACTTTTTCGCCATCGGGGATGAGCGGCGGCGGCAACCGGCGCGCCCCCGAAGCCACAAAGATCATGAGATTAGCCGCGTTGCCGAGCACCGCGATGCCGAGGAGCAGCTTAACCAGCGGCCGCTGCAGGATGAGATACACCCCGATGGCAAACAGGAATCCCACCACCACCGCGTAGAGCGCGTCCATTACTCTTCGTCCTCCCCAAGTTCCAGCACGATGGTCAGCACGATGCCGATGACCAGAAAATACACACCAATATCAAAGAGGAAGGGCGTGCCAAGGGCAATCGGTTCCGGATCGGCCCCTTGCACCGAGGTCCAGACACCTTTCATGAACGGCTCGCCGCGCACGACCGCCAAAAACGGCGAGAGCGCGGCAAGACTAAGCCCAAACACGATGAACGATTGCGGCGGAAACCGCAGGAACGAGCGCGCCGCTCGGTAGCCGTGCGCCAAGCCGTAGAGGATGACCGACGCGGCGGCAACGAGCCCCCCGCTGAACCCACCGCCCGGCAGGTAGTGCCCCCGCCACAGCAAGAACACGCTAAACACCAAGAACACCGGTAGCAACCACCGGGTCCCCGCGCGCAGGATGAGGGAGTCTATTCCGCCACCTCCGTCGTGGGCAGGTTTTCTCGATTTCGGAGCCGCAGCAAGGCGGTGACGCCAAAGGCGGCAATCCCCAGCACCGCAATTTCGCCCATGGTGTCAATGCCTCGGAAGTCCACCAGAATCACGTTGACGATGTTGCGCCCGTGTGCTTCGGTGTAAGTGCGCTCGGCCACCCACTGCGCGGTATCTACCGGGCGATCCGAGCCCATGGCAGATAGCGTAAACACGGTCATGGCCGCCCCCACGCCCAGGCTGATCGCAATGTCGCGGACCTTGCGCCACACGTTCGTCTGTCGGACCAAGCGCGGTAAACGATAGAAGACAAGGACGATGAGGAGGACCGTGAGCGTATCCACCACGAACTGCGTCATGGCGAGGTCCGGGGCTCCGTGGAGCAAGAAGAACACTGCCACCCCGAGCCCCAAGGCCCCCAGGGACAGAGCGGCAAACAGGCGCCGTTGAGTGATGGTGGCCACCCCAGCGCCCACCACCATGACGATGAGCACCAAGACTTCCGGAGCGCTGGAGGGCGTCAAGGCGAGATGGAGACCGGGGTTACGAGGCTGAATGAACAACTGCCACGCCACGAAGCCCACGACGCCCGCCACCGTCGCCCAGGTCAGCGCCACGTAGTTGGTCAGCGACCCCGATTGAGCGACGCTTGTCACTCGCTCCCCGACGCTCAAGACCGCGCGGCCGAGCTTGTGGGCGGTGTCCGTCGCGGCGGTGGTCCAACGGCTGGTGTCGGGCTTCCAGCGTGGCCACAGCGCAAAGAGTGCCAAGGCCAGCGCCCACGCCACCACCGATACCCCCAGGGCAACATCCACACCGTACCAGGCCTGCCAGCCGTACTTGAGTTCGCGCGGGTGGCCCAGGCTGGCTTGCACTTCCTGCACCCATGCTTGCGGCCCCGCCGAGGCCAAGAAGATCATCAAGAATCCCGCGACGCCCAGAATGAGCGGCGGCAACGACATGGAGAGAGGAACCGAGTGCGGATGAACGTCCGGGTCCGGCGCGCGTCCGGCAAACAGGCGCACCGTGAGCAACAGCGCCAGCAGACCAAAAATGCCGCCCGCCAGCGCCCATGCCCCTAGCCCGCCCGTGGCCAAGGCCCCCAGGCTTTCCTGGCTCTTCAGCAAGGCTTTACTGCCGAGTTCTTTGGCGGCAAAGCCGGCCGTCCCGGGCAGGCCAAACATGCTCAACCCCGCCAAGGCCGAGGCGACGGCCAACACGGGCATCGTGCGCCCCAGGCCCCCCAGTCGGTGAATGTCGCGGGTGCCACAGGCATGGTCCACCGCCCCCGCCACCATAAAGAGCGCGCCCTTGTAAAGAGCGTGCGCCAGCAGGAAGATGCCGACGGCCTCCGCCGCCAGCGGGCTGGGGATGGCCAGCAGCATCACCATGCCACCCAGGCTCGCCACCGTGGAATAGGCCAGAAGCTGCTTGAGGTCCGTCTTGCGGCACAGCGCCACGGCTCCGAAGGCCAGCGTCACGCCCCCCACCGTGAGCAGCGTGGGAGTCCAGGCCGGATGCACCGAGAACTGAGGCTGCAGTACGGCCAGCAGGAAGACGCCGGCCTTGACCATGGTGGCGCTGTGCAAGTACGCGGAGACCGGCGTCGGGGCCTTCATCGCCCCCGGCAACCAGAAGTGGAACGGCACCTGCGCCGACTTGGTGAAGGCTCCCAACAGAATCAAGGCCAGGCTGAGGTCAGTGACGCCTTCGTTCTGATAAGTGATCAATCCCCCCAGCAGGCTCAAACCACCCAGGGCGGTGACCAGCAAAGCTTGGCGAGCCGAACGGCGCGCCGCTTCATCGCCCTGCTTGTAGCCAATGAGCAAGAACGAGGTCAGGCTGGTCAATTCCCAGAAGATGAAGAGTTCAAAGAGCCCGCGCACGGGGTCCAGCCCCGCCTGCGCCACCCCCAACATCGCGCCCATGAAGGCGTAAAGCAAACTCAACAGGCGGAACCGTTTGGGGTCCTCAGCCGAGTAGCCCCCGGCGTAGACCAAGACGAGCGTGCCCATCGCCGCAATAAGCACCATGAACACCCACGGCAAGCCCGCCAAGGGCACACCTTGGGGCTCAATGATCTTGCCCTGGCTGGTGGCCAAGAATGTGGCCAAGCCCGCGGCCGGGACCGCAAAGAGCAGGGGGAAACGCGCCAAGAAGCGGCCCCCCAAACTGATGAGGGCCGCCACCAAGAAACAGAAATGGGGCGCGTAGCTCAGTAAGCCCATCGGGCAATCCGGCTCGCTTCACCCTCTGGGGGCCGCAAGCAAGCCGGTACGTTGATTACCGGGTCTTCCCGTCCTCCGATCCTTCGCCTTCCTCACGCTCGCGGAGCATTTCTTCGATCATGCGATCCAGCGCACCACGCTGGGCTCGGCCCGCCGCCGTGCGCTCATCCACCACTTGCATCCCTTCTGGGGCCTTGGCTTCCAGCATCCATGCCGGCCACTTCTCGCCGGTGGCCACCTCTACCAATACGTCGCGGCGAAGATTGCTCGCATCGCCCATGTTATTCACGGATCGCATGGCCGTTTCCACGCTTTGCAGAGTCATCTTGCCGCCCGCTTCGGTGGCTCGGAAGGTCACAGTGGCGTTGTTGTTTTTGACCGTGATGATGACGAGGGATCCACTGCGCTCCGAAGTGATCGCCGCGTCATCGCGGAACTGACCCTTCAGGGCTTCGGGGCCATCCAGAAGGGTGAGGATGTAGGAGCCATTGCGACCGAGGCCAAACTCGTTCCCGCTGTCCGTAAATGTCTTCTTGGCTTCGCGCAAACGAATCGGGAATCGCTCCTGCAGTTCGTCCACCATTAGCGTCTTGCCATCGGCAACCGCGAGGAACCCGCCGCCCATCGCCTCGTATGAGGTCATGCGGAACTTGCCCGGCTCGGCGTACCAAAGTTCGGTGGTGTAGTCCGCCGGGGACTTATCGAACTGGTCCATGAGGTCGTAGCGAGCGATGAAGAAGCGCGTGTTGCGCATCGAGGCGTAGGTGTTGGAGAGCTTTTCGAGGTCAGCCCAGCCGCTGCGATCCGGGGCGTCTTGCGCCCATGCACCGGCGGCCGCAAACAAAGAGAGGGCCAGGAGAGTGCCACGCCCGTACAAATGACGCTTCATGCGTCCTACTCTACACCAAAGAACCGACAATCAGTTCCGTCTTCGCGCTACTATTCCTATCAGACGTGGGGTGATCAAAGTAGACGCCCCTTAGGACAGCATCGTGGCAATCAGTGAACAAGGATTGATGGAGCAGGGCGGCTCGTTTTTTGGGACAACCCCCGCCCGCATTACAACCGTCGCGGATACCAGCAGCGACGAGCGATTGATGATCGAAACGGCGGAGCAGTTCAGCCTCAACGAGGTGCTGCCGCTGGTGGATCGACTGGAAAAGCAAGAGCCCGGCCTGATGCCGAGCCTCATCCGCAAAGCGGGCGACCTCGGACTATGCGGCATTGATGCCAGCGACCAATACGGCGGGCTCGGCCTGGGCAAAAACCTCGCCGCGCGCATCCTCGAATTCATGTCGCTTGATGCCGCGTTTAGCGTCACCTACGGCATCACCAGCGGCATCAGCCAGCTGGGCCTCACCCTCTTTGGCACGGATGCCCAAAAGGCGCAATACCTGCCCCGGCTGACCAGCGGTGAATGGATCGGCGCCTACTGCCTTAGCGAACCGAACAGCGGCACCGATGCCCTCTCCATGACCACTCGGGCCGACAAGCGCGGCGACCACTACGTGCTGAACGGCACCAAGATGTGGATTAGCAACGCGCAGTGGGCCGACTTCTTCCTGGTGATGGCCAAAGTGGACGGCGAGCACGTTACGGCCTTCCTGGTCGAGAAATCCATGCCGGGGGTTTCCATCAGCCGCGAAGAGCACAAGATGGGGCTGAAGGGCAGCAGCACCGCCCGTGTGATTTTGGAGAACGCCGAGGTCCCCGCCGAGAACGTTCTCCACGAGATTGGCGAGGGTCACCAGGTGGCCTTCAATGCCCTCAACATCGGGCGGTTTAAGCTGGGGGCCATGAGCATGGGCCCGGCGCGCCAGGCCATCATGCACGCGGCGGGTTACGCCCAGGATCGCAAGCAGTTCGGCCAGCCCATTTCAGAATTCGGCCTCATCCAACAGAAGTTTGCCGACATGGCGATGTTCTATTTTGTGGCCGAGGCGATGCTCTACCGCACCGGGGCCAACATTGACCGCGCGTTCAAAACCATGGGTGGCACCCCCGATGGTAACCGCAAGGCCGCCGAGGAGTACGCGATTGAGTGTTCGGCATGCAAGGTGTTCACCACCGAAGCCGAAGCCGCCATCGTGGACGACTGTGTTCAGGTCTACGGTGGTTATGGATTCACCGAGGAGTTCCCGGTGGCCCGAATCTACCGTGATGCCCGCGTGAGCCGCATTTACGAGGGCACTAACGAGATCAACCGCATCTTCTTGGCCGACCGGCTGGTGCGCAAGCTCGGCGACGGCGCCAAAGCCGCAGGCGATTCGTTTATCTCCGAACTCGCCGGCCGCACGATGGCCAAGTTCGACAAGAACCAGGAGATCCTGGGGGCGTGCAGCGACTTGCTGATTCTCACCTTTGCCGAACAGAGCGCCCGCCTGCGCGCGCAGCAAGAAGGCGAATACGGGCAGATGTGCTACGACCGGTTCCTGAACTGGGCGCAGCCCCGCGCCGCGATGTTTGCCCAGCGGGTACTGGGTGAGGCGGTGGCGCTTCCCGCGCCGCGCCCCGGCCACACCGAACCCCTGGCCCGCCGCCTCTACGAAACGCGCCGCCCCTCCTAACCCCGGGAAAGCCCAACGAGAATCCCCCCACGGGCCGCAGCCAGTGAGGGGATTCGCTTTGCTGGGATCAAGTCAGGCTTAGGTGCCTTCTTGCCAGCTGGCCAGGTACTGCTCTTGCTCGGGGGTCAGCACGTCAATGTTGGCGCCCATGGTCGCCAGCTTCAGGCGGGCGACGTTCTTGTCAATGTCATCCGGCACGCTGTAAACATCCTTCTTCATGTTGGCGGCGTTGGACACCATGTACTCGGCGCACAGGGCTTGGTTGGCAAAGCTCATGTCCATCACGCTGGCGGGGTGGCCTTCGGCGGCCGCCAGGTTGATCAATCGGCCATCGGCCAGGAGATAAACCTTGCTGCCGTCGTGACGAGTGAACTCCTCCACAAACGGGCGGACTTCGCGGCGCGCCTTGGAGAGTGCATCCAGTGCCGGGATGTTGATTTCGACGTTAAAGTGGCCGCTGTTGCACACCACTGCACCATCCTTAATGACCTTGAAGTGGCGATCATCCAGCACGTGCTTGTTGCCCGTGACGGTGATGAAGAGGTCACCAATCGGGGCCGCCGCTTCCATTGGCATCACTTCAAAACCGTCCATCACGGCTTCAATCGCCTTGGTCGGGTCAATCTCGGTGACGACCACGCGAGCGCCCATGCCCCGGGCGCGCGACGCCACGCCACGACCACACCAGCCGTAGCCGGCCACCACCACCACGCGGCCGCTGAGCAGCATGTTGGTGCAGCGCAGGATGCCATCCAGGGTGCTTTGACCCGTGCCGTATCGGTTGTCAAAAAGGTGCTTGGTCAGCGCGTCGTTCACGGCCACAATCGGGTAGCCCAGCACACCTTCGTTGGCCATCGCGCGGAGGCGGATGACGCCGGTCGTGGTTTCTTCGGTGCCGCCGATGATGGTCTCCATGAGGTCACGGCGATCGTTGTGGATGAGGCCGACCGTGTCCGCGCCGTCGTCCATCGTCAGGGTCGGGCGGATGTCCAGGGCCTGGTGGATGTGGCGGTAATACGTTTCGTGGTCTTCGCCCTTGATGGCAAAGGTGCTGATGCCGTAGTGGTGCACCAGGGCCGCCGCCGTGTCATCTTGGGTGCTGAGCGGGTTGCTGGCGCACAGGGCGACTTCGGCGCCGCCTTCCTTCAGCGTGCGCATCAGGTTGGCCGTTTCGGTGGTGACGTGCAGACACGCCGTGATGCGCTGGCCCGCCAGGGGCTTTTCCTTGGCAAATCGTTCGCGAATGGCTCGCAGGACCGGCATGTCGCGCTCGGCCCATTCAATTCGGTTACGTCCGGCGTCGGCCAGATTGGCATCGGCAATGTGCGAAGCCACGGTAGTCGTCTCCATCCTAGCCTTATTATGGGGATGTTTGGGCCGAATCCTTCGGGGCAAAATGCCATTCGGCCCCGGCCCTGGCCCTGGCCTTGCGTTTTAGGCGGCGGAGAGCATGTTGCCCGGCAGATGCTTGAGTTCGAGGGCTGTATCGTTCCTTCCGGCCCGCACCACCGCCGATTCCAGCGTGTTCTCTAGCTCACGGATGTTGCCCGGCCAGGCGTAGGCTTCCAGGGCCCGCATCGCATCCGGGGTAATGGTCTCCAATTGGCGACCATTCAACTCGCAGTGCCGCGCCAAGAAGTGCTGGGCCAGGGGCTCGATGTCTTCGGGGCGTTCGCGCAGCGCCGGCATCGCAATCTCCACCACGCGCAGGCGATACATAAGGTCAAGGCGGAACTCGCCCATGTCCACCATGGCTTGCAGGTTGCGGTTGGTGGCCGTCACCAGGCGCACATCCACCCGGGTGGGGGCGGTGCTGCCTAGACGCTCAAATTCTCGTTCTTGGAGCACGCGCAGGAGCTTGATCTGCGTCATCATCGGGATGTCGCCGATCTCGTCCAGGAACAACGTGCCCTGGTTGGCAAGTTCAAATCGCCCCGCCTTCGCTTGGTCCGCACCCGTGAACGCGCCCTTCTCGTGGCCAAAGAGTTCGGCTTCCAGCAGGGTGTCCGGCAGGGCCGCGCAGCTCACCGCGACAAAGGGCTGCTCCGCGCGGGGGCTCAGGGCGTGCAACAGCTTGGCCACCACTTCTTTACCGGTGCCGCTTTCGCCGGTGACGAGCACAGTGGCGCGGCTGTCGGCCACCTGCTCGATGGTCTCGTAAATCTCCTTCATCACGTCCGAGCGGAAGATGAAGTCCGGCGCGGCCGTCAATCCTGCGCGCGTGCTGGCCTTGGGCTTGGCGGCGGCACGGGTCGGGGCCGCATTCTGGCTGGCCTCCAGTGCGCTTTGCATCACCCGCTTGATAGCGTCCAAATCGAACGGCTTGGTCACGTATTCAAACGCGCCTTTGCGGATGGCACTCACAGCCTGCGGAATCGTGCCGTAGGCCGTCATGATGACCACCGGGATCTCCGGCCAATCGGCAGCAATCGCCTCTTGGAGTTGGTAGCCACTCATGCCCGGCATGGTGACGTCGGTCAGCACGGCGTCCACGCGACCCGACTTGAGCACTTGGAGCGCTTCGTGACCGCTTTCTGCCAGCACCGCCGACCAACCTTCACGGTCGAACGCCACTTGCAAAATGCGCCGGATATTGGCCTCATCGTCAACGATCAGAATCTTCTTTTTGCTCACGCGGATCTCCTAGAAAACGACACGTCAAAGGCGGTGCCCTCGCCCGGCGCGCTCTTCACACTCAGAGTGCCTCCGTGCGCGTCCACAATCTTTCGAACATTGGTTAATCCCAGGCCGGTGCCGTGGGGTTTGGTGGTGAAGAACGGCGAGAACAGCATGCTTTGCTGCTCGCTAGTCATCCCCACACCGTGGTCGGCCACGGAGAAGCCGGTCGGTCGGATGGTGACTTCCACAACTTGGTCGGGAGCGCTGGCCTCGCGGGCATTGCGCACCAGGTTTAACATCACCTGCTCCACCCGGGGGTCATCCAGCAGGATGAGCGGCGTCTCGCCTTCGTACCGGAACACCAGATGCTTGCCTTCTTCGGCAAAGCTGGGGGCCTCCAGTCGCTCCACCCGCTGGGCGATGGCGACGAGGCTGGCCGGACGAACTTCCAGATGAACCGGCCGTGCAAAGTCTAAGAAATTATCGCATAGCTTATTCAGACGCTCGGCTTCTTCCATCACCACCGCGCCGAGTTCTTCGGCCATATCCGGGCTGGATTGAATCATCTGTCCCGCCGATCGAATGCCGGTAAGCGGATTGCGAATCTCGTGCGCGATGGCCGCTGTCATCTGGCCGATCTCGGCGAGGCGTCGGACCCGACCAATTTCGGACTGCGAGCGGACAAATTCCGTGATCTCTTCGATGGTGAGTACTGTGCTGCCATCACTCAACGGCACCGCGTGCATAGTCCAAGTTCGGTCGCTCCGGCTATCATAAACCTTGGCCGTGCGGAGCGTTTCGCCTTGACGACTCAGCGACGTCATTTGCTGCACCGCTTCCTTGAAATCCTCGGTCTTGGCCACGCTGGCCAGCATCTCATCAGTGCGCTTGTTCCGGTCCAGAATCTGGTTGTCCGGGTCAATCACCATCACCGCGCTGCCCACGCTATCCAGCACCCCGCGCAGGGTTTCGTGGCGGTGTTGCGCCTCTTGCAAGGCGGCCTGGGTTTGCGCCACCAACTTGGCGTTGGTGATGGCCAGCGCAATGGTGTGCGCCACGGCTTCGGCCTTCGCGAGGTCATCGGGGCCAAAAGCGGGTTCATCCCCACCGCGCGAGAGGTTCAGCACGCCCACGGCTTCGTCCCCATTCATCAGCGGCACGATGAGGGCGCTGTTGACATCGGCCCGATGGCGGCCCGCAACATTTTCGGCCACGCGGTCATCCACAATTAGTGATCTGCGGGTGGCGAGAGCATGTCCGGCAAGGCCGTAATCTAACTCAATCACGGCGCCCATGGGGATCTGAGCCAATGAACCGGTCTTGGCCACCAGGCCAAAGACTCCGTCACCGTTGTCCAAAAAGATGGTGGCGCCGCTGGCTTCGAATACCACCGCCACCCGTTCCAAGGTGGTCCCCAAAAACGCCTGCAGGCCCAGCACCGGTAAGGAACTGAGATCAAAAAGAGACCACAACGGGTCCGGCGTTCGGGAAGATGATTCAGCCAACAACGAAATTGTCGGCACAACGCTCGCTTGAACTTAGTCGTCGTTGGACAAATTGGCCGGGGAAAAACGCGGGTCGTAAGTGTGCGTCACGTCCGCCAGCCGGGACATGAAGTAGCCCAGCGCGTCGCCAAATTGTTGGGGGGTCAGGGTTTGGGAGGGGTCGGTGGCCAGCGGCGACACCGGGCCGACAAAACCCCACTCGATCAGCCGCTTGAGTTGGGCGCGGGTCTCGGGCGAAGGGTTGCGGCTGTCAATCAGCGGCTGATCAACAACCTGCCGGATGGGGCGACCACGAAACCGGGGGCGGGCCATGGTCATGATGCGGTCAAACTCGGCCACCATCTCCGCGCGGGTAGCAGGGCGGGCTTGGCCAGTTCGGGCGGTGGGGATCCCTTCCACTTTCAGCACCACGCGCACGGCTTTGTCCACTCGATTCATCACCTGAGTCATGGCATCGTGGCGCAGCGGTGCGGCCGTTGCCAACCCGCCCACCAGGCCCAAGACAACGAGGGTGACCGTGCGCATCACTCGTAGGTTACCGCCGCCGATTTTTCGATGGCATCCAGTTCTTCTAGCGCCCGGCCACAACCAATGGCCACACTGTTGAGTGCATTCTCCGCAACCTTCACCGGCACATCCGTCACCCGCTGCAAGAGCTGATCTAATCCACGCAAGAGCGCGCCACCGCCGGTGAGGGTAATGCCACGCTCGATGATGTCGCTCGATAGCTCCGGCGGCGTATCTTCCAGCACCGCACACACCTTCTCGGCAATCAACCGAACCGGTTCGCTCAGGGCTTCACGCACCTCTTCGCTCGAGACTTCCAGGGTTCGCGGCAGGCCGGCGACCAAGTCACGGCCGCGCACGTTCATCGTCATCTCGGGATCAATCGGGTAAGCAGTGCCGATCCGCATCTTGATCTCTTCAGCGGTCGCATCGCCGATCAGCAAGTTGTAGGTGTTCTTGATGTGTCGGACAATCGCGTCATCCAGCTTGTTGCCACCCACCCGCAGGCTTTGGCTCAGCACGATGCCCCCGAGGCTAATCACCGCAATATCGGTGGTACCCCCGCCGATGTCCACGATCATGTTGCCGCCCGGATTGGCAATGGGCAGACCGCACCCAATGGCGGCGGCCATGGGCTCCTCAATCGTCATCGCACGACCAAAGCCAGCCTCGCGCGCCGCCATGCACACGGCGCGGCGCTCC
>CAZVHE010000052.1:0-1811 GCA_964627705.1 uncultured Chthonomonas sp.
TTGGCTGCCCGACAGGGACTCGAACCCCGACTGGCGGTACCAGAAACCGGTGTCCTACCATTAGACGATCGGGCAGACCGTACTCCTCTATTATGGCCGTTCCGGCGTCGAACCTGACATCCCAGCGGGACCCTGCATCGACAAGGTAGAACCCCTCTCCATGCGCCAACGGGGACTCACCTTCATCGAGATCCTAGTCGGCGTCACCATTGCCCTCGTCCTCATCGGCCTCATCGTCACCTCCGCGCTCCGCGCCCGCGAGGCCGCCAAGGACACCGTCGCCCTCTCCAACATCAAGCTGGTGGGCTACGCGCACATCCTCTACGCCACCGATAACGACGAGCATTTCCCCTATTGGGTGCCCCTCGCCCTCCCCGGCGGGGGTGCCGAACAAGAGGGAGCCTCCCTCATCGAAACCGAGGTCCAGCCCACCCGCTGGAAGCAGCTCCTGCTCCCCTACGTCGAAAACGGCAACCTCTTCTACTCCCCCGGCGACCCCTTCGCCAAAACCCGCACCCCCCTGGCCGGCACGCGCGGCCCCGCCAACTCGGAAGAAACCAGCTGGACCTACAGCGCCGCCGCCGACGGCCTGAAGGTGCTGCCCGATGGCGGCCTGCAGTGGACCGAAACCGAGGCCACCGAGGGCGTGCAGGGCACCGGCCTCCCCCTGCTCATCGCCAACCTGGTGCACAAACCCGAGGAGAAGCCCGCCCGCCTGGTCACCGTCCACCGCCTGGGCGAACGCGTCCCCGGCTGGAACCCCGACGGCAGCGTGCGCATGGTGGACCTCAGCCACCTCCGTTAGCCCCTCCTAGACCTCTGGAATCGCGCCAAGTAACATGGGCGCATGAGTTGCGACTTTGCCGCCAGCTACGTCCTGTGCCGAGGCCGATTTGACCAAGAACTAGCCGACCTGACCGACGCCCAAATGCAGTGGCGGATGTATCCGGGTTCGCTCTCCATCGGCGAGATGGCCCTCCACCTAGCCGGGGTCGAAATCTGGTTCATCCACCAGATGAACGGGCAACCCATCCCCGCTGAATACCAACTCCTCGTCAGCTGCGCCACCGAGGGCGTGGTGAACGACAACCCCTTCCCCATCCCCACCTCCGAGATCACGGCCGCTATGGTCAAGGAAGCCCTGGCCACCGCGCGGGGCCTGGTGGATCCGGTGATCAGCAACCCCACCGAAGCCCAACGCGCCGCCACCATCCAGAGCGCGCTCGGCCCCATCATTGATGGCACGGGCGCCTTGGCGCGCATCGCGTTCCACCCCGGCTACCACCACGGGCAGGCGTACCAAATGCGCATGCACCCGGATTTCCCGGCATAAGCCTGGCGTCAAAACCACAGCCAAGACAAGCAAGAAAACCCCCACCCTCAAAGCTCCTGAGGGTGGGGGTGAGTTGAGCCGTCGTTCAGGTTAAGCCGCTTGGGCCACCAGGACGGGGCGACTTTCTAGCACCAGCGGCATCACACTGTGCTGTTCGCACAATTTCCGCACGTCGGTCCAGTCCATCTCAGCAATGTGGGCCTGACTCGCGTCGATTTGAACGCGTCGGATCCCATGGTCGGGCGAACTCAACCGGTGGCCCAATGCTTCCACGAGAAACTGAGCTTCCCGCGCATCGGTTTCCCCGATCAACCAGCTCGCCATCACCGATTGACCCGGCGTGGTGTCCACAAGAATCATAGGGGCTTAGGCCGCCGCGTAGGCGACGTATCGCTCCTTGCCTTCCAGGACGGCCTGCAGGCGCTCGTCGATCAGCGAGTGGGCTTCGGCTTCCGTGCGGGCCACATAGGTCACGCAG
>CAZVHE010000052.1:1828-3669 GCA_964627705.1 uncultured Chthonomonas sp.
GGCTTCGCGGGCGGCGTCCAGTCGATCCTTCACGCCAGAGTCCATGCGCGGCACCATGGCGTAGTCAATAGTCACCGAGAATTGAGCCGGTCCCAAATCAAGGAGCAACTCGCGAAACTCATCAAAGAACACGTCGGCTTCGGCGGCCGTCAGATAGCCACCAAAGCTCGCTTCGATCACGTTGCTGGTCGGATTCCAGTTCAGGATGTACATAGGCTCGTTTTCCGTAAATGCCGTTGAGGACTCTCCGCTCGGCTTACATGATGCTTATTCAACACTCCGAAACGAAATTCGCCCGCACCACTACCGGGCACGGGCGAATCTGGTTCCCTTACTGGCTCGTAACTTGACTAACTAGCAATTCTCTCGCCGTTCTCGGTGATCAGCAACGGGGCCTCGCCCGACTCCAGAACACCGTCCGGGATGATGACCTTGCGAACCTCATCGTTGCTTGGCACTTCGTACATCACTTCTTGCATCAGATGCTCAAGGATGCCACGCAGGGCACGAGCGCCGGTGCGCCGCTTCAGCGCTTCCTTGGCGATTTCAATGAGAGCCCCGTCTTGGATTTCCAGCGTCACGCCGTCCAGTTCAAAGAACTTGGCGTACTGCTTGACAATCGCATTGCGCGGCTCGGTGAGGATACGCACCAGCGCTTCCTCGTCCAGCTGGTCCAGGGCGGTCAGCACCGGCAGTCGGCCAATGAATTCGGGAATCAAACCGAACTTGAGCAAGTCCTCGGGGTTCACATCGCGCAGGATGTCCTTCTTGCGTTCCGTCTTGCTCTGCGGATCGCTGCGGAAGCCCATCACATTCTCCTTCTGGCGGCGCTGGATAATCTCTTCCAGGCCCTCGAAAGCGCCTCCACAGATGAACAACACGTTCCGCGTGTCAATCTGCAAGTACTCTTGTTGCGGATGCTTGCGCCCACCTTGCGGCGGCACATTGGCGACCGTCCCTTCCAGGATTTTGAGCAGGGCTTGTTGCACCCCTTCACCACTCACGTCCCGCGTAATCGAGGGGTTGTCGCTCTTGCGCGAGATTTTGTCAATTTCGTCCACGTAAATGATGCCGCGCTCACAAAGCTCCTTCGCGTTGCGGCTATCAATGGCCTCGGCGGCTTGGTAGAGCTTGAGAAGGATGTTCTCAACATCCTCACCCACATAGCCAGCTTCCGTCAGGGCCGTGGCATCGGCAATGGCAAACGGCACGTTCAGCATGCGGGCCAGGGTCTGCGCCAAAAGCGTCTTTCCGCTTCCGGTCGGCCCCACCATCAAGATGTTACTCTTTTGCAGCTCCACCCCTTCATCGCTGTCCGTCACGCGCTTGTAGTGGTTGTAGACCGCCACGGCAAGCGCCCGCTTGGCATGGTTCTGACCAATGACGTACTGATCCAAGAAGGCGACAATCTCCTTCGGCTTTGGTACCTTGGTCGGCTCGGCGATCGCGGCGGCCGAAGCCGTCGCCACGCGTCGTCCTGCGGTCGGAGAGCTAACTCCCGCCGCCGGAGCGTCATTGCGCCGGAGTGAGGTGCCCCCTTCCTGCGTGAGAATGTCGTTGCACAGCTCCACGCAATCCGAGCATACGGCGCCGTAGAGTCCCACAATCAACTTGGGGACTGCGTCCTTCGCCTTGCCACAGAGGCAACATCGGTCCTTCCATTCGCCAGTTTTCGCCATCACCGGTGATTCCTATTTAGGATTATCGTGCACCTGGGCGCAGAACTTTATCCACCAGACCATATTCAAGCGCTTCATCCGCACTCATGTAGTAGTCTCGGTCGCGATCCTTGGTCACTTGCTCGGCATGATCGGAAGAGCATCGTGTAGGGAAAGAGTGTA
>CAZVHE010000052.1:3679-11568 GCA_964627705.1 uncultured Chthonomonas sp.
CGCTTTCGCCAAACCCTTCATCAGGGCGTCCATACTGCGCCCCGCTTCGTGCACGGCGATCTTCATATCGGCCACCGTGCCCCGCGTGCCGCCGCTCACTTGGTGAATCATCACCCGCGAGTGGTCCAGCGCCGCGCGCTTGCCTGGGGTGCCCCCGGCCAGGAGTACGGCGCCCATGCTGGCCGCCATGCCCACGCAGGTGGTCGCCACATCGCACTTGATCATCTGCATAGTGTCGTAGATGGCCAAGCCCGCCGTGACGGAGCCGCCCGGGCTGTTGATGTAAAACTCGATGTCCTTGTCCGGGTCTTCCTTTTCCAGGAAGAGCAGCTGAGCCACCAGGAGATTGGCCACGTAGTCATCCACGGGCGTCCCCAGGAACACAATGCGGTCCTTAAGGAGCCGGGACCAGATGTCGTAGCTTCGTTCGCCCCGCGCGGTTTGCTCAATGACAAAGGGGACGGACATGTTGACCATTGGCTCGTGCTCGTAGTTCATGTTCTCTCTAGACGTCGGTTTATCAGCGGGGGATTCCTAGTCCCCCGCCTTCACTTTTACTTTTTGGCGTCTTTTTTCGCGGGAGCCTTTTTGGGCTTGGCTTCCGCATCGTCGGCCTTCTCGGCCTTAGCCTTGGTGGCCTTGGGCTTTTCCGCCTTGGCTTCGGCGGCTGGCTCAGGCTTGGCCGCCTTCTTCACCGCCTTGGGCTTGGCCTCGCCTTCGCTGATGTTCGCCTTGGCGCGGAGCTGCTCCATCACCAGGCTGTACATGGCGCGGTAGATCACTTCGTCGCGAATGGCGTTACCGTATTCGCGAGCAAAGGCTTCGATCTTATCCTCCGGCACGCCATTCTCCATAGCGATTTGCAGGAATTGCTTGGTGGCTTCCTGGTCCGTAATTTTCAGGTTTTCGGCCTTGAACACGCGCTCGATAATCACCGCGCGCTTGACGTGCATCTTGGCTTCTTCCTTCAGGCGCTCGACGAACTCTTCCACCGTCATGCCGTTGGCTTTGACGTACTCTTCAATGTTCGACTTGCGCGACTGAAGCTCCTGCTGAACGTCCTGCAAGCGGCGGTTCAGCACCTGCTCCCAGGTGTTGTCGGCCACTTCAATCTTGCTTTCTTGAGTCAAGTATTGCAAGATTTGCTCGTCTAATTCTTTGGTCGCCGAATCTTCATGCGCCCTTTCGAGCGCCTCACGCACCCGCGCCTTCAGGTCGTCCACATTGTCCACGTTCATGGACTTCGCAAAGGCGTCGTCCAGCTCGGGCAGGCGCACGCTGCTCACGCTGCGCACCGTCACGTCCACGTCCATCTTTTGGCCCGCCCAGGCGCTGGTGGAGTAGTCATCGGGGAACGTGATCTTCACCGACTTCATCTGCTCGGCTTCCATGCCCACCAGGGCCTTGTCCAGGTCCTTGAAGGATTGGCCCACTTGCACCATCATCGTGCGGCCTTCGCCGGTGTCGGTCTTCGGCTTCAGGTTCACTACGACCATATCGCCTTCCTGCACCCCCCGGTCCGTCACCGCCTCGCGCTTGCCGGAACGGCCACGCAGCTCTTCCAGATGGCGTTCCACGTCCTCGTCGGTCACCACCTTCGTGCTCTTGGTGAGCGGAATGCCGTTGTAATCGGCCAACTCCACAATTGCGGGCAGCGGCACCTTGGCCTTGAACTTACATTCGTGCTTGTCCTCGTCAAAGGACTCCATTTCCACGGCGCCGTTGCCTTCGGGGGTCAGCTTTTCCTGTGCCAGGGCTTGCTGATAGGCATCGCGTACCACCACTTCGGCGGCGGCGTTCAGCAATTGCTCCCGCGGGATCGCATTGCGAAGCAAATGCTGGGGGGCGTGGCCCGGGCGGAAGCCAGGGATGCGCACGCGCTTCCCAAGGTCCTTATAGGCGCGTTGGAAACCCGCGCGAACAAGTTCCGGCGGGCACGAAATCGTAAGGAGAACCGTGCAAGGGTTGAGGTCTTCGCGCTGGACCGTCAGCGCCGACGTCGAGGTGCTCATGGCAGTGGTTCAGGTTACCTGGCTCGCCCCGCTTCCCTTCTGGTCCGTCCCTCTTGGGCGGCAAGAATGCCCGCACCCCCACGCAAAGAACCCCTGCACCATACGGCACAGGGGTTCTTCGATCCAGGAGACGTTCAGGCTTAGAGGAGCGCCTTGATGGCGTCTTCCATCGTGCTCTTGCGCGAATCGGCGTAGCCCACCCACACGTTGCGCACAATGCCTTGCTTGTCAATCAGAACGAACGTCGGGTAGCCGCCGGTGCCGATCGTCTTGAAGTAAGCGTCGTTCTCCACCGTGAAGGTGTAGGTGTAGCCGTGGTCCGAAGCGTACTTCCTGGCCGGCTCGGCACCCCGAGTGCGCTCACCCGCGTTGGCCCCGATGACGCGGAGGCCGCGATCAAAGTACCGCTTGTGCAGGTCCTGCATGAACGGGCTGGCCGCCTTGCACGGGCCGCACCAGGTCGCCCAGAAGTCGAGCAGAACAACCTTGCCGCGCAGCGACTGACTGGTAATCGTGGCCCCGGTTGTGGTCTTCATGCTGAAGGCCGGAACGGGCTTACCCACATGCTGCTGGCCGCGCTCTTGCGCCATGCCCATCGCAGAAAGGGTCAAAGCCGCCGCCGAAATCATCGCCACTTTGGAAATCGTGCGCATACAGTGATTGTAACGTTTCATTTCGTGAGAACGGTTCCGATTCACTAGGACCCCCTCAGGCGTGGGCCGCCACGGCCGCCAAGGCTCGCCCGACCCGCGCGATGATTTCGTCAATCGTCGCTTCATCCGTCACGATGGGCGGCGTAAACCGGAAGGTGCGCTTGCGCGTCTCCTTCGTCACGATACGCTCATCCAGCAGGGCCTTGGTGAGAGCGGCACTGTCTACGTGACTGTGCACTTCCACACCCACCAGCAGACCGCGACCCCGCACTTCCTTCACCAGCGGCGAGTTCAGCGCCCGGAATCCATCGGCCAGGCGGCGTCCCAGTCGTTCGGAGCGGCCCGCGTAGTCGTGCACTTCCATTTCGGCCAGCGCCGCAATGCCGACCGCCGCCGCCAGCGGGTTCCCCCCAAAGGTGGAACCGTGGTCGCCCGGCTCCAGAATCTCCATCACGTGGCGCTTGCCCACCGCCGCGCTCACCGGCAGCACCCCGCCGCCCAGCGGCTTGCCCACGGCCATGAGGTCCGGCTCGGCGTCTTCCCACCGCCAACCAAACTTGCGGCCCGTGCGGCCGAAGCCGGTCTGCACTTCGTCCCAGATTAGAAGCATGTTGTGCTTGTCGCACAGTTGGCGCACGCCCGCCATGTAGCCGTCGGGCGGGATGATAATGCCGCCCTCGGCCTGCAGGGGTTCGGCCAGGAAGGCACAGGTATTGGGGGTAATGGCGGCTTCGAGCGCCGCCAGATCACCGTACGGCACTTCCACGAAGCCCGGACCGAACGGACCGAACATCTCCTTGTACTTGGCCTCGCTGCTAAAGCCCACGATCGTAGTGGTGCGACCGTGGAAGTTGTCCGTGGTCACAATGATCTCGGCCTTGTCCTTCGGCACCCCCTTCACGGTGTAGGCCCACTTGCGGGCCAGCTTGATGCAGGTTTCGTTGGCCTCGGCCCCGCTGTTCATGGGGCAGCTCATGTCCAGGCCGGTGTAATCAGCCAAGGCCTGCAAGAAAAGCGCCAGCTCCGGCGAGAAAAACGCCCGGCTCACCAGCGTGACTCGGGTCAGCTGTTCTTGCAGCGCACGCACTACCGCCGGGGAGAGGTGACCATGGGCCACCGCGCTGTAGGCCCCGATGCAGTCGATGTACTCAACCCCTTCGCTGTCCCACACTCGTGCCCCCTCGCCGCGCACCACGTTCACTGGTAGCGGCTTGTAGTTGTGGGTGCCGTATTCTTCGGCCAGGCGCATGGACTCTGCCGTGCTCATCGTGTCCAGCACCGCGCCGACCCCTTCGGTTGCGATTTGGTGCCAGGGAAACTTCGTTTGGGTGGGCATTTTTCGATTGTGAGGGCCATGAATCGGGTTTGTGAACCCCTTTCGTACAAACCCGGCCTAGTGGCGGCCCTCAAGAACCCCGCAAATTTGCCGACTATAGCAGGGAGAGAGCGATGTCAGACGCACCTGCAGCCGAAGGCGGAAAGAAGAAAGGGGGCAAGATGCCCATGATCATTGGCCTCGTGGTGGTGATTGCCGCTGGGGGCTACTTCGGCCTTGCCAAGGGCAAGAGCGGAGATAAAGAGAAGCCGAAGAAGGAAGCTCCCAAGCTTGGGGGCGTCACGGAACTCGGTGAGTTCACTGTAAACGTAAAGAGCGGCGCGACCTTCATGCGCGCCAAGGTGGCGGTCCATTTCGACCCCACGATTGACGCGGGGCACGCCGATGCGTACATTCCGCCCCTCCAGGACGTTGTGATTGATGTCCTTTCTGACCAAAACGCCGACGAAGTACTGACTCTCGAAGGCAAACAGATTCTGCGCCGCCGATTGGCCTACGAATTCAACCACCGTATGCACCTGCTCCATCCGCACGAAGGTGAAGAGGAGGAGGAAAAGGAAGAAAAGGAAGAAAAGGAAGAAAAAGAAGGCGAGGAGAAATCCGAAAAGGGGGATAAACACGCCGACGACCATGGCGGTGGCCACGGCAAGGGGCATGCCCCCTGGCTGGAAGAAGCCGAATGGCCGGAATTCGACAGCGACAAGGGCCCGGTACTGAAGGTCTACATCACGGATCTCGCTTTGCAGCGCCAATAAGGCGATCAAGCGCCAAGGCCGCCAAGTAGCTCAAGAAAGGAAGAGCTGGGAACCCAAAGCGGGGATTCCCGAAGAAGACAACGCTCAGCGCCGCGATCCACAAGATTTGGATGGCGGCGCCCTTCTTTTCGCCACGCCCCCAAACCAGCCCCAGGGCCGCCAAGCCCAACATGACGTACGGCGCGACATCGCACACCTGGCGGTAGGCCAGGAATCCCGACCGGTACGCGGTGCGCCCGGGGTCGCCGAGCTTCCCTTTCTCGAACTGAAACGCCCAGTACGGCGCATCTCGCCCGTTCAAGAAAGTCTCATAGAGCTTGGCGGGAATCTTGGCCAGCCAGGCCCCGGGGTCGCGCTTGATGATCCCCACCGCCGTTTGCCGCGCCGATCGGTCTCGTTGGGGTTCGGGCACCGGGGGCACCTGGGGCAATAACGGCTGGGGCGGGGTGTATCGCCCCGAGCCCATCGCGCTGATGAGCAAGTTGTCGCCCCCGTTCGTGCTCACAAACGCCGGCGAACCCAACACCACCGCATTCCGTGCCGTCCACATTGCCGCAGGCAGCAAGACCAACCCCACCAACAACCACAGCGGCCGGGTTACCCGCTCACGTTCCGTCAGCCAGGCCCACAGCGGCACCAGCAGTGCCTGCGGCCGCACCAGCACCGCCAAGCCCAGCCAAGCCCCGGCACGCGGAGTACCCCACGCCGCCAACCCCGCCAGGGTCAGCGCTACGTAGAGCGGCTCGCTAGCCAGGATGCCGCTGTAGCCAATCCACGCCGGATGAATGGCCAGCAACCCCGCCACCAAGTACGCCACGCGCTCCCGGCCACTCCACCGGTACGCGAGCTGCCCGGCCAAGAAAATGGCCACCGCCACCAGCGCCACATTCGCCAGCCGCGCCACGGTCACCGTGGCGGGCAACAGCCAAAAGAGCAAAGCCAAGAAAGCGGGGTATCCCACCGGCCAGTAGGCCGTGGCGACCCCGTCCACCGCGTATTGCCCGGTGGTGCGCCACTCCCATGCTCGCTCGAAGTACCAATCGAAGTCGGTGACCGGCTGGGTCGGCACCAGCACCAGCCACACCACGCGAATCAGAACCGCCACGCCCACGATGCCCAGCAAGGTCCGCAAAAAGGCGGCGGGGGGCTTCGTGGAGGGTTGGGACTCGGGCATTCGACGCGTTTCCTCGCGTAGAGTACCAAGGAGCGGCCGCGCGGAGGCCAAGGAGATAGGAATGGGACACATCGTTATTGCTGGGGGCACCGGGTTCATCGGCAAGCACATCACCGAGCAAGCCCGACGCCAAGGCCACGAGGTCGTCATCCTTTCACGCAGTTCGCGGGCGGCGAGTGAGGGCATCCGGTACGCCCAATGGGATGGCGAAACCCTTGGCGAGTGGGCACAACACCTTGAAGGCGCGCATGGCGTCATCAACCTCTCCGGGGCCAGCATCGCCAGCCCCTGGCGCGGCAACTACATCCAAAAGCTCTACGATTCCCGCGTCAAACCCACCACGGTGATCGCCCAGGCAATCGCCGCCGCTAAGAACCCGCCCCGCGCGTGGGCCAATTCCAGCGGCATCGGTATTTATGGGGATGGGGGCAACGCCACGCTCAGCGAAGCTTCGGCCCCCGGCACCGGCCCGATCGCCGAGCTGGCCATCGCCTGGGAAGAAGCCACCCGCGCGGCCGGCGAGCTACCCTGCGCCGTGTCTCTCCTGCGCACCAGCATGGTGCTCGGCCCGGACGGCGGCGCCTTCCCACCCATGGCCCGCGCGGCCAAGTTTGGCGCGGGGGGACCCTTCGGGGACGGCCAGTTCTGGCAGGCGTGGATCCACGTGGAAGACCTCGCTCGCATGTACCTCTTTGCGCTCGATCATCAGTTGAACGGACCGGTCGTCGCCTCCGCCCCCACTGCGGACCGCAACGCCGATTTCATGGCCGCCCTGCGCGCCGCTGTCAATGCGCCTTTCGCGCTCCCGGCCCCGGCGTTCGCCCTGCGCGCCATGTGCAACCTCATGCACTGGCCGCCCGATTTCCTGACCCAAAGCCAACGCGCCATCCCCGAAGTGGCCCGCGCCCGCGGCTTTTTGTGGGCGTATCCGCAAATCCGGGCCGCCATGCGCGCCTGCGCTTCTGGGTAAGTCCGGTGGGCTGAGGCCCCAAAATTTACGCGCCGGGTCCCAATTGCATAGGACTTTGCCGACGATTCCTGAATCTGTACGAGAAGATACAGATTGAGGAACCTTCGTTGCAAGAACTTTCCGGAATACCACTGTGGATCTGGGGCTCGTTTTTCGGGCTCATTCTCGGCTTTCTCGCCCTCGACCTGGGCGTCTTTCACCGTCACGCACATGAAGTGAAAATGAAAGAAGCACTCACCTGGAGTGCAATCTGGATTGGCATCGCGTGTGCATTCGGTGCGGCTCTGTACTTCTACTGGCCCACCATTCAACCGAACAGCGCCTACACGGCCACTCAGGCCACGCAGGCGTACTTCGCCGGCTACCTGATTGAGAAAGCGCTAAGTGTCGACAACATCTTTGTCTTCCTGCTGCTCTTCACCTACTTCAAGGTACCGGCGATGTACCAGCACCGTGTCCTCTTTTGGGGGATTATCGGAGCCTTGGTCTTCCGTACGATCTTCATCGCGGCGGGCGCGGCCCTACTCGAGAAGTTCTTCTGGACGATGATCATATTCGGTCTGTTCCTGATCTTCACCGGAATCAAGATGGTGGTGATGAAGGACAAGGAGATGGACCCGGGCAAGAACCCGGCGGTCCGCCTCATCCGGCGCTTTATGCCGGTGACCGACGACTACCATGGTCAAAAGTTCTTCGTCAAGATCGACGGAAAGAAGTGGGCCACGCCCCTCTTCGTCTGTCTCATGGCGGTGGAATTCACCGACATCATCTTCGCTGTGGACTCCATCCCGGCCATTTTCGCCATCACGGCGGATCCGTTCATCGTGCTCACCAGTAACGTGTTCGCGATCCTCGGTCTGCGCGCCCTCTTCTTCGCCCTGGCGGGCCTCATGCAACTCTTCCACTACCTCAGCTATGGCCTCGCGGCCATCCTGGTGTCTGTGGGTGGCAAGATGCTCTACCACTACCCGGAGAAGGTCATCTACCCC
>CAZVHE010000052.1:11588-12609 GCA_964627705.1 uncultured Chthonomonas sp.
CGTCGGCCTGTCGCTCGGGATCATTGGCTCCATCCTGCTGATCAGCATCGTGGCTTCGATCCTGAAGCCGCCCGCCAACAAGGATCACGGAGCGGCCGCGTGACCTGCCCCCGAGGATGCGGAATCCATCTGGCCATTACGGAGCGGATGGGGATTGAGATCGACTACTGCCCGCAGTGCCGTGGCATCTGGCTCGATCGCGGCGAGCTCGAAAAGCTCATCGCGAAGTTCCGGGAGGAGGAAGCATTGCTCGAAAGGGCGGCGCAACCCAACCCGGTGCCGATGCCGGAGCCGCGCCCGCAGGCTCAGCCCCAAGCGCCCTACACGCCGCCTCCGGCCCAACCTCAACACGACCCGCGCTACCAGCAACCCTACAACCAGGGCGGGCCGTACGACAAAAAGGGCCGGCACTACAAGGACTACGATGACGACATCTACTACCGCGATGAACACGGCAACCTGCGCAAGCGGTCTTGGTTCGAACGGTTGATCGACGTAATCGACTAATCCCTGGCCTTGACAAGAAAGAACCCCCGGCGGCCAACAAGCCCCGGGGGTATTTCATTTGCCTCAGCCTTCTTCGCGGTGGGGGTTCGGCACAAACGCCCCGCCCCGGCATGCCTTGAGATAGTTCAGCGCGTGCACTTGGCCGGTCATCTCCAGATCATCTCGATAGACCGGGTCGTGCCACCCTTCAATGTCAATGCTGCCCCGCCAGCCGTGCTTGCGCAGGATGGAGATCACGTCCGTCCAGTTCGTGTCACCAAAGCCCGGCGTGCGATGGATGACGATGTACTCGCCGCACCGGATGCCATCCCGCTTGATCTTGTTCCAGTCAATCTGGGCGTCCTTGCCGTGCAGGTGGAAGATCTTGCCCACCCATTCGTTCAGCTGTGGCAGCGGGTCCACCAGCGAGACCATTTGGTGGCACGGCTCCCATTCCAGCCCCATCGCCTCGCTCGGCACCGCGTCGAACATCATCCGCCAGGCCCGGGGCGCGTGGGCAATATTCCACTTCGGG
>CAZVHE010000052.1:12635-16354 GCA_964627705.1 uncultured Chthonomonas sp.
CATGTCGCAGTTTTCAAAGGCAATTCGCACCCCTTCCCCTTCCGCAATGCGGGTCAGTTCGCCCCACACTTCGCGGAAACGGTCCATGTTCTCATCCACCGGTCGGTCTTCCAGCGCGCCGGTGAAGCCGCACACCAACTCCGCCCCGTATTTGCGGGCATTGCGCAACAGGGTGGCAAAGGCCTCCCGCGTGGTGTCGTTGGTCAGCGGATTCCCGAACATCCCCAGGCTACTGATCACCGCCTGATCACCGATGAGGTCCCGCACCTGCGCCGCGTGCTCATCAAAGTTCGTAAACGGCAACTCGGCCCAGCTGTTGAGCTGATACGACTCGAACCCGTGGCCGTGAATCTGCGGGATGTACGAGACGGACTCCTTCAGCGGCACCAGCGTGCCAATGCGGATATCCGAATGATGAGTGCGGTCCATGCGTTGGGCACGTTACCCGGCATACTATGGCCATGTCCCGCCCGGGGGTGTACCGCGACACTTGGTTCTGGAATGCGGGGCTTGCGTCCTACTGGTTCGCCTCCACCTTCAAGTGGTCCATCCTGCTCGCCTCCATCATCCCGGGGCAGGTCAAAGCCATCGTCCCGGCGGGCACGGAGAACAGCTCCTGGGGGCAGGTGTTTGCCATCGGCGCGCTGTGGGCCATCATCGGCCCGGCTCTATTCGGGCATCTTAGTGATCGTTTAGGCCGCCGAAAGCCGTTTATCGCCGCCGGCTGCGCCCTCACCGTGATGGGACTGGCCATAATGGCCGACGCCTCCACTTTGGGCATGCTCATCGTGGGCTACTTGCTACTCCAAATTAGCGATGACGTGGGTACCGGCCCCTACGGCGGGGTCATTCCGGCGGTGGTCCCCGAAGACCGGCGCGGGTTTGCCAGCTCGGTCATGTCGCAGTTGCAGCTCTCCGCGCAGATCCTCTCGGCCGTCACCGGCCTCATTCTCAAAGACCCCCGCTTTGTCTATCTTGCGGTCGGATTGGTGAATGTGACCTGCGCCGTGATCACGCTGACCGTGATGCGCCCGATTAAGGAGACCAAACCCGCTCCCCCCACGGTTGCGGCACCGCGCGAATCCTTTGCCGAAGGCTGGGTGAAACCCTGGAAATCCCCGGATTTTCGCTGGGTATGGATCACCCGATTTCTGGCAGTTGCGGGCCTCACCCTCATCTTAAACTACCTTCGCTTCTACTTTGAAGCCACTTACAATCAAGACGCGCAGGGTCGTTTGTTCATGTTTGGCCAACCGAAGTTTACGGGTAATGAATCTGTGATGGTTGTCATCCTATTCATAGCTGTTTTCGGGGCCATCGGCGCGGTGCTTTCCGCGCGTCGGATCGATAAATGGGGCCGCAAACGGGTGGTGAGGGGGGCGGCGCTCATCGTCATTGGGTGCCTGGCGGCCTTTGCCGCGGTGCGCGATATCGGCCACGCGCTCCTCTTTGCGCCCATCTTCGGCATCGGTTACGGTAGCTACTTGGCCGCCGAATGGGCGATGGCGATTGACGTCGCCCCCGACCCCGAAACCCTGGGCAAAGACATGGGGCTGTGGAGCAGCAGCCAGCCCACGGCGCAATTCCTGGTCGGCAATGTGGGGTGGGTGATTGACGCCGCCAACCGCGCCCGCCCCGATTCCGGCTATATGGCCATGATCGCCATCGCCATCATCTGCTTCCTCATTGGCCGGCACTGCGTCGGTCAAATCCAGGGCTCTTCCTAGTTATCCACACCCGCCTCCCTCTCCTGCCGCTATCATAAGGGGGAGGTTCATCATGATTGAAGACATTCTCAAGCAAGTCGGCGGCGCTTCTGGTCTGGGCGACAAGGCCGCCCCGCTGGTGCAAATGCTGATGCAGCACTTAGGCAAGTCCGGCGCCGACCCCCAAGCCCTCATCGCCCAACTCGGCCAAGCGGGTCTCGGTGACCAACTCCAATCCTGGATCGGCACCGGTGCCAACCAACCCATTAACGGCGACCAGGCCGAACAAGCCCTGGGCAGCGACTTTATCCAGAACGCCGCCAGCCAACTCGGCCTCAGCCCCGACCACGTGAAGCAAGCCTCCGCCGAAGTCCTGCCGGCGGTGGTGGACAAGGCCACCCCCAATGGCCAAGCGGATGACATGATCTCCGGCCTGATGGGCGCCCTGGGCGGCGGTGGTGACCTCGGCGCCATGGCCAAGGGTCTGCTGGGCAATCTCGGCGGCTAAGCCTCGCGGGGGCGGATATCATAGGAGGCGTGAAGCGGTGGGCTCCCTGGTTGGTCGCCCCGGCTCTCGTCTCCTGGTTTATCTGGATGCAGCGGGCGTCGGGCGCGGGGCTCCTCAAGGATACGGACACCATGGTCCTGCTCCGCCGCATCCGCGAAGTGCGGGATCCGCTCTATTGGTTCGCGCACGATTGGCCGCTAGAAAACCACTTTTACCGGCCCATCTCCACGCTCACTTTTGAGCTCGATAACCACTGGTACGGCAACAACGCGGCGGGCTACGGGGCCACCAACGCCCTGCTGGTCATCGCCACCGTGTTTGCCCTCTTTTGGCTGATTCGTGAACTCAGTAACCGCCCCTGGATGGCGGCCCTGGGCTCGTTCACCTTCGGCCTGTGGCACCTCTTCAATGCCGCCGATGTCCTCCGCGCGCCGCTTTTCGCCCTGGCTGTAGCCGGCGTGGTCATTGGCCTGGCCACCCGCCGGGCGGGCGGCTTTGCCCTCGCCTGCGTCGCCACCCTGGCCACCCAGTGGGCGGGGCCGGCCTTCCCGCTCTATGGCGCGATGGTCGCCTGGCTCCCCGGGCGCACTGCCAGCACCATGGCCATCTTTGCGCTGGTTTCGCTGGCCGCCTACGCCCGCTACGAACGCCTTACCGCCCCGCGCATTCCGCGCCCGCCCAGCCCGCTCAGCCTCACCGTTACGCGCGGCACCGCCGGAGAAGTCATCCATCCCCGTCGCCGTCAACTCGGTTGGCTGCTGCTCGCCTATGCGGGCCTCGCCCTCGCTCTCGGCAGCTACGAGCAGGCCATCATGGTGCCCGCTCTCCTTCTGGGCCTCGCCATCTGGTTTGCTCTGGGCGACGCCCGCCGCCCGCACTGGGGCGTCCACGCCGGATTCTGGGTGGTGCTCGGCGGCTACTACGCCCTCCGCCTCGCGGTCTTGCCCTCCACCGTCAGCCGGTATCAAGATCAGCAGTTCCGTACTGGTCCGGGCGTCACCCTCAGCATTCTGGATTACGCCGCCCCGTTCTATGCTCCGTTCAATGGCCTATGGGCGTCGCTCCAGTCCGGCATCGAACTCCTCGTCATGCCCGAACCGTGGCGCGCCCTCCTCATGGGATTGGGCTTGCTGGGGTGCTTCTGGGCGTTGCGCGCCTCGCGCGACCGCTGGCTCATCGCCTTCGGGTGGTTGGCCGCGATGTTCGCCTTCCTCCCCATGGCGTGGCTTAAACACTTCGCGCATTACCACCACTTCCCCGCCGCCCTGCAGGCGCTAGCGTTTGCCGCCGTGTCCGGGGGGCTGGGCTCGGCGATTATGAACGCAATTGGGCCCCGAGTCCTTCAAGCGCCGCCACGACCTGATCCCGCACCTGGTTCGCTTCCTCGTCCGTAAAGTTGCCGCCCTTGCGCAGTTGCAGGGCAATGGCGAGGCTCCGCGTTCCCGCCGGCAGTCGGTCGCCTTCGTAGACATCGAACAGCCACATCGTCTCCAGCCATTCGCCCG
>CAZVHE010000053.1:0-16325 GCA_964627705.1 uncultured Chthonomonas sp.
GGGGCGGGGGCCAGCAGAGCGGGGTTGGCGTCACCGGGGCCGAGCCACGCCCCAAAATCGCGCTCGAAAATCCACACCGGCATTCGGTCGTGCAGTTTTCCCACCACCCCATTGGCGGCGGTGGTGAGGATGGAGAAGGTCTCCAGGTACCCCTCCGCGCGCTCCCAAATCTCCCAGATGCCGGCAAAGGCCGCGTACTTGCGACTGCGGATGAACCAGGGCTGTTTGTCGCCCTTCTCCCCAGTCCACTCGAAGAAGCCGTCGGTGGGGACGAGGCATCGGCGGCGCTTGTAGGCGGTGCGGAATGAGGGCTTCTCCGCCACCGTCTCGCTGCGGGCGTTGATCATGCGGACGCCGGTGGTGTGGTCATCCTGCCACGGCGGCACCAGCCCCCAACGCATCAGGCGCAGGTGGCGGCCCTGCTCCGCGGTGCGCACCACCACCGGCACCGCCGCATTGGGGGCAATGTTATAGAGCGGGGTGAGGTCCGGCAGGGGTGCGGTGAGCCCGAAGTTCTCCTGGATTTGGCGAATCCCAAATTGGGTGAAACGGGCGCACATAGATTAGGGGCGAGCCTGGCCGCCCCCGCCAAAGGCGCCCTCGGCCCCCATCATCTGGAAGAACCGCGCTATTCCTGATTCCTTCAACTGCGCATCGGCCTTCGAGATTTGATCCTTCAACGCCTGCGGGAAGTTCGCGCGGGTGTAAATCTCACCCTTCGGGTCCACCTTCATCAGCGTCAGCGACCCCGGAAGCTGGCACTCCGGCGACAGCATCACCTGGAAGTCCACCAACTGCCGCGTGCCGAGGCGGAACTGATTCAGCTGCGGCATGCCGCTACTCCCCGCGGAGAACCCTGGCGTCTGCGTGATCAAGTCGAACAACGCCAGTTCATCACTGCCCAGGGCGCGGATCATCTGCATGGATTCGCCCTGCGGCGTCACCGGTGCCACCAGCAGGTCGGAGGTGACGAACGGCCGGATGAATCCGTTGTTCGGCAGGCCGGTGGCAAACATTTCGGTGGGTTCTAGGGACGCGTTACGCTTCATCCCAAAGGCTCCGCTCATCCCGAACGCCATCATGGCTACGAACCGATTCGGTCCGGTCACCGGCGGGCGCACGGGCTGCAAAGAGTCCGGTTCGTTATAAACGTAGTGCGTCAGCAACTCCGTGGCGGATGGCCCGAGGTTGCGGATCGGAAGATCCTGCCCCTGCAGGATGCTGGCCCGGTGGTTCGCCGAAAGGCGATTCCACAGCCGCATGCTGAACTCGTGCCCCGGCATCTGGCTGGCAATCAGGCCATCCGTGCCTGCCCACTGCTCGTAGAACATCGGCATGCCTTGCGGTTCGGCTCCAATGGGCTTGGAATCGATGTAAGCCGCCCAGGAATTCAAATCCGGCACGCCACCATTGGCATTTGAGCTATTGATGAACCCCTGGATGGCCGCCCGATTCATCCGGTTGAACCGGGTTTCGGTGGGATTCTTGGGCGCGAAAAGGGTGACTCCGCCTTCTTCCGTCAGCGTGTAGTTCTCATCCAGAGTGGCCTGGAACTGGTCCAAAGTGCGCGGTGCGGCCTCAAAGAAGGGCGGCATCCAGGCCTGGTTGTCGTCCAGGTAGGCCACCACATTCTTGTTGTGGTGCTTGGCCCAGGCATCCCAGGCGTCCGAGGCCATGAAGCTCAGCGGCTCGTAGGTGTAGGGGTTATACACCCACTGCTTCAGTTCCTCCGGGATCACCCGGTTCGTGGAGAACGAAGCCGCCGAGAAGTCCACTTGCAGAGTGAGAATCTTCTTGCTTTCCTCGCGGTATTCAATCACCGGGCTCTTATCTTCGGGCGGAGGCGCGGCCCCCTCTTCTCCGGCGGCCCCCTCCTCGTCCTCATCCATCGGCACGACCCGGTAGGAGTCTTCTCCCCGGCGCAGGTCCAAACTCGCCGTCGCAATCTGGGCCCCATTCTCATCAAACAGTCGGGCTTCAATCGAGTTGCGGAACGACGCCCAACTGCCGACGCTCGGGCTCATGACGATCAAGAGCTTGGCCGGGCGGGTGCGAACCGGTTGCGGCACGAAATCCTCCCGCTTGATGCCCAAGGCTTCCATGGCCGAACCGAAGAAGCCCATCATCATGTCCATTTCGCCTTGGCCTTCTTGGCTGGCTTCGGCCATCATGTTCTGCTGCTTCACCATGGCGTCCACCAGGCCAGCGGCCTGTCCGCGCAAGGCGTATTGCGCCCGGGTGGGGTTGCTACTAAAAACGAGGCGGTTGGGGTAGTTCTGCCCAAAGGCCGACTTGGGGAGCGCACGCAAGAGCTTCAGCAGTTCGTTGGTGGTCTCGTCCTCGATGTCCTGCCGGAGACTTTTTTCAACGGCTTCGATATGCTCGCGGCGGTCGGCTTCCAGCTGTTCATTGGCTAGTCGCTTGCGGCGGGCCGAGTCCGGCTCCAGCGTCATCGTCTCGCCCGAGAGTCGCCACTTGGCGTCCGCCGACTTGGCAATCAGCTCCATCAGCGCCTCGACCTCCACCCCCTTCACGTTCACGTAGAGAACGTCATTCTCGAGTTCGGGGCTCACGCGCAGCTTCTTGCCCGTCTCCGCTTCCATCTTTTGAACCAAGGCTGGAAGGCGCGCGCCTCGGCTGTAAAAATCGAGCGCATATCCGGGAGCCACAACCCCTATGGCCAAGACCGCGAGCAAGCACCGCATACGCATATATTGACGACTGGCTTAGCGCGCAGGTTGCGACTCTTGCTGCGTGGCGATCTCGTCCCACCGCCGGAAGTAGTCATCCAGCGTGATGGACTGCCAGCCACCCGCTGCCAACTCATCGGTGATGCGGCCAATGGCCTGGGCGGTGTCCGGCTGGATATCGTGCAGCAGCACCACGTCGCCGGGGCGCGGCGTAAACACCACGTTCCGGTAGACCTTGTACGAATCGTCCACGGCCGTGTCCCCGCTCGACATCACCCAGATGACGCTGGGCATCAGGCGGTGGCGGGCCAGCTTAGCCGTCCAACTTTCGCGAATGCCGTAGGGAGGCCGAAACATGGTGGGGTATTTGCCACACGCTTTCTTGATTGCCTCTTGAGTCTTCAGGATCTCATTCAATCCCGCCGCCTCCGAGGGTTTGGCCGGATGGTTATAGGTGTGATTGGCCACCGTGTGCCCCTCATCAAAAATGCGCTTGACGAGGTGCGGGTAGCGCGTGGCCCGCCAACCCAACACAAAGAAGGTGGCCTTCATGTTGTGCTTCTTCAAGGCGTCTAGCACAATGGGGGTCAGTTTCGGGTCCGGCCCATCGTCAAAGGTCAAGGCAATAACCTTGTCCGTGAAGGGGGCTCGTTTCGAGATGGTTTTGCCCTGGAACCGCTTCGGAATCTCCCAGTCCACCAGTTTCGGGTCTCGTTCGCCCTCACCGTAAACTTTGGGCGCGGTTCTCGTCGTGGCGGGGGGACGCTCGACGGGAGCGGCCTTGAACTTCGGCCCGACCTCCCATGCCCAAACCAACGCCGAGAGTGGCATGCCATGCGCCACCCCCACTCCCAGGCCCAAAACGATCGCCATCCCTGCTCGCTTCATCTCTCCTTCTCAAAGGCCAAGCGGGCAAAAATTGCGTCGCGTTCGGTCTTCTCAATCTCTGACGACCGGGGGGGCTGGAGCGTGTCGCAAATGATGCTCCAAATCGAAAATTTCTTCAATCTGTTCCGAGCTTAACCGCGCCTTAACATCGGGGTCCTCCGCCACGCAGGTGCGGAAGTCTTGGCCATCCCACGCCCGGGCAGCATTGCGCTGCGCCACTTTGTAGGCAGCTTCGCGGCTCATACCCGATTGAATCAGCGCCACCATCACGTGCTCGCTAAAGACGAGATCGCCCATCTGACGGAGGTTGCGCATCATGTTCTCCGGCATCACCACCAACCCCGCCAAGATGCGGTTGAGCCGGTGGACCATAAAGTCGGTGAGTTGGAAGGTATCGGGGAACACAATCCGCTCCAGGCTGCTGTTGGTCAGGTCGCGCTCGTGCCACGTCATCACGCTTTCTTGCATCGCGTGGGCGTTGGCGCGCACCAGGCGAGCCAGCCCGCACACGGTTTCGCTGTTCCACGGGTTACGCTTGTGGGGCATGGCACTGCTGCCGGTTTGCCCCTTGGCAAAGGCCTCTTGCACTTCCAGGATTTCGGTGCGTTGCAGGTTGCGGAGTTCGGTAGCGATTCGCTCCAGAGACCCCGCCAGGGTAGCTAGCACACTCAGTACGTGGGCGTGACGGTCGCGGGCGATGATCTGGGTCGAACTCGGGTCGGCCCTCAAGCCCAGGCTTTCGCAGATCGAGGCCTCAAGTTCCGGCGTCACATGGGCGCGGATGCCCACCGCCCCGCTCACCTTGCCCACCGCGATCTCCTCGCGAGCCTGGGCGATGCGCTTCAGGCTTCGCTCAAGTTCGTTGCGCCAGCCTTCGCACTTGTGGCCAAAGGTGATGGGCTCGGCGTGGATGCCGTGCGTGCGCCCAATGCAGGGGTGGTGACCATGCTCTTTGTGCAGCGCAATGATGGTGCCGCAGAGAGTCTCTACGGAGGTGCGCAGGACATCCAGGCTGTCGCGCATCATCATGCCGAGGGCGGTGTCAATCACGTCATAGCTGGTCACCCCGAAGTGAATCCACCGCGCCGGGTTGGGGGTGCCGTCGCCCTCGCTGCCCTCGCCAATCGCGGGCACACCGCTCACGTTCTCGCTCACGTTGCGCACAAAGGCCATCAGGTCGTGGCGGGTGACTTCTTCGATCTCATCACATCGATCAAGATCGAACTTCGAACGCTCCTTGATCACCTTCAGGTCTTCCGCCGGGATCACTCCGGCACGGTGCCACCCCTCGCAAATGGCAATCTCCACGTCCAGCCAGCGTTGGGTCTTGGCTTGGCGACTCCAAATGGCCGTCATGCCGGGCGTGCAGTAGCGTTCAATCACGCCGGGAGGCTACCCGCCTCAATGACCGATATCGGAGCGGAAGTGCTTACCCGCAAAGGCCACCTGGTCCATGCCGGCGTAGGCGCGAGCGCGGGCTTGCTCCAGGTCGTCGGCGACGGCACTCACGGCCAGTACGCGGCCCCCATTGGTCACCAGTTGTCCGTCTTGCATCGCCGTACCGGCGTGGAAAACCACCACGCCCTCGGGCATCTCGCCCAGCGTGATAGGCACGCCCTTTTGGCTGGTAGCCGGATAGCCCGCGCTGGCTGCCACCACCGTCACGGCGGCGGGCTCGGTGACCCGCACCGGAGGCAGGGCCTCCCCTTGCGCGGCAGCCCATAGCAGGTCGCCTACGCCCTCTACCCGGCGCATTACGCTCTGGGTTGCGGGGCCACCGAGTCGCACGTTGTATTCCAGACAGTAAGGAGAGCCGTCCACCACCATGACTCCGCTGAACAACACGCCCGAATACGGCACGCCTTGGGCCCGGAGGTGGTCCACGATGGGGCGAACAATGCGCGCTTCGGTCTCCTCCACCATCGCCGTCGTCACCCACGGCACTGGCGAATAGGTGCCCATGCCGCCCGTGTTTTCGCCCGTGTCGCCATCGCCCACCCGCTTGTAATCCTGCGCCACCGGCAGACTGAGTAAGCCTTGCTCGCTCACCACCGTCAGGATCGAGAACTCGCGCCCTTCCAGAAAATCTTCGACCACCACCAGGCGTCCGGCATCCCCGAACTCCTCATCCAGCAGCATCCGGCTCAGAGCGTGGCGCGCGTGCAGTTCGTCTCGGCACAAAATCACCCCTTTGCCCAGGGCCGCCCCGCTGGCTTTGATGGCCACGTGCCGCCCGCTCGCAAACCGCCGGGCAACCTCTTCGCAAGCCTCCTGGTAATCGGTGTGGATGGTGGCGGCGGCCGTGGGCACCCCGGCTTCCTCCATCATCTTCTTGCTCCAGGCCTTGCTGGCTTCCAGGCGAGCTCCCATGCCCCCGGGGCCGAAGGTAGGAATGCCCCGCTGCCGAAGTTCATCGGCCATCCCGCCAATCAGCGGATCTTCCGGGCCGATCACGACCAACTCGGGTTCAAAACCCCGCAAAGCATCGCTCACGTTGTCAAACAACGGTCCCAGTTGGCCAACCCCGGGGTTCCCCGGCGCGCCGGCAATCGCGTGGCCCTCTTGCGTGAGCCGCCAGGCCAAGGCGTGCTCACGCCCGCCGCCCCCCACAATCAAGATCCTCATAGTTCCCTCCGGTACTCCAGCGCGCTCAACAGGGTTGCCGTATCGGCATAGTCCAGCTCGCCCCCGATGGGCATGCCATGCGCTAGCCGCGTCACGCGGATACCTAGCGGCTTGATGAGCTTGGCCAAATAAAGCGCGGTCGCGTCCCCTTCCACCGTCGGGTTGGTGGCCAGGATCACCTCTTGCACGCCGCCGCTCATACGCGCCAGTAGTTCTCGGATGCGAAGTTGCTCCGGCCCCACCCCGTTCAAGGGGTTTAGCAGACCGTGAAGCACGTGGTAAACGCCCTTGTACTCGGCAATGCGCTCCATGGCCATGATGTCGCGGGCCTCACTCACCACGCAGATGAGGTGGGGGTCGCGCCGGCCATCGCGGCAAATCTCACACGTCTCGCCCTCGGCAATGTTCTGGCAAATGCTGCACACGCCCAGTGACTCGCGCGCCAACGTAAGGGCATGGCTAAAGCGGCGCACATCCTCCAGAGGCATGCGCAAAACATGAAACGCCAACCGTTGCGCTGACTTCGGCCCAACCCCTGGCAAGCGCTCAAATTGCGCAATCAGTTCCGCCAGGGGGCGAGCGAATCCCATCCGGTCCGCTTAGAGGCCGAGGCCCGGAATGTTGGGCACGTTGCCCATGATGTCCTTCACGCGGGCATCGCGCACTTCCACGGCCTTTTCAAAGCCCATGCGCATGGTGGCGGTGATGGCGGCGCACAGGCCTTCCACGTCATCCGGGTCCACCAAGGCCTTGTCAATCTTGAGGTCCACGAGTTCGCCGCGACCGTCAAACACGGCCTCCACGCCACTGTTGCGGACATCAATCCGCTCGTGGCCCAGTTCGTCTTCAAGCTTCTGCGCACGTTCCATGGCCCCGCGCATGTTCGCCATCATGTCGCCCATGCCTTGGCCGCCAAATCCCTTAGGAAGTTTCATGATTCTGATCTGCCGAATTCCCGCTGAATCTCTTCGACCAGCTGGTCACCTTCGAACACCGATTCTACCGCCCTGGTCGGCACGATGGGAGCGACGTCGGCTTCCGGTCCTCCGTCCGCTCGGGATTCGTATTGGAACATGATCACACTCTTGGCCCATTCCCGCGCGGTTTCTTCTACGGCGGCCACGGCCTTGGGCTTCTCTTGGAAGCGCTGCAGTGTGATGCGCAACGGGAACTCCACCGTCCACTCGTTGCCGTTGATGCGAACGAGTTCGGTGCCGGCCAGCCACGCCCGCGCCTTTTCGTTCCTTTCGCTCCAGTGGGCCACCACCCGTCGCCAAATCTCTTGGGCTTGCTCCAGGGTACGCCCAGTCGCAGTTGAAGAGGCTTCCGACTCGGCTTCCGGTGCCAGGACTACTTCCGTCTGGGAGGTGAGCGGCTTGGTCTCTGGTGCCTGAGCGGGGGCCTCTCGGGGGGGCACCACAGCGGCTTTGACCTCGGGCTCCTTCACCTCGGGTTCGACTGTGCGAACTGGTTTAGATTCCTGGCGCAGGGCCGCCGGGCGTTCTCGCCGGGGCTCGGCTTCCGGCTCCGCCGGGTGGCGAGACGTAGCCGCACTCGGCACCGGACTCATCGCCAGCCGCACCATTTCCGATTCAATCCAATGCCGAGGCAACGTCACGTGCCCCACCGTCGCCAAAAAATGGGCCATGGCGGCCCGGTAGAACAGGATGCGGTCCATCCCTAAGCGCCGCGCCATGGCGTCCGCGGCGGCCTCTTGGGTCACATCTTTGCCGCCCTTGCTTTCCACGCCGAAGAGTGTGCGAGTGAGATCCGCCAGGCGGTAAGTGAGGCTCTCCACAATGGCTTCGGCATCTCGGCCCCGCCGGAAAACTTCATCCAACTTGGCGTGGATTTCGGCAATGTCCTTGGCCATCAGGGCTTCGAGCAGTCGGTCCACTTCGTCCGCCGCGATCAAGCCGAGTTGCTCGTAAACCTGGTTCAGCGTGATTGGCCCCTCGGCCGTCAAGATCGCTTGTTCCAGCAGGGTCAGTGCATCGCGGTACCCGCCGTCCGCCATCCGGGCCAGCGCCGTGAGGGCGGCCGGTTCAATCTCCATGCCCTCGGATTCGGCCACGAACTGCAGCCGCCCCACGAGGTTCTCGAGCGAGCCCCGGTGAAATTCGTATCTCTGACACCGCGACCGAATGGTGGGCGGCACTTTCTGCAGCTCGGTGGTGGCCAGGATGAACACCACGTGCGGAGGGGGTTCCTCGATGGTCTTCAGCAAGGCGTCAAACGCGCTGGCCGAGAGGTCGTGGACTTCGTCAATGATGAAAATCTTGTAGCGGCAGTAGGCAGGCTGATAGCTACTGGCATCCACCACCGCGCGCCGGATGTTGTCCACCCCGCTCTCGCTCGCGGCGTCCAGCTCGATCACGTCCATGCAACTCCCCTGGGCAATCTCGATGCAAATCGGGTCGTCTTCGGGCGGGTTGCTCATCGGCCCGTCGGTGCAGTTCAGCGCTTTGGCCAGCAGGCGGGCGGTGCTGGTTTTGCCCGTCCCCCGGGGACCGGTGAAAAGGTAAGCGTGGCTGATCTTGCCCTGGTCCACTGCCTGCCGCAGGGTACGGATGATGTGCTCTTGCCCCACCAGATCATCAAAGGTCTGGCTACGATACTTGCGGTAAAGGGCGGTGTAAGACACGGGCAATAGTAATGGCGAAGAGACGCCGGGAAGGGTGCGTCACCCGATGGTTCGTCTTACCGTTGCTGCCTTCCGGCCCTGGCGGAGTTCGTCGTCCGTTCGTCGCGCAGTTCCCGGCCATCAACCTGGGGGCTGACGGCCGGAATTCGGGCGTCTCTTCGCTCTTTGTTTTACTCGGTTTGGGCCAACCGGGGTTAGCCTTCCACCCGTCGGGTGCCTGGGCTTACGAGGTCATCCTCTGGGTTGCGGACGCGCGGCGCCACGTAGTTCGGCGTCTTGAACACCGGGATGATGCCTTCCATGCCGTACTCGCCACGTCGTAGGATCTGGTCCCGCGTCACTTCGGTCTTCCAGTAGATCACGCGCTGCCCTTCTCGGATCTCCGTATTGAGAAAGTTCGAGTCGGTCATCCCTTCGCCGTTGTAGCCAAACTTGTCCTTGATGTGTTCCGGCGCCACGCGCGGCGTGTAGAAGAACTCAAGGATGTACTTGTCCTTCACGAACGGGTAGATCGTGGGGTCGCGGCTCAAGTCGATCGTCTTGCGAAAACGACGATTACGGACAAAGAGCTCGTCCTGCACGTAGGTCAGGCCCGTCGGAGCGCTGAAATTGTTGGCGTCGCCACCTTCCCAATCTAGGCCCGCGGCCCCTGCGTTCGGGTAGTCGGCATCGCGCAGGATCATGCGAACGCGCGTCCCCACCGGGAACACATTCCACGTCCCTTCCACCAGCATCACGCGGCTCTCAGTCACGGTCACGCTGGCGCTGAACCGCACGTCAAACGGCGGCTTGGTGTCGTAGTTGCCCTGGTCGTACCAGCCGTTCTCACGGGCAAAGTAGCCACGCTGAGTCAAGCGGATGAGGAGGTTGTCCAGGTTGCCTTCCACCGTGTCGCGTTGCGCGTAGTTGCTGCGCTGGCTCTTGTTGCGCTCCATCTCCTTTTCGGCGGCTTCCAAGAGTTCGTACCACGTCTTCAGCGCGCCCTTGTAGTCGCCAGCGCGGAGCTTGGCGTGGGCGAGCAAGTTGTGGCGCGCGGGCAAGATGTCCTTGCGCTCGGCGGCTTGCTCAAACCAGGTCACGGCCATCGGGAAATTGTCTTGGATACGGTGGTACCACAGCCAGCCCGTTTCGTAGAACAGCTCGTAGGTGTAGTCGTTGTTGCGGGCGCCTTCTTCGCCAAACGCCACGGCGATGGGGATGTTCCGGCGGTCGGCGCGGTTTTCCTGGTCCGTGAAGTTATAGGCGATATGCCACATCCCGGTGGCGTAGACGTCAATCTGCTTGGGGTCCAAGTAGGTGACGAGGCGAATGATGGGCAGGATCGAGTCGTAATCGCCGTTATCGAAGAACGAGTCGGCGCGCACCCACAGAATCCCGGCGATCATTTCGCGGAACCCAGCGAATGCGAACAACAGTTGCTCACCCGTCAGCTGACCGAGGTCCGTCACCTTGGGCATGTAGTTCTTGCGCCAAAACGGATACGTCTGGCCCATTTGAACAAAGCTGCCGATGAGCAGCAACACCAGCATCAGCCCGTAGACCGGCGCCTTCACCAGTTTGCCGTGACGAATCCACTTCATGCGTTAAACCTCTCGGCGGTCGAACACGAGCATCGCGCCCAGTAGCAGAATGGAGATGTAAACCAAGCCGTACACGGCCAGGTTGGTGTAATAAATCCCTTCACCCACAATCTGCGCCCCGGAGTTGATGACCGAGTTCTGCACGTTGTACTGACCGAAGTTCGGCACGATCAACATGACGATCTGAGCGGCCACGCGCACGACTTGCGGAAGCTGCTGGCTTTCGGCAATCGTCGTGAAAAGCGAACCAAACACCGTCCCCACTAGGTACACGCCCCCGCTGAGGAAGAAGTTGACCACCGGCTGTACGAACGTGGAGAAAAAGATCGCCACGGCGGCCAGCAAGCACATCTGCACAAAGTACATCATGGCCACCCGTGCCAGGCTGGCCAGCGTTTCGACGTTCGGGCCTTGGAAGGCGGCAAAGACCGCAATCATCGTGCCCGTCATCAGCATGATCATCAGGCCGAGAGCCGAGATCGCGCCGAGGTACTTGCCCAGCAGGAACTGCCAGCGCAAAACCGGCTTGCTTAAGATGGTGTAGATGGTGCGGCGCTCCACCTCGTTCGGGATCATGTAGACCGTGAGAACGATGGCGATGACCGCGCTGGAGAGCTGTAGCACCCCCAGGATAAGCGAGAGCAACACCGTCTGTGACTGGCGGGCCGTGAGACCGTTCATCCCCGGTGCAATGACCAAGAGTAGCAACGCAATCAGCAGGATAACGAGCAGAACGCGGCGGCGAATGGCTTCACCGAGCGTGGTTCGAGCAATGGAAAGAACTGCGTTCACGAGGATTCACCTTCTCCGGTCTTCACTTCTTCAACTTCGGCGGACTTGGTGCCGTCCGAGTTTCCGTCGGTCATGCGGCCGCGCTGGCGACCCTTGGCGGTGTCGTCTTCGGCCACAGCTTCGATAAAGAGGTCTTCCAGTCGCTTGCGGCGCGGAATCACGCTCACGACCTTGGCGCCCCCGTTGCGGAGGGCGTCAATCATGCCGTTCAGGTCGTCCGAGTCCGGCGCGTCCAGAATCAAGCGGCCGTCCTTAAAACTCACGATGCGGTTCTCATGGCGGAGACTATTGCTCACAGCATCGCTCACGTCTTCGGCGGTCACTTCCACCCGGCCCCCGGCCAGCAAGTCGGTGAGGCGGCCTTGGGCCACCAGCTGACCCTTGTTGATAATCGCCACGCGGTCGCAAATGCGTTCGACGTCACTCAACTCGTGCGAGGAGATGAACACCGTTTTCCCTTCTTCGCGGAACTGCAGGATGAGGTCGCGAATTTCGATGTGGGCAATCGGGTCCAGGCCACCTGTCGGCTCGTCCAAGAACAACAACTCCGGGTTGTTGATCAGGCTCTGCGCCAGACCCACTCGCTGCTGCATCCCCTTGGAATAGGTGCTGAGCGGGCGGTTCATGTCGTTGGCCAGGTTCACGCGGCGGAGGAGTTCCTTGCAACGGTCGTTGTCCCGAATCCCGAAGAGCGAGGCGTAGAAAATCACCAGCTCGAGGCCGCTCATGTACTCGTAGTAGTACGGCTTCTCGGGCAGGTAGCTAATGCGCTTGTGGATCTCGATGTCACCCGCTTCGCGCCCCAGCACGTTGGCCACCCCGGAGGTCTGACCGATGATGCCGAGCAGCATCTTGATGGTGGTCGTCTTCCCGGCACCGTTGGGGCCCAAGAAGCCAAAAATCTCGCCTGACTCAACCTGAAGGTTCAGGTTATCCACCACGGTGTTGGATGCACCACCCCGGTGTTTGTAGGTCTTCACCAGATCAATCGTTTCGATCGCTAAGCTCAAAAGAGAATCATGCCTCCGCTAAGGGTCCGGGCGGGATTATAGCCGAGTCTGCACCGGGTGCGTTCGGCCCCTCCCACCGGGGGACTTACCAATGTCCTCAACAATGTTCGTCGTCGTTTCGTGCCCGGTCGGCGGCCCGCACGGCATCTAAAAATGCCTGCATTTTTGCGGGGTCCTTCTTTCCGGGTTCAAATTCGATGCCACTGGCGAGGTCGACCATCACGGGACGCAAGATTCGCACCACATCGTAAATGTTCTCCGGGGTAAGCCCCCCCGCCAGGATGCACGGCACCGGCGACTGGGCGCGCACGACTAAGAATTCTTCGGGGTCTACGCGATGGCCGGTGCCGCCGTAGGCTCCGGGGGCGAGGGCGTCTACCAGAATTCGATCAACCCCTTGGGCCGTCGTTATCCAATCCAGGGGTAGCGTGCCGGGGCGTACCGTCCACCATCGTTCGGCCGCCACCGTGTGGCGCGGGATATCCACCGCTTGCACCACATCGCAGTCGGCCATGCGCTCCGGCGCGAAGTGGCCGAAGACCAACACCCGCTGGGCGGTTGCTGAGCGGAAAACCGACCAAATCTCAGCGTCCGGACCTTGGAAACGCGGGCTCGAGGGCTCCACCACCACCCCCACGGCATCAACTCCATTCGCCAGCGCCCACTCCATGTCGGCGGGCCGGGTAAACCCGCAGAACTTTACGAGCGTGGCCAACCCATAACCTCGCGCACGCGAGCTTCGATGTCGGGACTCTCGCAAAAGGCTGTACCTATCAGTACGGCCCGTGCGCCCGCCGCCGCCACTCGGCTCACATCCTCATGGTTCGTCAGCGCGCTTTCGCTAACCAGCGTCGCTTTGCCCAGCAACCCCGGTAGCACCGCCAGGCCGACTTCGACCGACGTCTGGAATGATTCCAAATCTCGGTTATTCACCCCGATGAGCTTGGCCCCCGAGGCCACCGCCCGCTCCGCCTCGCTCGGGCTGTGCACCTCCACCAGCGCATCCATGCCCAAGGATTCCGCCAGTTCCCGGTACTCCCGGAGTGCGCCATCGCTCAGTCCATTCACGATCAGGAGCACCGCATCGGCGCCCATGGCGCGGGCTTCTTCCACGTCGTAGGCATCCACCACGAAATCCTTTCTCAGTACCGGCAGCGACACGGCCGCCCGTGCCGCCCGCAGGTTGGCTTCGCTGCCCCCAAAGTGCTTGACGTCGGTCAGCACGCTCAGGCAGTGCGCACCCGCCTGCTCATAGGCCTGCGCCACCGCCACCGGGTCGAGGTTCGGCCGAATCACAGCCCGGGTCGGGCTCCCCGGTTTCACTTCGGCAATTAGCGAGACCGGCGCGGTGGCCTCCACCAAGGCCCGGTGAAACCCGCGCGGCGCATCCGCATCGCGGATCATCGCTCGCACTTCATTGAGGGGCCGAGCCGCCATGCGTTCAGCCAGATTCTCGCGCTTTTCGGCGAGGATTTGATCCAACAAGTTCATTGGGTGGCCACCAGGTTCTCAAGCGTCGCAACAGCGGTGCCATCACTTAGCGCACCGCGCGCCATCTCCGCCCCTTCCGCTAGATCCCGAGCCACGCCGGCGAGTACCAGGGTCACGGCCGCGTTCGGCACCAGGGCCGCCCCGGCCACGGCACCGCCCAAAGCGTCTCGCAGGCGCTGGCTGGCTTCGGCCACCGAATCCGCCGGCCCATAAACCGCAGGGTCCAACGGCGACATCCCAAAGTCGGCCGGGGTCCATTGCCCGCTCCGCACGGTGCCGCCCTCCACCCACATGTACGCCGTCGCACTCGTGGGCGACACCTCATCCATCCCGTCCGCCGCATGCACCACCGCCGCGCGCTCCACCCCCAAGTGAATGAGCGCCTGCGCCATCGGCTTCAGAAACGCCTCGTCGTAGACCCCCACCAGCCGGTAGGGTGCCCCCGCCGGGTTACTCAGCGGCCCCATGAGGTTGAAAATCGTGCGGAACCCCAGTTCCTTGCGCACCGGCCCCACCGCCTTAAACGCCGGATGATGGTGCGGGGCAAAGAGAAACGTCACGCCCGCCACCTGCATTTGGCGGCGCATGAGGGCCTCGTCAGCATCCAGGCGCACCCCCCAGGCTTCCAGCACGTCTGCGCTCCCACAGGTGCTGCTCACGCTCCGATTGCCGTGCTTGGCCACCTTGGCGCCCGCCGCCGCTGCCAAAATGGCTGCGCCCGTACTGAGGTTCAGGCCCGCGGGGCCACCCCCCGTGCCGCAGGTGTCCACCAGGTTAGGCGTAGCCAGGTCCACGCGGACACTGCGCTCCAGCACGGCCTCCACACCTCCGGCCAACTCCTCGCCCGTATAACCTTTGCTCCGCCAAGCCGAGAGCATGGCCGCTCGGCCAATGTCGCCCGTGCTGGGGTCCAGCAAATAGCGAACCGCATCGCCCGCTTGCTGCGCCGTCAGGTCGCCCCGGTCCAGCAATTGCTCGGTTATCGTGTGACCCACTTCCGCCCCATTCGGCCAAGTTTACTGCGGGCCTCGGTTGGACTCGGGTAACTTTGAAGGGCATATGGGCGATTACTTGCCGGTGGTCTTCTTGGTCGCGATTGCGGCATTCCTTTGTGCCGCCATGGTGACCCTTTCTTGGGTGCTCGGCCCCAAGAAAGTGAGTAGCTTTAAGGAGTCGCCTTATGAGTGCGGCGTCGCTCCCCTCGGCGACGCGCTCCAGCGCTTCCCCATCAAGTTCTATCTGGTGGCCATCCTCTTCGTACTGTTCGATATCGAAGTGGTCTTTTTATGGAGCTGGCTCACCGTTTTCAAGACGGCACCGCTTGATTTCAAGCTCTTCACCGGGGCGGTTGTGGCTGTCTATATGGCACTGTGGATCTTGGGTGACGCCTACGTCCTCAAGGTCGGGGCGGTGGACTGGGATGACGCCACCAGCATCGCTGAAGAGAAGTACGAAGGCGCGAGCTTTGGCACGGTGCCGGTGCGACCGGTAACCCCGACGACTTCCGGCGCGGAGGGCACACTCTAAGATGCCGTTCCCGGTGGTGGACAACCGTCGCCTCGACGTCGTGCGCTTGCAAGAGGCGCTTGGCACCTCCGTTCTTGCCGTGAAGGAGAGTCGCGGCGACACTTACGTCATCGTGCAGCGCGACGCCATTGTGGACGCTCTGACCCTGCTCCGCGACGACCCCGATCTGAATTACGAATACTTCGCTGAGTGCGTGGGGGTGGACTATCTCACATGGTCGCACGCCCGCGACCTCGATACGCGGTTCGAAGTGATTTACAACCTTTATAGTGTTGAGCACGGCGAGCGCCTATTCCTGAAGGTCGGTACCAACGAGGGCGAACCGATCCCGACCGCTAAGCACGTCTACCTCGGTGCGGAATACCCAGAGAAGGAAATCGCCGACCTCTTCGGCATTGTCTTTGAGGGCAACGAGCTGGTCGGCGAGCGCTTTATGCTTCCTGATGACTGGGTGGGATTCCCTTTGCGCAAAGATGTGGGGCTGGGCGGTGAGGACGTGGTCTTCCACGAAGGCACCACTGGCCCAGCCGTAGAGGATCTGATGATGCCGCACGCGGGCGAATCCTTCGAAGGTCGTACCGGCAGCGAGGACGTCAGCGGCCGCTAAGCTTTTCCTCTAACTTTCCTTCCCTCCGCCCCCTTGCAAACGCAAGGGGGATTTTTTGTTACGTCGTCAACGATCGATTGGCGACAGTTCCCTAGCTAGTTCAGAGACCACAATTTTAGGTCTTTAGACCCATTCTTGCTTTATAGACGTAGTAGAGGCCCAGGACTTGCGGGTAGCTTTGTTGCACCTCGTTGGGGCTTTTGGCACTTTATTTCGTGAGACTTGAAGTGATGGGAACTCAGTGAGGGGCCGGCAGAAATGCTAGCCAAACCATTATCTAAGGAGCAATATCCGAAATGACTCGAAAGGCGTTTACGCTTATTGAACTGCTCGTCGTGATCGCAATCATCGCGATCCTTGCCGCTATCCTCTTCCCGGTCTTCGCCCAGGCGAAGGAAGCCGCCAAGAACACCGCCCTGCTCAACAACACGAAGCAGATGGGTGTCGCTGCCAACATCTACAGCGCGGACT
>CAZVHE010000054.1:0-15445 GCA_964627705.1 uncultured Chthonomonas sp.
GGTTCTTTTCACCTTTCCCTCACGGTACTGGATGCACTATCGGTGACAAGTCGTACTTAGCCTTACCCGGTGGTCCGGGCAGATTCACGCGGATTTCCTCGTGATCCGCGCTACTCGGGTACCTCTTGAAGCTGAGTTCGATTTAGAATACGGGGCTGTCACCCTCTCCGGCCAGTCTTTCCAAACTGTTCTTTTATCTCTCTCTAGTCTCCTTTTCTCAACCTCGCTGAAAGAACCGAATGGCTCTCTCAGGGAGGTTAAGTTAGAGGCCCCACAACCCCAACCGGCATGCCGGTTGGTTTAGGCTGGTCCGTGTTCGCTCGCCGCTACTGACGGAGTCTCTTCGATTTCTTTTCCACGTGCTACTTAGATGTTTCAGTTCACCCGGTGCCCTCCACACCCCCTATGTGTTCAGGAGTGGGTACCAAGGCATGACCCTTGGTGGGTTTCCCCATTCGGAAATCTCCGGATCAAAGCATTTGTGCTGCTCCCCGAAGCGTTTCGCCGCTTACGCGTCCTTCGTCGGCAACTTGTCCCTAGGCATTCGCCGCGCACCTTCTCTCGTTAGCAAACGCTTACGCGCTCGGTGCCTTTACTACGCAGTCTACGTACCTCTATGTAGCTTTCAAAATGCTCGCCCTTTGGGGCAACTTCGCCGGGGCTCGTGGCCACCGGCAGAGAGGAGTTATACCAGCCCGACCCCCTGGAGTCAAGCATCCCAAAGAAACGTCGGAAAAACGGGACCACCGGCTCAGGGCGCGGAGGACGTTTCGTTCGAATCCTGGTCCTTCTCGGGGGTCGGCGCCGCATCCTCGGCCAGGCGTCGGAAGCGGTATTCGGCGTCATTTACGCCGTCATACATCAACAAATCCTTCTTTTCAGTGTTCACCACGGCCAGCGAGGACTTTCTCGCTGGGTCCTTCTTGAGAGGGGCCTCATTCACCCGGACCACGGTCAGGACTAGGGCCCCATCTTTCCCTTCCATCGTCCCGGTTTGGCGCTCGTCAAGCACGGTCAGCACCCAAGTGCCGTCCGGTTTGACCTCCAATTTGGGCATGGGCAGGTTGTTTTCCTTAAAGTCGCGGAGTTCCACGGGGTCCAGAATCATCTCGTAGGACCCAACGTAGGAGTCCCATGGCTTCGGCACATTGGCCTGGCCTTGGGTCTGGGCCGAGGACTGCTGGCAGCCTACGATGACCAGCGCGAAGAGGGCGGGAATCAGGATCGGCTTCATCGCGCACGCTCAAAAATCACGGGGGCATTGCCCTGCAGGCCTCGAAGTTGCTTTTTCTCCGGGTCGTAGGTCAATTCAATGGGTCCTGATTGGGTCAGGCCGGCCGTTTCCCCGCTCGGGGCCGTGCTCGGGTCCGGATAAAGAGTCAACTGAGGCCCACTGGCCGCAAAGCGACCACTAATCCCGTAGCCCCCGGAGTCCAGCCGGAAGGTCGCATCCTGGCTCAATAGCAACCGGGTCCCATCCAGCACGCTCCCAATCATCTTGCGGGCCTCGTCTATCTTCTGCTTCACTTCCTCATCACTGAGGCCGCTGTTGCGGTAGGACGTCTCGGACTTCTTGAGCTGCTCTTCGGCGGCGGCACGCATGTCCTCGCTCACCTGGATCCGCCAAGAGCCAAGGTACTCCGGCCCCGTGGACTTGGTGATTTCGCCCTTGGCGTTGGCGTCCTTGGTGTCCTTGCTGTCCTTGGGCTTGGCTTCGGGCGAGCCACCCGGGCCGGTAGCAGGCGAAGTCGCGTCGTTCGGAGTCGTGGGGGCGTTCGCCGTCGGGCTGGTCCCTCCAGGGGTCTCGGCGGCCGGCGCGCTGCCGTTTTGGCAACCCACCAAGCCCAAGATCACCAGGCCCGCCAGCAATGAAAACGACTTCAGAACCCCTCCCGGGCCCTTCAAGGATTGCTTCATGCCCTATTGTAGTCCCGTTTCAGGTATGCCCGCCGTGTGGCTCACGGACTTGCGGAACTCATTGTCGCCCCCATCACCGGGCGGGACCGAGCGGCCGTCGCTTTGGTCCGGGTGTCTGGCCCGGGAGCCTGGGCCCTGGCGGGGCAAGTTTTTCGAGTTTTGCCCGATTCGCCCCAGGCCCGATACGCCTATTACGGTCACTTTGCGCACGGCGATGACGGCTATTGCTTGTTGTTCGCCGAGGGCCAATCTTTCACGGGGGAGGAGAGTGCCGAGTTCCATCTGCACGGGTCGCCAGTTTCCGTGGCACAGTTCCTCGAAATCTGTGTCACCCAGGGGGCAAGGATGGCGAGGCCCGGCGAGTTCACTTTGCGCGCCTTCCTCAATGGACGGATTGACCTGACTCAAGCCGAAGCGGTGCGTGACACGGTGGACGCCCTCACTGAAAATCAACTCCGCGTGGCCCACCGCCAGCGGGACGGGGCGCTGCGGGCCCGGCTTGGTCAAATTCGCAATGAACTCGTCGGCTGCCTGGCCATGGTGGAGGCCAGCACGGACTTTAGCGAGGAAGTGGGCGACCTGGATCGCTCAGCTCTCGCCACCCGCGTGCAAGGCGTGCAGACGGAATTGGATGCCCTGCTGGCGACCCAGCGCACGGGGGCCATCATGCGGCACGGGGCGGCCGTAGCCATAGTCGGCCTACCCAATGCGGGCAAGTCTTCCCTCTTTAATGCGCTTTTGGGCCGCGACCGCGCCATCGTCACCCCCATTGCGGGCACTACCCGCGATACGGTGGAGGAATGGCTGGACCTGGGCGGGGTCCCGGCCCGTATCGTGGATACCGCCGGCCTGCGTCCGAGCGAAGACACCGTGGAGCAAATGGGGATCGAGCGGAGCCACGAGGCCCTGCGCCACGCGGATGTGGTGTGGCACGTCTACGATGCGACGCTCGGTTGGACTGAGGCCGACGAAGCCCTGCATCAAGAATGGCAAGGGCGGCCGGGCCTCGTGATCGCCAACAAGTGCGACCTCGCTCCGCAAGTCGCCAAGGGGGTCCCGGTTTCAGCCCTTACCGGACAGGGACTGACCGCGCTCACGGACTGGATGCAAGCTTGGGCCGGGCAACCGAACGCGGAAATCGGCACCGTGAACCCCCGCCACGCCGAGTCCCTCACCCGGGTGCAAGAGGCGCTGGGGGATGTCCAGGCCATGCTCTCACAACCCGTGCCAGATGACTTGGCGGCGGTGGGGCTGGGTTCGGCCATCCGCATCCTGGGCGAAATCACCGGCGAAACCACCCCGCCCGACGTGCTCACGCGCATCTTCCAAGACTTCTGCATCGGCAAGTGATGAGCATTTTTGGCCCATTTCCCCGCCCCGAGCCCCGAAAATGAAACCTGACACCCTAATTGATACGTTACTTGAGTATAGGACACTCATATGAGATTTGATCGACTAACCGTAAAGGCTCAAGAAGCCTTCCAGGTCGCCCAGCAAATCGCTACCGAGCACAAGCATCAAGCGGTGGACGTGGAGCACCTGTTCATTGCCCTGCTCCGCGACCAAGACGGCGTCGTGGACGACATCGTGGCCAAAGCCGGGGCACAACCGCAGGCTTTGATTCAGCAGACCGAACGCGAACTCACCACCCGGGCGCAGGTCAGCGGGGCCGCCAGCTACGGCAGCACCATGTCCAGCCGCCTGCAAGACACCTTCAATCGCGCCTTTGATGTCGCGAGCCAGATGAAGGATGAGTACGTGAGCACAGACCACCTTCTGTTGGGGATCATGGAAGACAAGGGGTGGGCCGGCAACACGCTACGAGCCCAGGGTCTCACGACTAAGGATGTCCGGGCGGCGGTCGAATCGCTCCGGGCGGGCCGCCGAGTGAGTGACCCCAACGCTGAAACCACGTTCCAAGCCCTCGAAAAGTACGGACAGGACCTAACCGAGAAGGCCCGCACCGGCAAGCTCGACCCCGTCATTGGCCGGGACGAAGAGATCCGACGCGTGGTGCAGGTACTCAGTCGCCGGACCAAGAACAATCCCGTGCTGATTGGTGAACCCGGCGTGGGGAAAACCGCCGTTGTCGAGGGTCTCGCTCAGCGCATCGTGGCCGGAGACGTGCCCGAAGGCCTGCGGAACAAGAAGGTCGTGGCCCTTGACCTGGGGGCCATGGTGGCCGGGGCCAAGTACCGGGGCGAATTTGAAGAACGCCTCAAGGCCGTGCTGGAAGAGATCAAGCAAAGCGCGGGAGAGGTGATCCTCTTCATTGACGAGCTGCACACGCTGGTCGGCGCGGGTAAGGCCGAAGGCAGCCTGGACGCCGCCAACATGCTCAAGCCCATGCTCGCCCGGGGCGAACTCCGCTGCGTGGGTGCCACCACGCTCAACGAATACCGACAGTACGTGGAAAAGGACAAGGCGCTGGAGCGCCGATTCCAACAGGTTCTAGTGGATGAGCCGAGCCCGGAAGAAGCGATTTCGATCCTGCGCGGGCTGAAGGAACGGTATGAAATCCACCACGGGGTTCGCATTACGGATGGAGCCCTGGTGGCCGCCGTCACCCTCAGCCACCGCTACATCAGTGACCGGTTCTTGCCGGACAAGGCGATTGACCTGATGGACGAAGCCGCTAGCCGCCTGAAGATGGAGATCGACTCCGTGCCGCAAGAACTGGACTCGGTGGAGCGCCAGATTCGTCAGGCGGAGATTGACCGCGAGGCCCTGCGTAAGGAGGAGGATGCTGCCAGCCGAGAGCGACTGCAAGAAACCGAGAAGCGGCTCGCCGAACTGACCGAGTCCGCCAGTGCCATGCGCGCCAAGTGGGAGCAAGAGAAATCCACCATCGAAACCGCCCGGCGGCTCAAGTCCGAGATCGAGGACCTGCGCCTGCAACTCCAAGCCGCCGAGCGCGAATTGGACTGGGGCCGCGCTGCGGAGATTCAGCACGGCCTAATTCCGCAGCGTGAGCGCGAGCTTGCCGCCGAAAACGAACGCCTCATCGAAATGCAGAACGAAAGCCGGCTGCTTCGTGAAGAGGTGGACCGGGAGGATATCGCCGAAGTGGTGAGCCGATGGACCGGCATCCCCGTCAGCCGCTTGATGCAAGGCGAACTCCAGAAGTTGCTGGTCCTTGAAGATGTGCTGGCCGCCCGCGTGGTGGGCCAGAGCGAAGCCCTGCAGGTGGTAGCGGATGCCATCCGCCGCAGCCGCAGTGGCCTCAGTGACCCGAACCGCCCCATCGGCTCGTTCCTGTTCCTCGGCCCCACGGGGGTCGGGAAGACGGAAACCGCCCGCACCCTCGCCGAATTCCTCTTTGATGACGAGAAGGCGATGGTCCGCATTGACATGAGCGAGTACGGCGAGAAGTTCTCCGTCACCCGCCTCATCGGAGCGCCTCCGGGATACGTGGGCTACGACGAAGGTGGACAGCTCACCGAAGCGGTACGCCGCCGACCCTACAGTGTGATTCTTCTGGACGAAATGGAAAAGGCGCACCCCGAGGTCTTCAATGTACTGCTACAAGTGCTGGACGACGGACGCCTAACCGACGGCCAGGGGCGGACGGTGGACTTCCGCAATGCCATCATCATCATGACCAGCAACCTGGGCAGCCATCATTTTGGCGATGGACTACTCGTGGAGGGTCAATTCGAGGAGATCAAGGCGCGCGTGCAAGCGGACCTCCGCCAGTTCTTCCGACCCGAGTTCCTCAATCGTCTGGATGACGTGGTGATCTTCCGCCCGCTCGGAGTGGAGCAGATCAAGGAGATCGTGCGGCTGCAGGTGGTGCAGGTGGCGGATCGACTGCGCGACCGACGCATCACGCTCAACCTGACGGACGAGGCGCTGACGGCCCTAGCGAGCATTGGCTACGACCCGGCCTTCGGGGCGCGGCCGCTCAAGCGGGCTATCCAACGTGACCTCATGAACCCGCTGGCCAAGCGCATCTTGGCGGGCGAGATTCACGACGGCGACCAGGTGAATGTGACCTGGGACGGGACGGACTTCCAGTTCGCCCGGGGCGCTTAACGCACGCTCAGGCCGAGCTCTTGCATCTCTTGCTTGAGGACCTGCACGGTGGTCAATCCATCGTGCAGGATGCCCGCGAGCAGCACCGCGTCGGCCTTCCCTTTTTGCACGGCATCCACCAGGTGCCCGGCATTTCCGGCCCCCCCACTGGCAATGACGGGCACGGAAACGGCCTCGGCCACAGCCCGCGTGAGTTCCAAATCGTAGCCCTGGCGCGTGCCGTCCCCGTCCATGCTGGTCAGCAAGATCTCCCCAGCCCCGCGCGAAACGGCTTCCTGTGCCCACTCCACCGCATCGAGGCCGGTGAAGGTGCGACCCCCGTGGGTCGTCACCTCCCAATGATCGCCCTGGCGCTTGGCGTCAATGGCCACCACCACGCACTGCGCACCGAAGACTCCGGCCGCTTCCGTGATCAGTTCGGGCCGTTGCACTGCCGCTGTGTTCAAAGAAACCTTATCCGCCCCCGCCAGCAGAGCCGCCCGCACTTGCTCAACCTCCCGGATACCGCCCCCCACCGTGAAGGGGATGAAGAGAACCTCGGCTACCCGGCGGGCAAGCTCAACGACCGGCAAGCGCTGGTCTGACGAGGCCGTGATATCCAAGAAGACAATCTCGTCGGCACCTTGGGCTTCGTAATGGGCGGCCAGGTCCACGGGGTCGCCGGCGTCGCGCAGGCCGACGAAGTTCGTCCCTTTCACCACCCGCCCATCCTTGATATCGAGGCACGGAATGAGGCGAACGAGATTCATGGCGTCATTTTCCGTTTGATGCGCGCCTGGCGGATGGGTCCGGCTCGCTCCAATTCGATGATGAATTCGCAGTCAAAGTCATTCATCGTTTGGGTGTCGGGTAGTTCGCCGGTTCGCAGGGCCTCGTGGGCCAGCTTGATCATCAACCCTGTCGCGATGACTTCCTGGTCGGCGGGTACGGGGTAGGTTTCCACCTCCGGCAAGCCCCGTTTTCGCAAGCCCCGGGTCATCACAATTCCTGATCCTTCCCCATCTGGCCGCCAGGTGACGTTCACGTGCAAGGCTGGGCGGTTGGCGTTGTTGTTCCGGGCCAATTCACCTCCGAGCTCGTCCGCCAGCCACACGCTGCCGCTCACGCGGTCGTATATCGCCGTGCCGCCCATCAAGTCCGAGAGCGAGTGCGCCAAATGGGGCAAGAACTGGAGATGGAAGGCATTCCGCAGCGGGGACCGGCTGGCGTACCGAATCTTCGCGATGGCCTTAGCGGCGGCAATCGCATCGAGTTGTTCGGCATTAGGGGCCACGTCGTCGGTGAAGAGATCCGGCCGGAAGGCGTACGGGTTCTTCTCCCGCAAAGCCACCGCAATGTGGAGCCGCACATCGCTGAAAATCATCCCTTCTTGCGCGCCGATGCAGGGGCGGCCGGGCCGGTTGTGAGGATTGGCCGAAATCATCCGGTCCATCATCTTCTCCGCTGGCGGCAGTTTGGTCTCCTGCACGTACACCCAATATTCGTTCTCGGCCAGGTAGCCGCGCACGGGTTTGCGGTGCCACCAACGGTATATGAGAGCCGCAACGAGGGCCACCAGCAGGAAAGAAACAACGAGGATGGGGCCCATAACGACGAACTAGGGACAGACGCCCGCCATCCATCTCTCCATGAGCTTGAGTTCCTCACGCGAGAGGAAGGGGATGCAACTGGCACACAAACCGGCCTCATTGACCCCTTTGGCGCGGCACAGTAGGCAGCCATTGCGCCGCCGGGCATGGGCGACCATCTTGGGCTGGGTCAACGCATAAATGAGTTGCTCCCTTGGTATGCCTTCGCTGTTCACCCGGTCCACTGCCTTTCTTCCACGCCTCGCAATCAGATATTGTCTCGAAATGGTGTCACATTGGGAGTCCCGTCCGTGAAGGTTGCGACCTTTAACGTCAATTCGCTGCGGGCGCGCTTGCCCGTCTTCTTGCACTGGCTGGACACCGCCGGGCCGGACGTGGTCGCCTTGCAAGAGATCAAAACGGTGGAGGACACCTTCCCGCGGGCCGAAATCGAAGAACGGGGCTACCACCTGGCCATCCATGGGCAAAAGACGTACAACGGGGTCGCCATCCTCTCGCGCACGCCCATGGAGGATGTCGTGAAGGGGCTCCCGGGCGAGGCGTTCAATCAAGATGCCCGGGTCATCAGCGCGACGATCAACGGGGTGCGCATTGTCAACACTTATGTCCCCAACGGGACCAAGATCGGGAGCGACAAGTTTGCCTACAAGCTGGCCTGGTTGGAGCACTTCGATGAGGTGATGCGACAGATCGAGTCCGGGCCGGTGCTATGGCTGGGAGATATCAATATTGCCCCCACCGCTGATGACCTTTTTGAACCTGAGAAGAAGCTCGGCGTAGTGGGCTACCACCCCGAAGAGCACGTGCGTCTTGCCCGCCTCACCGACCGGGGCTGGACGGACGTCTTCCGCCGGGATACCGAGGGCCCAGGGCACTACACGTTCTGGGAATACATGATCCCCAACGGGTTCAAACGCAACCTCGGCTGGCGCATTGACCACATCTACGCCACGCCGAGCCTGGTGGACCGGTGCGAAGACTGCTTTGTGGATAAGGGCCCGCGCGGGATGGAACGCCCCAGCGACCACACCCCGGTGGTGGTCACGGTGCGACCCCAATAACCGAACCTGTGCGCCAAGGGCGCAATCCTGGCTTCAAAAGTGGTATGCCCCGTTGCGATGCGACGATCTTCGTCCTGGATCATTCTCTTGGCGGCGACCCCCTTCCTGGGCTCCACCGCTACGGCGCAACCCGTGCCCCCGCCGAAGACGGGGTACACGCTAGAGCGTCTGAGTTCCTTTCCCCTCATTCACGGTCGTTCACCTGCTGGCGCCGTCATGAGCCCCGATGGCTCCAAGATCGTTTACGGGTGGAACACCACCGGCGAACGACGCCTGGATGTTTACGTGATGGACTTCCCCAGCGGGCAAACCCGCCGGATTTTAGAATCCAATTCGGTGCCCCAGCCGCTGCGGCAAGATGACAGCCGCACCGAACTGCAGAAGAAGGAAGAGGCCCTCTACGACGGTGGCATCAGCAACTTCATGTGGTCGCCGGACGGGCACGAGATCCTTTCGTCGTACCGGGGCCGCACGTGGACGTATTCACCCGACGGGAGCAATCTCAAGCCGCTGTTCGACACCAACGAGGCCGTTTCGGCCCCGGCTTACAGCCCCAATGGTCGGTATCTGGCCTTCCTCCGCAACGGCAACGTGTTTCGATGGGACCGAGTTGAACGCGACCTCAAGCAGCTGACCTACAACAACAAGCCCGGCACCACGGTGGACGGTTTTGTGTGGAGCCCCAACAGCAAGCGCCTGGCAATCTACTGGAGTGACAACACCCGGAGCGGCGGCCACGTGATGATGGACTTCACCAAGCAGCGCGCTGAAGTGGTTTCCATTGGCCGCATGTGGAATGGCGACCGCTCGGTGAACAATCAGGTGGGCTTTGTGGACGCCGACGGCGGCCTTATCACTTTTGTCGAAGGCCTCCCGCGATACATGTGGCTGACCGGGATGGAATGGTCTCCGGATAGCAACTACATAGGATTGGCGTGGATCAAGGAAGACTTCCAAGAATTCACGCTGAGTGTGGCCTCGCCTACGCGCAAGCGCAAGTGGGACGCCTACACCGAAAAGGCCCCCTCCAACTACATCCCCGACTTCCGCACTGTCTCTTGGACCCGCAGCGGCGACCTCCTCTTCACCACCGACATCATTGATGGCAAGTGGGCGAACCGGAGCGTGATGGCGGTGGACCCGTTCGGGAAGAAACTGCGCCCGGTCTACGCCAAGAACCACGACGTGGTAGGCATGCTGCGACCCAAGAACAGCGACCGCTTGTTCTTGGTCACCATGAAGCGCGGTGGCACCATCACCGAGATTACGGTGCTAGAACCGAACGGGAAGGAGACCGAGCACATCGTGTTCGAATCCGGGATGAATACGCCGTTGCAGTTCGATGACTGCTCGCCGCCAATGGTGAGCGAGGATGGCACCAAGGTGGCCACCCTGGCCAACACCTTCGGCCAGCCCAACGAACTTTACGCCCTGGAACCGACGGCCAAGCGCCTGACCAACAGCCAGCCGGAGGAGTTCAAGAAGATCCAGTGGGCCACGCCGCAACGCGTGAGCTTCCCTGGCCCGGATGGCCGGATGATCGGGGCGACCCTGCTGGTACCCCCGGGAGCCAAGCCGGGTGACAAGCGCCCGGCGGTGGTGACCAACATCTACGCCAATAGCGGCAAGGTGGCCTGGAGCGGCTACAACGACAACTACCTCGTCATGGAGCTCGGCTTCGTGGTGCTCAACGTGGACTTCCGCGCCTCTTGGGGCTATGGCGGCGAGTTCAACTCGGGCTACTACGAAAAGATGGGCCTCATTGACGCGGACGAAGCCGTGAAGGCCAAGGAGTATTTGGTCAGCCTGGGTTATGTCAATCCGGATCGGGTCGGCATCTGGGGTTGGAGCTACGGCGGGTTCCTGACCTGCATGGTGATGAACACCAAGCCCGGCGTGTTTGACACGGGGGTGGCGGTGGCCAGCGTCACCGACTGGCGCCAATACAACGAGTGGTACACCCGGCGGCGAATCGGCATGGTTTCTGACAAGGAAGACATCTTCCTCAAGAACTCGCCGGTGAACTCGGCGGCCACCATGGCGGGCAACCTGTTCTTGGTCCACGGCATCCTGGATGACAACGTGCTGTTCCAAGACGTGGTACAGCTGACGCAAAAGTACATCGAGAACGGACGGCACTTCGATTCGTTGTTCTATCCGCGCGGCGACCACGGCATGTGGCGCGATGAAGAGCGGCCGCACATCATGTCGGCCATCCACCGGTACCTGTACCACAAGCTGACGCGCCCGGCCGACGCGCCGGTCGTGCAGCCCGTCACCGTGCCATAAGGCGCGCTTAGGGAATCCTCTGCGGGCTTTCTTCAAGCCCGTGGAGGATGGCCTGCAGAAGCTGCTGGCCCTTACTATCCAAGATGAAGACCGGCGGGCGCGGTGGCCCGACTTCGAGATCCTCGTTCTCCATGATCGCCCGGGCATCCCGCGCCCCGTGACCGTGCCGCAATAGCGCCACCGCATAGCGGCCCAGTTGATCCCACTTGGCAAAGAGGCGTTCCATACGGGGGATGCCCAGCACCGCTAAAGGAGTGCAAATCCAATCGTTCAGTTGGAATTCGTCGCCGGTGGCAAACCCGCCTACCAGCCGCGAGGCATCCCACTGAGGCAAGCCCACGCCATGCACGCCTTCGAGTTCATCCATCCCCGGCGGCAGGGTGAGCGCGACCGGAATGGTAACGTGACGCCGCAATACGGTGGCGAGCATGGCGAGCTCGTTCGGGGTGAGCGGCACGTGGCGGCTCGGCACGATGACCAAGTGCTTGACGCCCGCATCGGCAGCCTCCAAGGCGAGGTCCACCGTCATGGCCGTGGTGATGGCTGGGAAGGTGGCAATCACCGGCTTATCGCCCGCACTTCGTACCGCGTATGTGAAGAGGGCCTTCTTTTCGCCAACGGCGAGGGCATGGCCTTCGCCCGTCGGGCCTCCCACCACGAACCCACTCGCGCCCCGCTCGGCGTAGAACTTGACGATGCGCCCAATGCGAATTTCGCTGAGGGCGGACGTGTCGTCCGTGAATGCGGTCGGAAGGGGGACAAAGTAAGAAGGCACGTATTTACACCGGGTCTTCTATGAATATCGGAATGGATTGCACGAATCTTTGGTCCCCGACCTGGACAATCACGCCGATCACGTAGTCCCCACTCGCCCCGGCGGGGGCTTCGATCTCGTATCGCGTGCCGGCTTTGGCCCGGGCATGGTAGATCGTGAACTTCGATGCATCGCCCCGCAGCATGCGGAAACCCTCGGGCAAACGGTAGGTCACCACGCCCTGCACACGCTGGGTACCGTTGCTTTGCAGGTCCACCACCCCGCGAATCCGCTGCGGCCGTGTGCTCTTCTTCAGGGCGGGAATGGGTGAGGCGATGATGTCCAAGAGCGGCGCAATGCGCACGCTGCTCCGCACCATAAACTTGAGATTATCCGGCCCTGTAATTTCCGCGCGGACGATCCGCCAGCCGGTTTTTGCCTCCGGGCGGATGGGCGACTTCACACCGAACATTGTCCGGTTACGGTTATCAAACGGCTCGATGGGGTATTCAAATTTGCCGAGGTCATCCATTCCGATGCCTTCGGCGCGGAAGGCGAACCGATTCGGGCGGGCCCCATTGGGGTCACGGGTCAGCGTATATTCCACGGCGAACCCGTCTTGCGGCACCATGTTCCGGTTCACAAACCGGGGCGACCACTGCAGACCTTCCGGCAACCCCACATGCGTGTCCAAGCTCAGCCGGACGTTGGCCATTTGGCGGGGACCGATGCGCTCGTCAATGGCACCCGGCACCTGCCCATCCACCCGCACACCCATGGTTTTGCCCTCGGCGGGGGCCAACGGGCCGGGCAACATCAGTCGGGCTTCCATGGTCCATCGCCCGCCCGAGCGGCGCGCCTCAAACTGGATCATGTCGGGCGGTATCTGCCCACTCTGCCAGGCGGTGGCACCGTTCGGTTGGTTGTTTAGGCGGCGGACAGCAAACGTAATGTTGGGGCCGCGCCAGCCAATGCGGATTTCAAAGTTATCGGGTCCGGTAGTCCAGCCATCGGCCAGCGAATCCAGGCTGAACACGATGTCTTCGTTGGCGGGGGCTTCGGCCGCCCAATAGATCCAGCCCGGCTCCCACTGGAGGTAGGTGGTGGCATTACCGGCAGTGGCCAGCGGCTCCCATTCGCCCCCTCGAATCACGCCATCGAGTTCCGGTGTGAGAGCCAGCCGCCGCAAACTCGCGACCGGATAGGGCGACTCCCAGTTTTGAGCCTGTGCATGCGCGGGGAGCGCCAGTCCCGCGAGACTCGCCCATAGCCCCGCCCCCAAAAAGAAAACCGCCTTCACATGGTCCAAGACGTGTGAAGGCGGCGGAGGGACGCAGTCCCGGTGCGGTTTAAGCTTCTTCGGTGGCGGCTTCAGCTTCCGGAGCTTCGGCCACGGACGGATCTTCGGCCGGTTCTTCTTCGGTCACCACTTCGGCGTTCGGGTCCACCACGACCACGTTCATGTGCATGGCCACATCGCGGTGCATGTCAATTTCGATCGGGTACTTGCCGGTGCGCTTGATCGGAAGCAGCAGAGCCACGTCCTTCTTATCAATATTGACGTCAAATTCCTTGTTGATCTGGTCGGCGATGTCTTGGCTGGTGACGGCACCGAACAGGCGACCACCTTCACCGACCTTGACTTCCATGCGCAGGGTCTTGCCGTTGATCTTGGCGGCAATGGCTTGGGCGCCGGCCAGGGTTTCGGCCAGCTTGCTGGCGTCGCGGGCGTTGCGGGCTTCCAGAGCGCGGATTTGGCCCTTATCAGCCACCACGGCCATGCCCTTGGGGAACAGGAAGTTGCGAGCAAAGCCCGGCTTCACTTTCACCAGTTGTCCAGCCTTGCCCACCTTGGGCACCGCTTGCTTCAAAATCACTTTCATGGTTTGCGTCTCCTAACGCCGGATTCCGACCCCGACCGCGAGGCGATTGCGATCGAAAAGCCGTTCGACTCCGAACCAGCCGTTCACTCCCTGACCAAACTCGTACCGTAACTTGGCATCGAGCTGAGTCTGGTTAAGGCCGAACAAGTCTGCACGTACGCCTAACCGAGAGCCGACGCGAGAATCTACCCCAACTCCGGGTTGGCCGGCATAGACCCCATACCGAAGGTCGGTCTTTGGTCCGAGGGGGCGGCTGATCTGGGCGTTGATCTTGTTCGATTCGAAGGCATCGTAGAGGCCGATGCTGAGGTGCTCTTGGCGGCCAATGGGGATGCGTGCGTTCACGTCGGTGCGGATGCGGTCCGGCCCGGACGTGCGAATGGCGTCGGCCTCGAGTTGCACACTCGGGAGCAGGCTGCCACTTCCCCTTTCGATGCGGTCTACCGTCTGATTGAACTTATCAATAAGGCCCTGCACGTTCTCGGCGATCTCGTTGGCCTTCTTCATCAGGGCTACCGTTTCCTCGCTGATCACCACGCCATTGGCCGTCATCTGCTCCATGTTGGTGGCCAGTTTGGGCGCACTATCACTCGCAATGCGCACGTTCTCGAGCGTGTCCTTCAAAGAGGCGCGAAGCTCGGGATCGGAGGTCAGTGACTGCACGTCCGCCACCAGCTTCTCCGCCCGCACGGCACTGGCGTTCAGGCTGTCCAGCAGGGCCAGGGTCTTCTCCTGCATCTGTCCGCTGGCCACCAGCTTGCTGAATTCGCTGGTGACCTTTTGCAGGTCAGTCAGCGCATTTGAAGCTGTAATCAACGACTTGCGGGCCGTGGCTTGGTTCTCGGCCACGAGGCCATCAATGCGGCGCACCAGCTGCCCCACATCCCGGGCGGTACCTTGGCTTTCCTTGAGCGTGCCCACCAGGGCGGCTTTCAGCTCCCGGTCGGCGAGCAGGGTTTGCACCGCGGCCAGGGTCTTGTTGACTTCGGCGAGGGTCGGCTCCATGTCGGGCACAATCTCTTCGAGCGGATCTTGCAGGCGGCCGGTCAGCGGCAAAGAGGGGTCGTGCGGGGCCGTCCCCGGGCGGGCTTGCACTAAGCGAAGCTCCGTCACGCCGATCGAAACCAGGCTGGTCGGCACCAGCGCTTCCACGCCTTGCCGAAGCTCCAAATCCTTTTTGACCTGTAGCACCACTTCGGCTTTAGCGTCGTCGGTGAGGCCGACGGTTTTCACCCGGCCCACTTCCACACCTGCGAACATCACCTTGCTGCCCGCCGCCAGCCCCCCGGCATCTTCAAACACGGCGGTGTAGGTCCGGCCCTCGCCCCCGGCGCCCGCTCGCAAAAACTGACCGGCGTAGACGGCCAACGCCCCCGTCACGACCACCATCGCCCCTACCCGTGCCGCTGCATTCATGTCCTTCATTGTAGCGGCATTGAGGCCCGACAAGAATACGGGGCTCAGCGGTAAGGTGAGAAGCAGAACAAGCCGACAATGACCTGTAGGCGCAACAAGGGTCATTTGGCGAGCTAGCCGGCAACATTTTGAGGCCGGAGTTCGTCGAAAAGGCATAGGTTCCGAAAGGTGAGCCCCGCTCACCGGACGGCATGACCGGAGACAGAAAGAAAAATCGAATGTGGCAACGCTTTACGGAACGAGCAAGAAAGGTCGTCTTTTACGCTCAAGAAGAGGCACACAAGTTTGGTGAGGGCTATGTCAGCACCGAACACCTGCTGTTGGGCCTGGTGCGAGAGAACGACAGTGTCGCGGCTCGTGTCCTTGAGCGCCTGAATGTGGGCCTTTCCCGCATCCGCACCGAGGTGGAAAAGCAGCTTCCGCGCGGCGATTCTCGCCAGACGCAAGAACTCAGCCTGACCCCGCGCGCCAAGCGCGTCATTGACCTGGCGTACGACGAAG
>CAZVHE010000054.1:15459-15749 GCA_964627705.1 uncultured Chthonomonas sp.
CAACAACAATTACATCGGCACGGAGCACCTACTCCTCGGCCTGATTCGGGAAGGCGACGGCCTGGCCGGCCGCGTGCTGGCGAAGCTCGGCATTGAGCTGGACCGTGCGCGCCGCGGAGTGATGGCCCTGCAAGACACCGAATCTTCCAACCGCTCCAACCGCGGCAGCAGTGAACGCGCCAGGGAAGGGGGCAGCACGAGCGCCCAGGCCAAGACCCAAACGCTGGACGAATTTGGCCGCGACCTGACCGAACTCGCCCGCGACGGCAAGCTCGACCCGGTGGTCGGCC
>CAZVHE010000055.1:0-15551 GCA_964627705.1 uncultured Chthonomonas sp.
GCGCCAGATTTCTCTCGTGACGCCGGGGTGACGGCCCGGATTGAAGTGGATCCGGTGACCAACAAGGTGAAGGTCACGAACTTAGATAGCGAGGGCCGCGCGATTTGGCAAGGCAACTCGGTGAAGGTGGAGAGTGCGGAAGTGTTCCAGCTTCCGGGGTCTTCGATTTCCAGCCGCGTACTGCGGCTGACGTTCAAGAACAACACCCAGATTCCGCTGGGTCAGAACGAAACCCTGAAGGCGATGCTCACCACGGCGTCGAGCGAGTTCTCGGCGATGACGGAGGCGGGGATTGGGAGCAGCGGCCTCACCGACGGGGCGGTGGCGAGCGCCGCCATTGGCGCGCCGCGCGCGGTGTGGGAAGATGCCGACGGCACGATTTACGTCGCCCAGGGGAGCAGCAATGGCATCCGCCGCATCCGCAACGGGAGCGTAAGCACCATCGGGAGCGGCTACCAGAACGTGTTCGGCATCACGGGCGACCCGAATGGAGATTTTATTTACTTCATCGAACGGGACCGACACCGCATCATTAAGCTGAAGAAGGACGGCACCGAGGGCTCTGTCTTGGCGGGCGGCCCGGCGGCCGGTGACGGCCTTGGCACGGGCGCCAGCATTCTCTTCAACACGCCCACGGGCATCACCTTTGGGGGCGGCGAGCTTTTTGTCGCCGACCTTGGCAACAGCAAGGTCAAGCGGGTCAGCAACCTCAACGGCACGCCCACGGTGAGCCTGGTGGCGAGCGGCATCCCGAACGCCTACGGCATCAGCTACGGCGAAATCCAAGGCGAACCGATCCTCGGCGTGACCAGCAACAGCACCGGCCAGGTGTACGCCATCAATCCGGTGAACAACAAGAGCTCACTCATCCGCACGCTGAGCGGGGGCGCGACGGGCATCGCCGTCAGCGAAGGCCGCTTCGCCGTCGCCAACAACGTGACCGACACCATCACGGTGCTGCGGGTCCCGAACGGGAGCAACCCCTACGTGCTGGCCAGCTGGGCGCAGGAATATGTCTCTCCAGGGCCCGCCGGCTTCAAGGATGGCCTCAACCCCACCGCCAACGATCCGCTTCTCGCGGCACCGGGCAATGGCAACGGATTCCTCTTTGCGGATACCAACAACCACCGCGTGCGGCGCCTCATCCTCCCGAACTTTGTGAGCGGCTCCAGCACGCAGCCGGTGACCTTTACAAATGAAGAGTGGACGACGAGCACGGGCCGCGCGGTCTATACCGTGGGTTCGCTTGCGGCTGGAGCCTCCAGAACCTTGGATATTTCCTTCTCGGTCCAGTTCGAAGCTTCCATGACGTTCTACGTTACGGTGGCCGGGGGTGGGGTCGGTCCGATCGCGGTTGATGCGGGTACCAATGCTCCGCCGAGCAACGTTTACGGACGCGTTCTGGCGGGTGGCACCTACAACGAACGTAAGGATGGAATCGGGACGGCTGCGGGCTTCGGCGGATTCGACCCCTTCGGGATCGCGGTCATGAACAATGGTGCAGTCCTCATTGGCGATTCCAATACTCTGCGCCGGTTCAGCCCAGCGGATGGAGCCGTGAAGACCATTGGGAATGTGAGCGGACTGACGACACCGACCGAGGGCAATGGGAATTTTGCGAAGTTCCCCAGCCAAATCCGTGATATTGCCGTCATTGACGAAGACACGATCGTCTTTGTCACTGGCAACCAAGTGTGGGCTGGATTTGGTCCCTTCGGGGAAGACGTAGCTTTTCCAGCGACGAGTTTTAGCTTCTTGCGGATTGGGGGCGCAGCGGATGATGCCTTTGGCAACGCGGCAGGTAACGGTAATCAGGTTCGGTTTAACCTTCCCTCAGGAGTTGCCTACGATCCCGTTTCATCGACCTTGTACGTCTGCGATCGAGACAATCATCGAATTGTAGTGGGGAACATTGTAGGTACTAGCTTTACCGATCCAGCTAGCTGGAACTTCAACCTGTTTGCTGGTACCAGTAATTTTGGTTTCGCGGACGGGGCAGCAACCTCAGCTCAGTTCTGGGAGCCAGACGGAATTACATTAGGCGGCGATAATGCGCTCTATGTGGCAGACCGCCAAAATCTCCGATTGCGTCGGATTGACCTCAATACGCGCCAGGTGACTACTGTCGCCGGAACTGGGGTTTTAGGGTACGCGGACGGAACGCCCGGTCAAGTCAGCGGAATTCGTGGCGTGACCAGCGATGGCAATGGATCTATCTACTTTTACGACTTATGGCGACTTCGGGTCTACCGGAATGGTCGCTTGTATACGATTACAACTGACACTCCGGGGTCTCTCAGCGACGGTTACGTGGATGGAGCCGGACAGCATCCGACCAGCAGCCGCATTGCTGTCAATCCATTGACCGGCACCTTATATGTGATGACAGGAACCGGCTTGGTGTTGAATCCGCGATTGATCGCCTTCGAAGCGGTAGTGCCGTAGCCACAGGTCCTTTCTGGTCGGGATGCAAGCCTCTCAACCCGATGCGGGTTGGGGGGCTTTCTCGTTTTGGCCCCCCTCTTGTTGACGACAACCGGGGCCGGTCGCTAAACTCACGCTATGCGCAATGCCGCGTGGATGAGTTGTCTTGGTTTAGGCTTGGTGTTGACCGGCTGCGGAGGAGGGAGCGGGTCGCTGATCGGTGGAGGTAGTGCACCTCTCGCGCCCGATTTCTCGCGCGATGCCGGGGTGACGGCTCGGATTGAAGTGGACCCCACCACCAACACCGCCAAGGTCACCAATCTCGGCTCCGAGGGCCGCGCCATCTGGCAAGGCAACTCGGTGAAAGTCGAGAGCGCCGAAGTCTTCCAACTCCCCGGTTCCAGCGTTTCCAGCCGGGTGCTGCGCCTCAAGTTCAAGAACACCACACGCATCCCGCTCGGGTTGAATGAGCCACTCACGGCCTCTCTTTCCACCGCTGCCAGCGACTTTTCCGCGATGACGGAAGCCGGGATCGGCACCAACGGACTCACCGACGGGGCCGTGGCCAGCGCCTCTATCGGCACACCCCGCGCGGTGTGGGAAGACACCGACGGCACGATGTACGTGGCCCAGGGGGCCAGCAACGGCATCCGTCGCATCCGCAACGGCACGGTCAGCACCATTGGCAGTGGCTACCAGAACGTTTTCGGCATCACCGGCGACCCGCAGGGCGACTGGATCTACTTCATCGAGCGTGACCGCCACCGCATCATCAAGCTGCGCAAGGATGGCTCCGAGGGGGCGGTCCTGGCGGGCGGCCCGGGGGCGGGTGACGGCATCGGCACCGGGGCGAGCATCCTCTTTAACACCCCGACCGGCCTGAGCTACGGCGATGGCAACCTCTACGTCGCGGATCTCGGCAACGGCAAGGTGAAGAAGCTCACCAACCTCAATGCGACCCCGGTGGCCACCCTCGCCGCCACGGTGCCGAACGCCACCGGCGTGGACTACGGCATCATCCAGGGTCGCCCCATCCTGGGGGTAACTTCCGGGAGCACGGGACAGGTCTACGTAGTGGACCCGATGACGGCCCGCACAGCCTCGATCCGCACTTTGCCCGCGGGAATTTTTGGGATTGCGGTCAACGAAGGCCGCCTGGTCATCACGAACCCGAGCAATGACCAGATCACGGTGCTGCGGGTGCCGAATGGCAGCAATCCCTACGTGGTGGCCAGTTGGGCGCTGGAGTACGTCAATCCCAACATCGCTGGTTTCATTGATGGTCTGAATCCTCGGTTCTCCGATCCGCTCTTGGCGAGCAAGGGGAATGGCAACAGTTTCTTGGTGGCCGATAGCCTGAATCACCGGGTGCGCCGCCTCATTCTTCCCAATTTTGTGAGCGGCTCCAGCACGCAACCGGTGTCCTTCACCAACGAAGAGTGGACCACACCCTCGGGCCGGGCCATGTACACCATTGGTCAGCTCAGCCCGAACCAAGAAATGACGGTGGACGTAGGCTTCACGGTCCAGTTTGAAGCGGGCATGACGTTCTACGTTACGGTGGCGGGTGGCGGCGTGGCTCCCATCGCTATTGATGCGGGCACCAATGATTTGGCAGAAAACGTCTACACGCGCCTGCTGGCCGGGGGCGAACGGGACTTCTTTGAAGACGGCATTGGTCGTGGCGCGGGCTTTCCGTCAGCAGGCCCCATTCATGTATTCGACAACGGAACAGTGGTAATGGGCAACATTCGCAAAATTCGCCGCTATCGCCCCAATGGCCAGGTGGACAGCGTAGGGAACGTCTTCAATGGCGGCGGAGTCACAGAAGGCAACGGAGAAACGTCCGTCTTTCCGGCTGCAATTGGCGGGATTGCAGCTACCGAAGATGGATTCAATATCTTCTTTACTTCTGGTAATACACTCTGGCTGGGAGTTGGTGGATTCAGTAGCCTTGGTGATGCGACGCCGAATACATTTACCTACTATCGTATTGGCGGGGCGGCCGATAACACGGCTGGCTCTGCCCTAGGCACCGGAAACACGGTGCGTTTTGCACAGCCCCTGGGCCTCTACTTTGATGAGCCTGCCAAAAAGCTCTACATTGCGGATGCTCAAAACAACCGGATCGTCGTCGGATTCTGCGCCACCAAGAACTACAGCAACCGTAACGATTGGTCTTTCATAAGCTATGCCGGATCAGGGACCGCTGGGTTTGCTGATTCGAACTTCGACCTCGCTCAGTTTAACTCGCCTTACGACATTGAGAAGGGGAGTGATGATAAGTTCTATGTGTCCGATTTGGGCAATCGGCGGTTGCGGCGACTAGACCCCATAACCGCCCAGACCTCAACCGTGGCGGGTGATGGGACAAACAATGTGCTGGATGGCGTGCCGGGGCAAATCAATGCAATCGGTAGCCTGGCCAGTGACGGCGGAGGAAGCATCTACTTCAACGATGCGGGTCAACTCCGCGTGTACAGGAATGGACGCCTCTATAGCGTGAACATTAATGTGCCTGGTGGCTTAACCGATGGGTACACCGATGGGGCAGGCCAACAAGCGGTGAACTTTATCTCGGTTAACCAGCGCACAGGTGCGTTGTACAGCTTGTCGTCAAACCCCATATCCAGGCTCGTGGCATTCGAAGCCGTCGTGCCGTAGGCGATCAAACTCTCTCCCCGGGCATGCCTGCCCGGGGAGAGTCCAGCCTTACACCACGCTGCGCAGGCGGCGCAGGCTATCCGGGTCCAGCGCACTCACGGGCTTGACCTGGTAGTGGTTGCCTTCCACGTCAATGAGCAGCAAAAAATCCTCATCAATCCACTGCGCATTTTCCTGCAGGCTCTGCGTCACAAAGTCGCGGTGACCCCGGTCGGTTTCCACCGACCAGTACGTCGCCCCGAACTCCATCCGCACGGCATTCACGCGCCGCACCTGGCTGTAGAGGTACCGGCGGCGGAGCTCTTGCCGCAGCACCTCCACGTTGTCCGCACCCGCGTCTTCCAGCCGGTCCAGCATCAAGATCTCCTTGCCCTTGCTATCCAGCAAGGAGAGATACCGATCCGGGTGGGTGCGGGGCGCGGCCCAGGCCGGCACCACATCCAGGTGGCTGCGGTCTTCCAGCGTCAGCCGCAGGCGACCCTCGGGAGCGTAGAACAACTGCATCAGTTGCCCACCCCGATGATCTCCGTCACGGCTCGCTGGGTTTCCACTAGGTTGCAGAACACGCCTCGCTTCTCCATCAGTTCCTCGTGCGTGCCCATTTCCACAATCTCGCCGCGCTCCAGCACAATGAGCCGGTCGGCGTTGCGCAAGGTGCTGAGGCGGTGGGCGATGGCAAAGGTCGTGCGTCCCTCCACCAGGCGACCGATGGCCTCCTGGATCTGGCGCTCCGTCTCCACGTCCACGCTGCTGGTCGCTTCGTCCAGGATGAGGATGCGCGGGTTGTGCAGGATGGCGCGGGCAATGCTGATGCGCTGCTTTTCGCCGCCGCTCAGCTGCACGCCGCGTTCACCCACAATGCTGTCGTAGCCGTCCGGCTTACTCACGATGAAGTCGTGGGCGTTGGCCGCACGGGCCGCTACCATGATCTCCTCCAGCGAGGCATCCGGCTTGCCGTAAGCAATGTTCTCCGCGATGGTGCCATTGAACAGGAACGGCTCTTGCAGCACGATCCCGATTTGCGAGCGGTAATTGGCGATGTTGATCTCGTTGAGCGGCACTCCGTCCACCAAGATGCGCCCGCCGTCGGGTTCATAGAACCGGCAAATGAGGTTAATGGTGCTGGATTTGCCCGCCCCGCTGCGCCCCACAAAGCCGATCATCTCGCCCGCCTTCACGTCGAAGCTCATGTTCTTCAGCACCGGGTTGCTCTTGTCGTAGCCAAACCGCACGGCATCGAACGTCACATCGCCCCGGATGTCCAGGGTGCGCTCCAGTTCGCGGTTGCTCTCGGGGGTCATGTCCATGACCTCGAAGATGCGCTCCGCCCCCGCCATGGCCCGGCTAAACCAGTTGTTCACCTGCGCAAACCACTGCATGGGGCCGTACACCATGATGAGCAGCGAGTTGACCATGATGAACTCGCCCAGCGTCAGCCGGCCCTGCAGTACAAACATACCGCCCACGGTCCAGTTGATGCGCGCGCCCAGGCCGGCGGCGAAGGTCATCATGCCGAAAGCCGTGTACCATTTCTGGTCGGCCTGCATGGCGGCTTGTTGTCACGCCTTGTTGCGTTCGTCAAAGCGCTTGAACTCGCGGTCTTCGCTGACAAACGCCTTCACCACGCGGATCCCACTCAGCGATTCGTTCAGCTGCATGTGCAGGCGGGCCATGCGCTGACTCACCTTAAAGAACATGTTGCTGATCGGCTTCCAATAACGGACGCTGATGAGCAAGATGAACGGAATCGGCACCAGGATCGCGGCGGCCAGCACCGCGTCGATGCTAAACAAGAACCCGATGACGCCCAGCGCCATCAGCGAGTTGGTGATGAAGAACGGGAAGCCGTCCACCAAGAAGTGCCACACCCGGTCGGTGTCTTGCGTCACGCGGCTGGCGATGGCCCCCACCGGCTTGCGGTCGAAGTACCTCATGCTGAGGTACTCGATGGCGCGGTAGGTGCTGGCGCGCAGGTCCTTGCTGATGTGGGTGGCCAGGTAGGTCATCAACCGGCCGTTGAAGATCTGCAACCCGCTTCCCGCCAGGGCGATGCCCAGCCACAGCGCCATCCACTGCAAGAGACCGTTGGTGCCAAGGGTCTTTTGCGCGAAGCCGTCCACCAGTTGCTTCTGGATGTACGGCGGGATGAGGTTGAGCGCGGTCGTACAGACCGAACCCGCTACCAACATCGCGGTTGCGCGGCTATACGGTTTGAGGAAGCCAAATATGCGCCACAGCGTCTTGCTGCGGTTTACGCACACCGGGCACGGGCCGTCCTTTTCGGGCAGCAGGCGGTCGCACTTGGGGCAGCGCTTCAGCTCCTCGTGCATGTCGATCGAGAGCTCTTCGCCTTGGCTGAGCTGCTCGATCCCGCGCGCGACTTCGCTGAACTTCTCGCTGACGGCCAGGGTGTAGTTGACAACGGGAATCACCACCCCGTTTTTGAGGGTGACAATCATACGTCCGCCACTCACGAGGGGGTCGTGGCGAGCTTTGGCAATGTCGCTGAGCGCGATGCGGCAGGTGGGGACGCCCGTCGGGGTGGAGACTATCACTTCGGTGGCAGTGACCACGAGCCGACGGACGCCGTACAAGCCATCTTCGTCGAGATCGCTTGTGACGTCAATCAGTGGTATTTCCGGCGCGGAGGCTCCGCCCGGAGCTAAGGAAGCCGTTTGCATGAATTCCAGAGGTCGGGATTCCCGATGTCAGGGGCCGGGGGAACGTCACTAACCCAGCGCGGCCAAAAAGAAGGATGAGCGGCGGCAGACGTCAAGTTACCCAACAGGTGTATACGCCTGTCTGGGTCCATTGGGCAGGCTTAGTCCAAAGCGACGGGCGGCAGGGCTCGTCCCCAGGCCAGTTCCATAAGGAAGGCCCGCACGGCATCCTGGTTGCCTTCGTTGCACAGCTTGTCGAGCTGGTCCAACGCGGCCCTCAAGGATTGATAATCAATCCGGCCCGTGTTTTGCACCCGGCTGATGCGCGGGTCTTCCAGCGGCTCCAGCGGCTCGTCGGCGTAAGTGAGTTCTTCGTGAATCTTCTCACCCGGGCGGATGCCCGTGATCTTGATCTCGATGTCCTGCCCTGGTACCAGCCCGTGCATGCGGATGAGGTCTTCGGCCAGCTCTATAATGCGCACGGCCTGCCCCATATCGAGAATGAATATCTCGCCCTGGTTGCCAAACGCGCCGGATTGCACAATGAGCTGCGCGGCCTCGGGGATGGTCATGAAGTAGCGCGTCATGTCCGGGTGGGTCACGGTCAGCGGCCCGCCGTTGGCTATCTGCCGGGTGAGGATGGGTACCAGGCTCCCGCGACTGCCCAGCACGTTGCCAAACCGCACGATGGCCATGCCGGTTTCGCTGCGCCCGGCCAAGGACTGGACAATCATTTCGGCCACGCGCTTGGTGGCGCCCATCACGTTGCCGGGGTTCACCGCCTTGTCCGTGCTGACGAGGATGAACTTGTGGGCACCGTGGCGCACACTGGCCTCGGCCGCATTGAGGGTACCGAAAACGTTGTTACGCACGGCTTCGATGGGGTTGGCTTCCATCAGCGGGACGTGCTTGTGGGCGGCGGCGTGGAACACCACCCGGGGCAAGTGCTGCTTGAACACCATGTCCAGCGACTGCGCATCCCGCACATCGCACACCACCGGGGTGGGCTGATAAATGCCGCTGTCGCGGAGTTCGCGGTCAATTTCGAAGACACTGTTTTCGCCCTTGCCCAATACAATGAGGCTGGCTGGCCCGAGCGGGGCGAGCTGACGCACGAGTTCGGAGCCAATGCTTCCCCCGCCTCCGGTCACCAGCACACGCTCGCCGCCTACGTACTCCTTGGCGCGGGAGCTATCGGTCCGCACGGGGGCGCGGCGGAGCAGGTCTTCCACCTGGAACGCCCGCATCAGGGGCATCATCGGGCGCTCGCTGTAGACCAGCATCGCGATGCTGGGCAGGTTGCGCACCCGGGCGCCGGTGCCGCTACTGGCCTTGAAAATGCGGCGGTTCACCTCCCCGCTGGCGCTGGGGATGGCAATGAGAATCTCCTTGATGTCGTGTTGCTTGACGAGGGCGGGGATGTCGTCAATCCCGCCTAGCACCGGAGTGCCGTGGATACGCAAGTTGTGCTTTTCGGTGTCGTCATCAATAAAGCCGACGACCCGGTAGCCGCCTTCTGCCCCGCGATTGAGTTCACGGAAGACGATTTCGCCCGCATCCCCCGCCCCGACAATGAGAGTGTTGGCGGCACCGGCATCCGTGCCCCCGAACCCCGGAATCTCGCGGAAATTGGCCGCCACCCGCGCCGCAATGAGCCCGGAGAAGGCAAATGTCCACGTGATGATGGGGACGCGGTACAGGTCGGGAATCTGGTTGCCGACTCCCGATACGGCCTGAATGACAGCCTGGAGCACGGCCACGATGAGCGTGGCGAGGGCCACATTCAGGATATCGAAGACCCCAAGGTGGCGAGGAGAGCTGCGGTGGGTGCCCCGCCAGGCGTAAATCCCGAGCGCCACCACGCTGAGCGGCCCGGCGAGGGGCCACCACGTGGTTTCGGACGGGCCAGCGCCGAGCGCAATGGCCACGAAGAGGGCGATCACCGTCAGGACGGTGTCAAGGATCAGGGATCGCCAGCTCTTTGCCAAGATGTCCTCTCGTTAGTTGCCAAAGATCGTGCGGAGGATGGAGGCCGCTGAAATCACTTGAATCGCCGCCCCCGCCGTCAAACCCTTGGGTTCACCGACTACCACCACGTCGCCTTCTTGGACGATGGGGTTTTGCTCCATGTTGCCGTCCTTGAGGAAGGCGTGGAGGCGGTATTCCACCACTTCCACGCGGCCGGATTCCGTGCGGCGGGCGAGATAGACGCGCATGGTGCTGCCATTGGGGGCCACGCCCCCGGCGGCGGCCACGGCATCGGCGAGGCGGTACTCGCGGTTGTCTTCGAGCCGCACATCACCGGCCTTGTTCACCTTGCCGAGCACGACCACGATGCGCTCGTTGCGGCGCACAAACACGCTGTCGCCATCCTGCAAGACAAATTCAGGCACCGGGCCGTCGGCGGTGACGGTGCCGCTCACATCCAGGCGGAACGCCTCTTGCCCCCGGATGACCAGTACGTCCTTGAGCGTGGCGGTGGGGGTGGGGCCGCCGGCTTGGGCCAGGGCGCGAGAGAGGGTGGTGGCAGGGCGGAGCTTGAGTTCAGCCGGCTGCAGCACTTCGCCGCCAATCGCCACTCGGATGGGGGTGGGGACGGTGACGGAAACCGTGTCACCCGGCTGGAGCACGAGGGGGGCTTGCCCTTCGGTCAGGCGGGTGGGGACCGGGATCGTCTCCGGGCCGCGCCGCACGCTCAGGGCGAGGTCGGGGTCGTTGATGATCTCGGCCAGCGGCCCTCCAGCGGCGGCCACGGCTTGGTAGACATCCGAACCCGGGCGCAGGAGCAATTCGCCGCTCTTCACCACGCTGCCGGTCACCCACACGCGGACTCGTTCCGCCTTCGCCACCGTCACGACGTCATTGGGTTCCAGAATCGTGGCGCCCAGGCTTTCCGAACCGCTCAGCACACCCGCCAGGTCTAGCCGGATCACGCGCTCGCCACGTCGGAAGAGCGCCACGTCGTATTCATCGGCCTCCGCCGGCAGGGCCACCCGGGAGATCAGCGCCCGCAGGTCCATGCCTTCGGTCAGTTCCACCGGCCCGGCGCTTTGCTGGTTCACGCCACTGACATAAACGTAGTCCAGCCGCTGCTTGGCCAGCACCACTTCCACCACCGGCTCGCGCAGGATGCGGCGCATGCGGGCGGTGATTTCCGTACGCACTTCGGCGATCGTCTTGCCTTCCACGGCAATGCGCCCGAAACCGAGGCCCACTACCGAGCCGTCGCTCAGCACCGTATAGTTGCCATCGTAGCCCGGAATGGCCACCACACGCACGGCAATCTCATCGCCGACCCGCAGACGAGCGACGGGGCGATCTCCGGCCTGGGGCTGGGCCCCTTCCGCACCGGAAATCAGGAGCATCCCCAACATCACGGAGGCCAAGACGGACATGCGGTCAAGAATACCGGGTCGAGGGGGGCTAAACTGGACTTCCGTGAGCGAAATCGGCACCGTTCTCGCCCTGATTCCGGCCCGGGCAGGCTCCAAGGGTTTGCCGGGCAAGAATGTGCGGCCTTTCCTCGGGCGGCCTTTGATTGCTTGGAGCATTGAGGCGGCGCGGGATTCCGGGCTGGCCACGGCGGTGTGGGTGAGCACGGATGGCGAGGAAATCGCCTCGGTGGCCCGCGGGGCCGGGGCCGAGGTGCCGTGGTTGCGGCCCGCCGAACTCGCCACCGACACCGCGAGTTCGCTGGATGTCGCCTTGCACGCCTTGGATGCGTTCGGCTCCGTGGACTGGTTGCTGTTGCTCCAGCCCACGTCCCCCTTGCGCACGGCGGAAGACATCCGGGCCGCCGCTCGTCTGGTAGATGACGAGACCGACGCCGTGGTGAGCGTGTGCCCGGCGCACCCCTTGACGTACTTCCGCCGGGAGACCGACGAGGGTTACTTGGCCCCGCTCACCGAGGACACCGCCGCCCGGCGGCAAGACACCCAGGCCCCCTGGCTGCTGAACGGAGCCATGTATCTTGTGAGGACCGAAACGCTCCGCGCCACCCGACAGTTTTTGCCGCCCCGCACCCGCCCCTACGTGATGCCCGCCCTGAGAAGCGTGGATATTGACACCGAGGAAGATTGGGAGATGGCGACCCTGTTGGCGGCTGGAGCCACCCGAGAAACGTTATGAACTCACCATTTGGTCAAAACAAGCCTTGCTTCATCATTGCCGAAGCCGGTGTGAACCACAACGGTAGCCTGGCCCGCGCCCGGGAAATGGTGGAAGTGGCGGCGGCCAGCGGGGCCGACGCGGTGAAGTTCCAAACCTTCCGCGCCGAAGCCCTGGCCAGCGCGGATGCGCCGCTGGCCGACTACATGAAGAAGCCCGGGGAGACGGCCCCGGATCAGCTCACTTTGCTCAAGTCGCTGGAGTTCTCCGACGCGCAGTTTGCCGAACTCAAAACCTACTGCGAGGAGTGCGGCATCCGGTTCATGTCCACCGCCTTTGATGAAGCCAGCGCAGACATGCTGGACGCCCTCGGAATGGACGTCGTGAAGGTGCCGAGCGGGGAACTGACCAACATTCCGTTCTTGCGGCACCTGGCGCGCAAGGGGCGGGCGACCATCTTGAGCACCGGCATGGGCACGCTGGGTGAGGTGGAAGCCGCGGTGGAAACCCTGACCGAGTACGGGGCGGGGCCACTGGCCATTTTGCACTGCGTCAGCGCGTATCCCACGCCCCCCAGCGAGGTGAATCTGCGCGCCATGGACACCCTGGGGGCGGCATTCCACCTTCCGGTTGGATTTAGCGACCACACGCTGGGCTTTCCGGTGGCGTGGGCGGCGGTCGCGCGGGGGGCGTGCATCTTGGAGAAGCACTTTACGCTTGACCGCAACTTGCCGGGGCCGGACCACGCAGCCAGCCTGGAGCCGGATGAGCTGAAGACCCTGGTGCAGGGCGTGCGCGACATCGAATCGTGCTTGGGGGACGGACGGAAGCGCCCCACCGCCGCGGAGCTGAACACCAAGCAAGTGGCCCGGCGCAGCGTGGTACTCACCCGGGCCTGCCCCGCTGGCACCGTGCTCACGGAGGCTCATGTGGGCTTGCGGCGACCGGCCGGGGGCATTGAGCCCGCCGATTGGGATCGCGTGATTGGGCGCACTCTGCGGCAGGATGTCCCGGCGGGTCACCGTCTGGCGTGGAGCGACCTGCAGTGATCCGGATCGGGGTCGTCACGGTCGCGCGCTCGGACTTCAACTACTTGGAGCCCGTACTGCGTGCCTTGCAGGCTCACCCCATGTTCGAGCCCCTGCTCATCGTGGCGGCCGCGCACCTCAGCGAAGCCCACGGACACACGCTCGATATGATCGAAGCCCGGGGGTTCTCCGCGGCGGCGCGGGTGCCGATGACCATGACCACCGACGACCCGCTGGCCATCGCACAGAGCATGGCGCGGGGTACCGAGGGCTTTGCCCAGGCCTATGAAAGCCTGAAGCCCGACGCCGTGATGCTCCTCGGCGACCGTTACGAAACCCATGCCGCCGCCGTGGCCGCAACGCCGTTCCGCATCCCCCTGGTCCATCTGCACGGGGGCGAGGAGACCGAGGGCGCGATTGACAACGTGTTGCGGCACAGCCTGACGAAGCTTAGCCACCTGCACTTCACGGCCACCGAGGCGTACCGCCAGCGCGTGATCCAGATGGGCGAGCAACCGAGCCGCGTTTGGGTCAGCGGGGCACCGGCCCTGGATTTGGTGCTGTCGCTCCCCCGGGCCGAGCGGGCCGAACTTGAACAGGCCGTGGGGTGTGAGCTGCCTGATCCCTTCTTTGTCACCACCTATCACCCCGTCACGGTGGCCCCCGAGACGGCGGCCCAAGAGACGCACACCCTCATGGATGCCATCGAGGCGGTGGGTGTGCCGACGATCTGGACGATGCCCAACACCGATCCGGGCGGGCTGGCCGTGCGCGAGGTGCTGAGTACCCGAGCCAGCGACCTCGTCATCCCGGTGGAAAACCTGGGCGCGAAACTCTACTACACGGCGCTCAGCCTGTGCGCGGCGTGCGTGGGGAACTCTTCCAGCGGCTTGCTAGAGGCGCCGAGTTTTGGAATTCCAACGGTCAATATCGGCCCCCGCCAGGCGGGGCGTATCCGCAGTGAGCATGTGATGGATGTGGAATGCGAGCTCACTGCCATCACCGCCGCTTTGACGAGCGCTCTCGACCCGGACACGAAATCCAGGCTCAAAAACGTGCCCAACCCCTACGGCAACGGGCAAGCCGCGCCCCAAATCGTGCAAACTCTAGCGACGTTGGATTGGAGTTCTTTGAGTGTGGTCAAGCCGTTTGCGGATGCCGCGCCGCATTGAACTCTGGACCCGGTTGCGGGTCAGGCTCACAGTATGAGTGTCGTTGTGATTGGCGCCGGAGGTCACGCTTCGGTAGTGTTGGATGCCCTGATTGCCCTGGGCGTGGATGTCCACGGGCTTCTGGATGCCGATGCCGCGCGCGTGGGTGAGCAAGTCCTCGGCCACCCCATTCTTGGCGGCGACGATCTTCTTCCGCTCCTCCCTGGTGCCGGTGTGACGCACTACGTGGTCGGCATCGGGAGTGTGGGAAATACGGTTCCGCGCGAGTTAGCTGCCCGGGCCGCCGAAGCCGCCGGCCTCCAACCCTTCACGGTGGTCCATCCCACGGCCATCCTTTCGCCGTTCGCTGCGCTTGGCCCGGGCACGGTGGTGCTGCCGGGGGCGGTGGTGAACCCCAACGTGACAACGGGGCCGCACGCGATCATCAATTCCAACGCGACCATCGAGCACGAAGCCACCCTTGGGGCCTTCGTCCACGTCGCGCCGGGGGCCACGGTTTTGGGCGGCGTCACCATTCAGGAGCGAACGCATATCGGGGCAGGGGCCGTCATTCGGCAAGGGGCTTCGATCGGCAAAGACGTGATGGTAGGCGCGGGGGCCGTGGTGGCCAGCGATCTGCCGGACGAAGTGCGCGCGGTGGGGGTCCCAGCCCGTTTTGCGGGGGGTCAGTCTGAATTGCCCGGGCGTTAGCCTCGGTTCAGGCTATGATAGACAGGGGAGGGAGTCCTATGGGAAGTCGGTTTCAAACGCTTGCGAACCTAACGTTGCCGCCGACGGCAACGGTTCGCGATGCCCTGCAAGCGATTGACCAAAACTCCACCGGCATTGTGCTGGTGGTTGACCACGAGCAACGTCTGCTCGATAGCATGACCGACGGCGACCTCCGCCGCGCCATTCTGGGGGGACGCACTCTCGATTGCAAGCTGGCAGAACTGATGGACCGGCCGGAACGCCAGCAGCGCCCGCGCCCCATCACCGTCACCCCCGAAACGAGTCCCGCCGACGTGCTGAGCCTAATGAAGCGGTACGCCGTGCAGCAGGTGCCCGTGGTGGACCAGCAAGGCAAGGTGCTGGGCATGCACACCATGCGCGCCCTTGTGCCAGATCTTGACGATGGACTGGAAGCCGTGGTGATGGCCGGTGGCTTTGGCAGCCGCCTGCGCCCCCTCACGGAAGACACCCCCAAGCCGATGCTGAAGGTGGGCGACCGTCCCTTGCTGGAGCACATCATCAAGGGCCTGCGCTCGAGCGGTATTGCGGATGTGCGCGTGACCACCCATTACCGCCCGGAAGTGATTCGCGGTCACTTTGGCGATGGTTCGCAGTTCGGCGTGAACATGGATTACGTCCACGAAGACGAACCCCTGGGCACCGCCGGTGCCCTACGCCTGCTGGAGCGGCCCGAGCGCACCATGCTGGTGATGAACGGCGACATCCTGACCAACGTGGACTACCGCCGCATGAAGGCGTACCACGAGGAGTGCCGCGCCTTGATG
>CAZVHE010000056.1:0-1425 GCA_964627705.1 uncultured Chthonomonas sp.
CGTCCATGGGGACCTGGTAGGTCTGGCCACCGACACGTCGCGGGCGGACTTCTACACCCGGCATGATGTTGCTGAGGGCCTTGTCAAAGACTTCCAGCGGCTCGTCGCCCACCTTTTCGGCGGCGTTCTTGAGCGCGGTGTATACGATGCGTTCGGCCTTCACCTTCTTGCCATCAAGCATGAGGCGGTTGATAAAGCGCTGAAGGAGTTCGCTACCGTACACGGGGTCCGGCAGGATGACTCGGCTGGGGGCTGGTCCTTTGCGGGGCATGACTTTTTACTTCGCCTTCTTGGGTCGCTTGGTGCCGTACTTGGAGCGGCTCTGACTTCGATTGTTGACGCCCGCGGTTTGCTGGGTGCCACGCACGATGTGGTAGCGCACGCCGGGGAGGTCCTTCACACGACCGCCGCGAACCAGCACCACCGAGTGCTCTTGCAGGTTGTGACCCACACCGGGGATGTAAGCAGTGACTTCAATGCCATTGACCAAGCGAACACGAGCGACCTTGCGCTGGGCCGAGTTCGGCTTTTTGGGGGTCATGATGCGCACAACCGTGCACACGCCACGCTTGAACGGGTTGTTCTTCAGCGCCGGCGATTTCGACTTCACGGGCGATGACGTTCGCCCTTTACGGACCAATTGGTTTACGGTCGGCATTGTTCTCTCTTACTTTGCGGTGCTGCCTAGAACGTGATAAGGGCCGTGCACCATTCTCTGACGCACGGCCCCTCGGACCACAGATGGAACGACTCGTTGTCTCACCGATCTAATGCCCGAGAGGTCACTCCTAGACGGAATACGACCGACAGTGGGTCAGTCGCAGGGGCGATTATAGACCTGAAGTCAGCGCAACATCAAGGCCCTTTGGGGGGCCACGCCTGCATTATAGGACGAAGGGACTGACACGAAAGATGCGAAAAGTTCCCGCCGGTTCCCTGTCCTATGCCCCAGAATTGCGGAATAAACATCATTTTGCGCTGATAGGTCTTGCTGAGACGCATCACTCTTGCCCTGTAGATAATGCCAGCAGAGACGACTCTGCGGACCCGAACAGGATCACAACCATGAAGACTTTCATCACCAGCACTTTGGCGGTTGCCGCCATTGCCAGCGTGGCCGTCGCCGCCGCCCCGACCAAGGATATCGTGGACATCGCCGCCGGCGATACCAACTTCTCCACCCTCGTCAGCCTCGTCAAGCAAGCCGGCCTGGTGGAAACCCTGAAGAGCGAAGGCCCCTTCACCGTGTTCGCCCCGACCAACGACGCCTTCGCCAAACTACCGAAGGCCACCGTGGACGCCGTGGTGAGCGATAAGGCTCTGCTGACCAACGTTCTGCTCTTCCACGTGGTGCCGGGCAAGGTGACCGCGAAGGAAGTGATTGATGCCGCTCCGCTGAAGGCCAAGACCGCTCTGAAGGCGGGC
>CAZVHE010000056.1:1485-7406 GCA_964627705.1 uncultured Chthonomonas sp.
CGACGGTCATCAAGGCTGACATCATGGCCAAGAACGGCGTGATCCACGTGATCGACGGCGTGCTAGTGCCGCCGGCCGCCAGCACGCACGCCAAGGCTTCCAACACCGTGGCGCACACCAGCACCTGCGGCGGCTAAGCCTCCTCTTCCCTTCCTCACGATCTGGCTCGGCTCCCTTTGCGGGACCGGGCCAGTTTGATTTGGTGAGGGTTCTGTAGACTCACGAAGTCATGTCTGACAACGCCAACGAACGAGAGATTCGGCTGGGCAAGCTGGCTCGCCTGCGCGAAATTGGCTACGACCCCTACGCCGTAGAGTCGTTCCCATTTACCGAAACCGCCGAAAATCTGAAAGACACGACCGCCCAACGCGAGGGCGAGGTCGTGCCGTTCGCCGGACGCATTGTCAGCCGCCGCGAGATGGGCAAGTCTCAGTTCCTTCACCTCAGTGACGGCGCCGACCGTTTCCAGATCTACGTCCGCAAGAACGACATTGACGAAGCGGCCTGGGAAGCCCTGAATCTCCTTGACCTTGGTGATCACCTGGGCGTGGTAGGGTCGCTGTTCATCACCAAAACCGGCGAACCCAGCCTACAAGTCACCGAACTCACGCCCCTCAGCAAGTCCTTGCACGTGGTTCCGATCCCCAAGCAGCGCGGTGAGGAGCAGTGGTACGGCCTGACCGACACCAATGTGCGGTTCCGGCACCGGCACCTCGACCTGATCACGAACCCGGATGCCCGGCGCACCCTGGTGGACCGGAGTCGCATTGTCACGGCCGTGCGGCGGTGCTTCAACGCCTGGGGTTACCTAGAGGTCGAGACCCCGATACTGCAGCAAGAGGCGGGCGGCGCAGCCGCGCGCACCTTTTCGGCGCATTACAACGCCTACAACCTGGAAGTGGACCTGCGCATCTCGCTGGAGCTCTACCTCAAGCGGATCCTTTGCGGGGATATCCCCCGGGTGTACGAGATTGGGCGCGTGTTCCGGAATGAAGGTGTGAGCAACCGCCACAACCCCGAGTTCACGTTGCTAGAATTCTACGAAGCGTACGCCGACCTCGAGGCAATGATGCAGCGGGTCGAGGACCTGTTCCGCACCGTGGCGACCGAGGTGTTCGGTAGCCCGGTGGTGCGCATCAAGCGCGCAAGCCAGGAAGGCGATATCGTCTCGGAAGATGTGGCGGGCTTTTCGGAAGATGAAGTCGTTCTGGACTTTGGTAAGCCCTGGCGCCGCGTGGACCTGCTTTCCGCCATCGAAGAGCACTCCGGCCTGACCGCCGAGGACTTGTCTTCACTTGAGAACGCCAAGGCCGCGCTGAAGAACCGAAACGTGGTGAACCCGGTGACGGGTAAGCGCATCAACGCCGAGGAAGAGCGCCACCTGGGCGGCTTGATTGAGAAATTGCTTGAGGTCTTTGTGGAGCCGCACCTGCAAGAGCCCACGTTCGTCATCGGCTACCCGCTGGAAACGAGCCCGCTGGCCAAGAAGGACCCGAATCGCCCGGGCTTCACCCGGCGCTTTGCGGGTTACGTGCTGGGCCGCGCAATCTGCAACGCGTTTAGCGAGATCAACGACCCGATTGACCAGCGTGAGCGATTCCAGGCGCAGATGGCCGAGCGGGCCAGTGGCGACGATGAAGCGCACCCCATGGATGAGGACTTCCTCTATGCCCTGGAAAGCGGGATGCCGCCCACCGGCGGCTGCGGCATTGGAATTGACCGCATGGTGATGCTCCTGACCGGGGCGCGCCATATTCGGCAAGTGATGTTCTTCCCGATGATGCGCCCCGAAGGGCATACGTCCGACGAGGATTAATCCTTCGCTTTGACCGTGTCGGGGAACGTGCAAACCGTTCCCTTGCCAATCTTGAGCTTCTCAAAGAGCCCAGCGCGGACTTCGATCACGTACATCGCACCCCCCTTGCTGGGGTAGGGCGTGGTGGTGTCAAGCGCGGCCATGGTGTAGGTGTTCAGCACCTTCTTTTCACGGTTGATGTAAGCGATGTCCAGCGGAACCAGCGTGTTCTTCATCCAGAAGTTCCGCGTGGCTGTGCCTGGGAACACGAACAGCATGCCTTCGTCATCCTTAAAGTCCTTGTTTTCTAGGAACATCATGCCCTCCATGCGCTTGCTGTCGGTGTCCATCACCCACATCTTGAACTTGTGCTCGCCCATGGTGACCTCCACCACTTCCAGGTCCTTGAGCTGGTGTGTGCGGTAGGGGTTGGCGGGGGGGTTCTCGGTAGCGGAGCCGTTCTGGTCTGACCCTTGTTGGCTATTGCCCGAAGTCTTGCCTTCGGTCGGCTTGGGATCCACCGGGGCGGGATTCACCGGGGCGGGATTCACCGGGGCTGGGGTGGTGTTCACCGGAGTTTGAGATGCGGGGCCGCCACAGCCCGCTACGAGCAAAGCCAAAGAAAGAATGGTCATGGTTTTCACGCGTTTGCCCCCGCCGGAGGTGACCAAAGCCGCCCGCTCTCCTCATAGGCAGCAATCTTGTCTTGGTGGACAAGCGTGGTGCCAATGAGGTCGTGGCCCGCAATGAGCTGAGCCTTGACGGCCGGGTTGATCTCAAAGTGATACGTTTGACCCCCGCAAACCACTACTTGGTCGGGCAAATTGATCGTGACTTCGGCGCCCGTGCCCGCGTCCACCAACGCCTGATGATCCTCCGCGCCTAGTTCCACGAGCAGCAGGCCGCAGTTGGCGGCATTTTGCCGGAAGATATCGCTGAAACCGGGCGTTTCCACATCAATGCGGGCAATCACGGCCTTCAAACCGGCTTGTTGAATCGCCCACACCGCGTGTTCACGGCTACTGCCGCAGCCAAAATTGGTGCCTACGGTCAAAATGCTCGCCCCGGCCGCATCGGGCTGATCCAATGGAAACTCAGGCCCCCGCACGTCGGCAAAGAGCAATTCGCCGAAGCCGACGCGGGAGACGCGCGACAAAAAGCGAGCCGGAATAATGCGGTCGGTGTCCACATGGTCGGCGGCATAGACCACCTGGGTGCCGGTATGGACGGTGAAACCAGCCATGCCCTTTATTGTGAACGAAAAAAATGGCCGCCCCCTTCACAAGGGCGGCCTAGACTCGAGAGTTTCCTTATCGAACGGTCGTGTTAATTGCGGCGGGCGGCGAGGCCCGGGGATGCGGGGGATGAATTGATCTCGGCCGTGTTGGGCGCAATGAGATAGATGTTCTCGCCCAATTCGACCCAGTGGGCGTCCACGGCGTAACCCACGCCGGACATCCAGTCCTTGATCTTCTCGCGCAGCTGGGGCGGGCAGAAGTTGAGGTTCAAGATCTGCTGTTCGCCTTCGCGCAGCCCGTCGGCCGCTTCCACGGCGTCGTCAAACGTTTCCACCTGGCGGCGCACCGAAATGCGATAGCTGGGCACGCCTCGTTGCGGGGAGACGGCGACGGCCGGATGCTCGTAATCGCTATCCTCGTAGTAGTAGTCGTCGGCCTGACGCGTAAAACGCGACGTCATACGGCTGAGCCAGCTGGCTCGTTCCAATGTTTCTTCCATGTTCTCGTCCCTGACCTGGTTGGGTTCAACCTAGTTGCGAGAACCGAATAACGAGGACCCTATCCTCACATGGGTCGCGCCGTGCGCAATCGCGGTTTCAAAATCACCGCTCATTCCCATGCTCAACTGCTCGAGTCCCACTCCTTGGGCCATTTGCGCGAGTTGACGGAAGAGACGTCCTTGCTCTTCGAGTTCCGCCTCAGCCGGACCGATGGTCATGAGGCCGAGGAGCTGAACCTTTCGGTAGTTTGCGACGCATGGCAAGAAATTGTCAAGGTCCTCCGGAAAGATTCCTGCTTTTTGTGGCTCCCGCGCCAAATTGACCTCAATAAAAACCTTTGTGAGGGCCGATTGCCTTTCGATGGCCGCCAATTGGCGTTCGTTGTCGATGGTATGAATGACCGGCATCTGCTCGGCCACCTGGCGGGCTTTGTTGCTTTGCAGGTGCCCGATGAAGTGCCACGTGATATCAGAGGGGAGGCTTGCGATCTTCGGGCGGGCTTCTTGCCAGCGGCTTTCGCCAAAGTGCCGGTGACCGAGGTCGTAAAGTTCGCGGATCGCCTCGACCGGGTAAGTCTTGCTCACCGCCACCAGACAGATATCAGCGGGGTCTCGGTGCGCCGCCTCGGCCGCGCGGGCGATTCGATCTTGCACATCTTGGTACCTCCGCGCCGCTGGACTCACTGTTCCATTGTGGCGGCTGGCGCAAGGTAGCCCCGGGGCGTAGAATGGGGGCGTGGCTGTGGCGAACCCAACGTATTTGACCCCCGTGACGCGAGTGCTGCGCGCGGACATGGAGACTCCCCTGAGTGCGTACTGGAAACTCGCCCACGATGAGCCGCTAAGCTTCCTCTTGGAAAGCGTGACCGGCGGCGAGCAACTGGCCCGCTACAGCCTGATGGGCGTGCGCCCGCACGCAGTGGTGCGTTCGCATCAAGGCCGCGTGATGGTGGCCGACGAGACGGGGAGTTTTGAGCGTTCCCTTCGCCCCGGCGAGGACCCATTGCACGAAGTGGAGGCCCGCTGCCCCCAAGTGAACCTGGCAGATGCGGAGGGACTGCCTCGGCTATGCGGCGGAGCCGTCGGGTTGATCGCCTACGATTTCGTGTGGTTCCTGGAGCGTGTTCCGGACGACAACCTGGACGATCTGGGCCTGGACGATGTGGCCTTTATGATCACGCACAGCCTGGTGATTTTTGACCACGCCCTGATGCACATGAAGCTGCTGGCGCTGAGCGACGGCACCCCCGCGGGCGATGCCGCTGCGCGCGCCGAGCTGGATCGACTAGAAGCTCGCCTTACCGGACCCTTGCCTAACCTGCCCGCCACCAAGACCGAGCCGCCGACCATGTACTGCAACTTCACGCAAGAGGAGTTCGAGGACCGGGTGCAGAGGGTGGTGGAATATGTGAAGGCCGGGGACGGGGTGCAGTTTGTGCCCAGCATTCGGTGGGAAGGCGAGTTCAAATCGCACCCGCTCACGCTTTACCGGGCACTGCGAGGCCTGAACCCCTCACCCTACATGTACTTGCTGCGCTTTGGCGACCTGGACGTGGTGGGGGCCTCGCCGGAGCTTCTCGTCGGGCTGAATGGACGCGAAGCCCGGGTCCGCCCCATTGCCGGGACGCGCAAGCGCGGCCGCACCCAGGCCGAAGATGACGCCTTGGCCGCCGAGCTGCTGGCAGACGAGAAGGAGACGTCGGAGCACGTGATGCTGATTGATCTCGGACGCAACGACTTGGGCCGGGTGTGCGATTATGGATCCGTGCGTGTGGATGACCTGATGGTCATCGAACGGTATAGCCACGTGATGCACATTGTCAGCAATGTGGTGGGTAACCTGCGCGAGGGGATGTCGGCCTACGACCTCGTGCGGGCCACCTTCCCGGCCGGCACCCTGAGCGGGGCCCCCAAAGTGCGCGCCCTGGCCGTGATTGACGAGATGGAGAAGACCCGGCGTGGCCTCTACGGCGGGGCGGTTGGCTATTTCGGCGCGTGCGGCGACACGGACTTGGCGATTGCCATCCGCAGCATCCTTATTCGCAACGGGCGGGCCTATGTGCAAGCGGGCGCGGGCATCGTCTACGACAGTGTGCCGGCCAACGAATGGCAAGAGTGCCACAACAAAGCCGGAGCGCCCTTGGCCGCTTTGGCCCTGGCTCACTCCGGCTTGGATGCCTAATCGCTTGCGCGATTACTCTTCGTCTTCGTCTTTCTTCTTGATGGGCTGCACTCCGGCACGCCGCTTGATGGTGGCGTAGCCCGCACCACTCTGCCCGGTGGGGTTCATGACGCCCGCTGTGCTGCCAGCCGCCGCCGGAGCGGCCTGCACGCCCGCCAGAGCTTGCTGGGCGCGAAGCTTGGCTTCTCGTTCGGCTTCGGCGACCAG
>CAZVHE010000056.1:7436-15343 GCA_964627705.1 uncultured Chthonomonas sp.
TCATCTTGTCCCAAATGTAGAGAATCGGGGAGGCGTTGAAGATAGATGAGTAGGTACCAATGATGATCCCGGCCAGCATCGTCACACACATGAACTTGAGGTCCGGGGTGGGCGTGCCGATGGCGATGAGGATGCCCAACTGGACGATCGTCATCATCGAGGTGTTGATGGAGCGGGCCACAGTTTGGGTGACCGACTTATCCACGATGGTCTCGAGGTTCTCGTTGCCGCTCGTCTTCTGCAGGTTCTCTCGGATGCGGTCGAAAACGACGATGGTGTCGTGCACCGAGAATCCAATGACGGTGAGCATTGAGGTCAGGAACAGTGCGGAGATCTCCCAGCTCAGGGCCAAGCCCACAATGGCGGAGAGGCCCACAACGAAGACCACGTCGTGAAGCAAGGCGAATACGGCCGAGCCGCCGAACTTGATCCCATTCTTGAGGCCACCCACGGCGATCCCGAAGCGGATGGTGAGATAGAGAACGATGAGAATGGTGGAATAGACGACCATCTTGATGGCGCCTTCCCAGGTTTCCCGTTGCACCGTCGGGCCGACGCTGCTGAAGCTCGCGCCTTCGGTGGTGGTGCCCAGCGCTTTGGCCAACTTGTCCTTGGCTTCAGCGTTGAGCTCTTGGCCGTCGCTTGCGGCGGCGGCACCCTTGGCGGGCACCGTGACGTCCACATAAGCCTTCCCTTCGTATTCAGAGAATTTGACGTTGGCCCCCGGGAAGCCGGCATCTTCCAGCTTCTTTTGAGCATTGCCAACCGTAAGGTCACTGCCCTGCGGCACCACGAACTGCGCCTGGTAGCCGCCCTGGAACTCGACGTTCTGCTTGATGCCGCCCATGCCAAGGGCAATGAGCCCCGGAACGATAAGGGCCACCGAAATGAGGAACCACGTGCGCGACTTGCGGATGATAGGCAGGGTCTTGGTGTCGGCCCCGGCTTCAAGGTTTTCGCCGAACCACGCGCGCTTGAGAGCGTACGATTTTTCGTTGCGGCCAATCCCGATCGAGTACAGACCGGTGAGGATAGCACGCGTGAAGAAGAACGCCGTGATGAAGGAGATGACCACCCCCATGATGAGCGTAATGGCAAAGCCCTTGACCGCACCCGTGCCGAAACTGACCAGCACCAACGAGGTGATGATGGTACAGGCGTTGGAGTCGGCGATAGCGCTGAGGGCGTGTTTGAAGCCCAGGCGCATGGCCTTATCCACCGTCTTACCGTTACGTATCTCTTCTTTGAGTCGCTCGAACACCAGGATGTTCGCGTCAATGGCCATCCCTGCGCTAAGAATGAAACCGGCGATGGCCGCCAGCGAGAACGTGGCGTTCATCAGCTTGAGGGCGGTGAGCGTGAAGAGCGTGTAGAGCAGCATCCCCACCATGGCGATCACGCCCGGGTAGGCGTAGTAGACGATGAGGAAGATCGCGATGATGACGAAGCTGATAAGACCCGCCTGGATCATGCGATCCAGAGCGTAGTTGCCGATGGTCGGTGAGACCGTTTCTTCGCGGATAAGGTTGAGCGAGACGGGCAACGAACCGGCCTTGATCAGGTCGGTGAGGCCCACCACATACTGCGAATCGAACTGGCCATCAATAAACGCACTATCTTTTAGGATCGTGCCGTCCTTGACCGGCGAGATGCTGAGCACGCGACCATCTAGGACGAACGCGAGGTGCGGTGAGCGGTTGAGATACCGGCGCGTCATCTGCTCCAGCTTGATGGCGCCTTGACCACCAAAGTTGAAGAGCGGCACGACCCCGTTACCCTGGGCCATGGGAGTGGCGTTGGTGACATCCCCACCTTCCAGGAGGAGGTCCCAACCCTCGATCATCTGCTTGTATTCGGCATCACCGGGCTTGAGAATTTCGCCGGTGCGCTTGGTGAACGGGATGAAGGGGGCATTCGCATCGCCTTCTTGCCCGCCCGGGCTATAGCGCCCGAGGTCCACGCTGCGGGCGTGATAAACCTGAACCTTCGCGGTGGAACCAAGGGTCTCACGAGCGCGCTCGATATCGGTGAAGCCAGGCAGCTCAACGATGATCTGATCGGTGCCCTTCTTGGCGACTGTGCCTTCTTGCACACCCAAGGCGGCCCCGGCGCGATTCTCCATGATTCTGACCAGATCCTGTTGGATCATAGCGGGGTTGGCGTCCTTGAGCTTGGCCAACTCTTCCGGGTCCATTTGGAAGGTCAAACGGGCACCGCCCTTGACGTCCAGACCTAAGCGATAAGGCGTGGATTGGTGCGCCCAGACCGCAAGGCCCGTGACGATGGCAACGATGATGAGAAAAAGTGAACTCCGCGACAAGTGAGAATTCGCCTCCGCGAACCTCGGAGTGTACCGCGTTGGCCGCCTAGTCTCTGGCCCAGAACATGGGGCCCGCCGGGTCTTGAATTACCACCTGCTTGAGGAGGGCGACCGCCTTGGCGAGACCTTCGTCCGAAGTCATGAGTCCGTCTTCATGTTCAATGCTGAGAACATAGTCATAGCCCACCTTGCGCAGCATGCTGACAAAGTCGTTCCACCACTTGGCATCGTGGCCATAGCCCACACTGCGGAATGCCCAACTGCGTCCGAGGTGGTCGCCGTAGCTCTTGGTGTCGAGGTTGCCGTTGCGGCCCGAGTTATGGGGGTCAATGAGGGTGTCCTTGGCATGGACGTGGAAGATGGCGCCGGCCTCGCCGAGCTCGCGGACGGCCAGAAGGGGGTCAATACCCTGCCACCAGAGGTGGCTGGGATCGAAATTGGCGCCGATGCGGTGGCCGTGCTCACCGATGCTACGGCGCAAGCGCAGGAGGGTCTCGTTGTTGTAGACCACGAAGCCGGGGTGCATCTCGATGGCGAAATTGACGTTGTGTTCGTTGAGGACGTGGGATTGCGCGGTCCAATAGGGGATCACGACTTCTTTCCACTGCCACTCAAGGATGTCGCGATACTCGTCTGGCCAGGCGCAGGTCACCCAGTTGGGGTTGACGGCGCCGGGATGGTCGCCGGGGCAGCCGCTAAAGCCATTGACCACCGGGATGCCAAGGGCCGAGGCCAGCTTGACGCCGCGGATGAAGGCATCGTGGTGGGCCTGGGCGATCTCCTTGTTGGGGTGTATGGGGTTGCCGTGGACGCTGAGGGCACTGATGGTGAGCCCATGGTCTCGGATTTGGCCAAGGAACCGATCACGGGCATCTGCGCTGGCCAGGAGTTCATCGGGATTGACGTGGGATTGGCCGGGGTAAGCACCGACCCCGATTTCGATGGCCTGGAGACCCTGCGCGGCCATTTTGGCCAAGACTTCTGGGAGCGACAGGTGCCCGTAGAGTGCCGAAAACAACCCGATCTTCACAGGCACTATTGTGCCTCAGTTTGCGGACCGTGGACTGCGGGACCGGGGACGTTTCGGTGCCCCCGGTCTTGGTCTGTGTTAGAGGGATTGGATGGCTTCAGCCAGGGCAGCAAAATTCGGAAGGTCGCCGGGCGTGGCGGTCTCTTCGCTGTACTTGATGGTGCCGTCTTGGGCGACAAGAAAGGCGGCGCGCTTGCAACCTGGGCCGAGTCCGGCAAGATCGGGGAGGACCACGTCAAATGCTTGCGTGGCGGCACGCTGGTAGTCGCTAAGGAGCGTGGTGGTGATTCCCTCTTGCTTCGCCCAAGCGGCTTGCGCGAACGGAGTGTCTGGGCTGATGCCGTAGACCTTGATATCACCGAAGCCAGGGAGTCCTTTCGAAATGTCACACATTTCTTGCGTGCAGACGCCAGTGAAGGCAGCCGGAAAGAACAGCACCACAAACGGGGCCTGGCCCACGTGACTACGGAGGGAGACATCAACTAACCCTTCGGCCGAGAGCGTCTTGAGGGTGAGGTCCGGAACTTGGGATCCAATGGACAGAGCCATGTCTCTAGGATACGAAAGTCGAGGGGCACAAACAAAAAAAGACCCTACCGAAGTAGGGCCTTTCTGAAAATGTATCTCCGCGCAACGTCCCTATCTCCCGGGCAGTCTCCCACCAAGTACATCCGGCGCTGAGGGGCTTAACGGCCGTGTTCGGAATGAGAACGGGTGTGTCCCCCTCGCTATGGTCACGCAAAGATAACTCTCTTGTGCTTTGTTGCCTTATGCTTCAAGCACTTTGAAAGCTACATGCGTACGCAGACTGCCTAGTAAAGGACCGAGTGTAAGGATTGCTAACTTACGACCAATTAGTATCACTTAGCTTAACGTGTTACCACGCTTACACCTGTGACCTATCAACCTTGTAGTCTTCAAGGGGTCTTCAAAGAAAATTCATCTTGGGGTGGGCTTGGCGCTTATATGCTTTCAGCGCTTATCCCTTCCCGACTTGGCTACCCAGCGTATGCCCCTGGCGGGACAACTGGTACACCATAGGTCAGTTCACTCCGGTCCTCTCGTACTAAGAGCGACTCCCCTCAATTTTCTAACGCGCACAGTGGATAGAGACCGAACTGGCTTACGCCGTTCTGAACCCAGCTCGCGTGCCACTTTAATCCGTGAACTCCGGAACCCTTGGGACCTTGTCCAGCCCCAGGATGTGACGAGCCGACATCGAGGTGCCAAACCATGCCGTCGCTGTGAGCGCTCGGGCAAGATCAGCCTGTTATCCCCGGGGTAGCTTTTATCCGATGAACCCTGGCGTGCCCACGCACCACCAGAGGGTCACTTAACCCGACTTTCGTCCCTGCTCGACCTGTGTGTCTCGCAGTCAAGCGCACTCTATACTTATACGCTCGACGGCTGATTTCCAACCAGCCTGAGTGCACCTTTGGGCGCCTCCGTTACCTTTTAGGAGGCGACCGCCCCAGTCAAACTACCCGCCTAAGGTTGTCTCGTTACCCGATCAGGGCAACGGTTAGTTAATCAGATGTGGAAGGGTGGTGTTCCATTGGCGCCGAAGCTCCCACCTACGCTCTACATCCACACCCAATCAACAGCCTTAAGGTGTAGTAAAGCTCCACGGGGTCTTTCCGTCCTACTGCGCGGAGCCCGCATCTTCACGGGCACTACAATTTCACCGAGCCTCTCGTTGAGACAGTTCCCAAGTCGTTACGCCTTTCATGCGGGTCGGTATTTAGCCGACAAGGAATTTCGCTACCTTAGGACCGTTAGAGTTACGGCCGCCATTCACCAGGGCTTCACTTCAGTGCTTCGCTTGCGCTAACACCTCCGATTAACCTACTGGCATTGGGCAGGCGTCAGCCCCTATACGTCGGTTTTCACCTTCGCAGAGACCTGTGTTTTTGGTAAACAGTCGCCTGGGATGCTTCGCTGCGGCCCCTTGCGGGGCGCCCCTTATCCCGAAGTTACGGGGCCCGTTTGCCTAGTTCCTTAACGAGAGTTCTCTCGAACGCCTTAGTCTCCTCGACTCACCTACCTGTGTCGGTTTGCAGTACGGTCGAACGTGGCATTGCTACAGGGCTTTTCTAGGCCCCCCATCGTCCCAGTTCGTTCGCTCCGAAGAGCTCCCTTCCCCGAGGTCAGCCTTTCCGCCAGTCTTTCAACTGGCCCAGCCTTCCTCTAGCCCGCAACGACCAACGGTGCGGGATGGAACTTTGAGAAGCGTCCCCCATGGCTGCCACGCCCGGGTCTGGAATGTCTACCAGATGTCCATCGGCTACGCCTTCCGGCCTGGCCTTAGGGACCGCCTAACCTCCGTCTGACGAACATAGCCGGAGAAACCTTAGGTTTTCGGCGCACAGGATTCTCACCTGTGTTATCGCTACTCGTGCCTGCATTCTCACTCGAACGCGCTCCACCGGTGCTTCCGCTCCGGCTTCACGGCGCGCCCGACGCTCCCCTACCGATCGCCTTGCGGCGATCCCGAAGCTTCGGAGGTGTGTTTGAGCCCCCTTACATTGTCCGCGCGAGATCACATTCGGCCAGTAAGCTGTTACGCACTTTTTAAAGGGTGGCTGCTTCCAAGCCAACCTCCTGGCTGTTTACGCGACCTCACATCGTTTCACACTTAACACACGCTTAGGGTCCTTAGCTGTCGGTCTGGGCTATTGCCCTTTTGACGACGGAGCTTAGCCTTCGCCGTCTCACTGCTGCGCTTATCGCCAAGTATTCGGAGTTTGATTGGGTTCGGTAAGTCGGTAAACCCCCTAGCCCATTCAGTGCTCTACCCCCTGGAGACAACGCGCAACGCTGCACCCAAATGCATTTCGGGGAGAACCAGCTATCTCTGCGTTCGATTGGCATTTCACCGGACTAACCACAGCTCATCCCGAGACTTTTCAACGTCAATGGGTGCGGCCCTCCATGATGTGTTACCATCACTTCAGCCTGGCCATGGCTAGATCACGCAGTTTCGGGTCTGCTGACACCGACTTGTCGCCCTGTTCGGACTCGGTTTCCCTCCGGCTACGGCCCTGAAGGCCTTAACCTTGCCGGTGCCAACAACTCGCAGGCTCATTCTGCAAAAGGCACGCCATCACACTTGTACGGATTGCTCCGCACATGGTGCTCTGACTGTTTGTGGGTGGTGCGGTTTCAGGTTCTATTTCACTCCCCTCACCGGGGTTCTTTTCACCTTTCCCTCACGGTACTGGATGCACTATCGGTGACAGACTGTGTTTAGCCTTGCCCGGTGGTCCGGGCGGTTTCACGCGAAGTTCCTCGTGTTTCGCGCTACTCAGGGACCACCTGAACTTCGGTCTGGTTTTCGGAATACGGGGCTCTCACCCTCTGTGGCGGAACGTTCCAATTCGCTTCTCCTAACCATTCCGTCGTTCTTTTCCCCATCCCTCGAACCCAACCTGAGGCCGGAGCCTCGGCTCGGTTCGGAGGACGGGGTGGTGGCCCTACAACCCCGACCGGCATGCCGGTCGGTTTGGGCTGGTCCGCTTTCGCTCGCCGCTACTTACGGAATCTCGTTCGATTTCTCTTCCTCGGGTTACTGAGATGTTTCAGTTCACCCGGTTCCCTTCCGCGCCCTATTTGATTCAGGCGAGGATAGCGGGGCGTTACCCCCGCTGGGTTTCCCCATTCGGAGACCCCAGGATCAACGCTTCTGTGCAGCTCCCCTGGGCGTATCGCCGCTTACGCGTCCTTCATCGGCAGTCTGTCCCTAGGCATTCACCACACACCCTCTCAAGCTTGTCGCAGCTTTCTCGAGTGCTCGATGCTGAATCCGCTAAATCGGTATGCAACTTTCAAAGAGCTCTGGCGCTGGCCACCCGCCGGGATCTCTCCCTTCGTTGGGCGGCGAGAGGGAATGATACCAGCCCGTGCGGGCGGTGTCAAGGGTCTGGGACCCTTTTTTCAAAAATCCCCGGACGGCAGGTTCAACCGATGCGGAGGCCGGCCTTCCGCCAGTCCGACAGGAACCTCTCCAGCCCCGCGTCGGTCAGCGGGTGCCGGAACAGCGCCTCCAGCACCGCCATCGGCGCGGTGGCGATGTGCGCCCCCGCCGCCAGCGCCTCCACGATGTGGCGCGGGTGCCGGACCGACGCCGCCAGCACCTGGCTGTCGAAGCCGTACCGCTCCACCATCGCCACGGTCTCCGCCACCGCCGCCATCCCGTCCGTCGAGACGTCGTCCACCCGCCCGACGAAGTTGCTGATGAACGTCGCGCCCGCCTTCGCCGCCAGCAGGGCCTGGCTCACCGTGAACACCAGCGTCACGTTCGTCTTGATCCCCTCGTCGGAGAGCCTGCGGACCGTCGCCACGCCGGCCGGCGTGAGCGGCACCTTCACCACGATGTTGGGGTGCCACGAGGCGATCTCGCGCGCCTCCCGCAACATCCCCTCGCGGTCGGTCGCCACCACCTCCGCGCTGATCTCCCCCTCCGGCAGGATCTCGCAGATCTCGAGGACCGTCTCCTTGAACCCCCGGCCGGCCTTGGCGATCAGGCTCGGGTTCGTGGTGCATCCGTCCAGAATCCCC
>CAZVHE010000057.1:0-7559 GCA_964627705.1 uncultured Chthonomonas sp.
GACCTACCTGACCAAGGCGGAGGTGCCACAAGAAATTATCGCCCGGGAAATGGAGCTGGAAACCCAGCGCGCCATCAACGACGGCAAGCCGGCCGAGATGGCCGCGAAGATCGCCGAAGGCCGCGTGAACAAGGAGTTCTTTAAGAGCCAAGTTCTGCTGGAGCAGCCGTTCTTGGAAGACGAAAGCAAGTCCACCGCCCAGTTCCTCAAGGAAATGGCTCAGGGCACGGTCGAAGTCACCGGCTTCAAGCGAATCACGGTCGGAGGCTAAGTCTCATGGCCGACCCTGCTTACAAACGCATTCTCTTGAAGCTAAGCGGGGAAGCCCTGGCGGGTAGCCAGGGCTTCGGCTTTGACCCCTCGGTGTTGAATCACATCGCCCGGGAGGTCAAAGCCGTTCACGATTTAGGGTGCCAACTCGGCATCGTGGTGGGCGGAGGCAACATCATTCGCGGGGAAGCCTTCAGCGCCGACGGCGGCATTGACCGCACGGCCGCCGACCACATGGGCATGCTCGGCACCATCATCAACGGGCTGGCCATCCAGGCCGCCCTGGAGCGCCACGGCGTGCCGACCCGGGTGCAAAGCGCCATCGCTGTGGACGAAGTCTGCGAACCGTTCATCCGCCGCCGCGCCATCCGTCACCTCGAAAAAGGCCGCGTGGTCGTCTTCGCGGGTGGCACCGGCAATCCATATTTCACCACCGACACCGCCGGGGTGCTCCGCGCCCTCGAGATCGATGCGAACGTCATCATCAAGGCGACCAAGGTGGACGGCATCTATACCGCCGACCCGCGGAAGGACCCGGACGCCAAGCGCTACGAGCGCCTGACCTTCGACCAGACGCTGGAAGAGCGACTGGGTGTGATGGACATGACGGCCTTCACCCTGTGCCGCGAGAATTCGCTGCCGGTGCTGGTGCTCGATATGTTCGCCACGGGTGCCATGGCCACGGCGGCCAGCGGCGGCCAAATCGGTACGCTCGTCACGATTTCTTAACATCCTGCGACGCCGCCTTTCATGGGGGCGTCCGAACCATGCACAATAACGCTATGCAAGACCTCCTGAAAGATGCCGAACACCGCATGAAGCAAGCCGTGGAGGCCACGCTCCACGATTTCCAGCGCATCCGCACCGGGCGCGCCAACCCGATGGTCCTCGAAAAGATCATGGTGGATTATTACGGCAGTGAAACGCCGGTGAACCAGGTGGCCAATATCAGCGTGCCGGAACCCCGCCAAATTCTTATCAACCCCTATGACAAGGGGATGACGGTGGCCATCGAAAAGGCGATCCAAAAGAGCGACCTTGGTGTGAACCCGGTGGTGGACAGCAACGGGATTCGCCTCAACTTCCCGCAGATGACCGAAGAGCGCCGCAAGGAACTGGTGAAGCAGGTGCACGCCCGCACCGAAGAAGGCCGCGTGGCCGTGCGTAACGTGCGCCGCGATACCCTGCAGCACGGGCAAGCCCGCCTGAAGGCCAAGGAGATCAGCGAGGACGAACTGAAGAGCTTTGAAAAGAAGGTCCAAGAACTGACCGACAAGTTCGTGCACGAAGTGGACGAACTGCAGAAGAAGAAAGACGCCGAGTTGATGGAGATCTAAGCCTTGGCATTGAGCCCGTCCGAAACCACTTCCATGCCGGAACCCCGTAACGATGTGCAAGCCCGCGCGGTTGCGCAGGGGATTCGGCTGGATGCTTTGCCCCAGCACATCGCGTGCATCATGGATGGCAACGGGCGCTGGGCAACGGCACGGGGCGAACACCGCTTGGTGGGGCACCAACAGGGCTATTTGACGCTGAAAGACGTCCTGACCACCGCCGACAAACTGGGCATCCGGTATCTCACGGTGTACGGATTCTCGGCGGAGAACTGGCGGCGACCGGGCGAAGAGGTCAATGGCCTGATGGAGCTGATCGCGGCGGCAGCGAGCGCCGAACTGACCGGGCTCATCGAGAACAACGTGCGGGTGCGTATCAGTGGCCGGCTGGACGAATTGCCGCCGAGCACGCGTGACAACCTGCGGGCGCTGGAAGCCGAGACCAAGGACAACAACGGCATCACCTTTGTGCTGGCGGTCAACTATGGCGGCCGGCAAGAGATTTTGGATGCCGCCCGGGCCGTGGCGGAAGCCGGCGAGCCCTGGACCGAGGAGTCCATCTCGAAGCACCTGTATACGCCCGAGATCCCGGAGCCGGACCTGATGGTGCGCACCGCCGGTGAGCTGCGCTGGAGCAACTTCTTGATTTGGCAGGCCGCCTACGCCGAGCTTTACGTGACGGAGAGCCCCTGGCCGGAGTTTGGAGAGGAAGAGCTTTTCGCGGCGGTCACTCAGTTCCAACGGCGCATCCGCAAGTTCGGCGGATTGGCCGAAGGATGAAAATCCCCTTCGATAGTCTCTGCCTGGCGGCGGTGGTGCAAGAGTGCCAGCCTTTCGTGGGCGGGCGCATTCAAAAGGTGTTGCTGGCCGCGCCGAATGAACTCGCGGTGGCCATCTACAAGGAGCGCGAAAAGTATCTGTTGCTGAGCGCCGACCCGCAGTTTGCCCGCGCGCACTGGATCGCCCGGCGCCCGGAAGGGATGGACGCGACCCCGGCCCTCACCCTTTTCCGGCGCTATCTCAAAGAGGCCAAGGTGGCGTTTGTGCGCCAACGAGGCCTGGACCGTGTGCTCGAAATCGGCGCTGACGGCCCGGAGGGGCCGGTGGTGCTGGTGGCCGAGCTGATGGGCAAGCACGCCAACGTGATGGTGGTGGCCGAGGACCGGCGCGTGGTCGCGGCCCTCAAGTGGATTGGCCCCAAGCTGTCGCGCCGCCCGATTCTGCCGGGGCAGCCGTACGAAGCCCCCCCGCTTCCGGATCGCCCGCCCTTCACCGAGGCGAAACCCGGCGACGATCTGAATGACTTCGAAGGGGCCAGCCCGTTCCTTCAGCGGCTCATCCAAGCGGGCTATCCCTTGGCGGATGCCCAAGCCCGGGTGAGGGAAGGCCGCTACGAGACTCTGGCGTTCCCCGGCCACGGCGCGTACCCGCTGCCGCTGGATGTGCTGAACCTGGTGGGCTACCCCCGTCTCACCCTCAGTACGGCCCTGGAAGCCCACTTCGCCGAAGCCCAGCGCGACCGCGTCCTTGCCCTGCGTAAGCAGCGGATGCAAAACCCGCTCCAGCGGGTGGCTGATGCCCGCCGAGTGGCGGTACGAGAGATTCGGGAGGCCGTCCGTGCCGCGCGCGACGTGCCCACCCAGCAGATGTGGGGCGAACTGATCCTGGCCTACCAATACCAAGCCACGCCCGGGGCGAAGACGCTGGACGTGCTGGACTACGACGGGCGCGAGATTTCCATCCCTCTCAAACCAGACCTCACCCCGCTAGAGAACGCCCAGCGGTACTTTGACAAGGCCAAACGTGTGAAGAGTCGGGCGGCGGCCATGGCCGAACAGGAAGTTCGGATCGCCCGCGACCTTGAAGAAGTGGAAGGGCTCCTCCTCCGTCTCGAACGCGCCCTTGACCCTACCGAACTCGACGCCATCGAAGCCGAAATTGATCGCCGCCGTTGGCGACACCGGGCTCCTGCCCCCACCCGCCGCAAGGAGGAGCGACCCTTTGCGGGGCATGCCGTGCGCGAGATGCTGAGCCCCGGCGGCTACCGCGTGCTCTACGGTGAAACCGCTACCGCCAACGACTATCTCACCACCAAGGTCGCGCGGCCCAGTGATTACTGGTTCCACGTGCGGGGCGGAGGGGGTGCCCACGTAGTGCTGATGACGATGAACCAGCCGCAACGCGTGCAGATGCCGGACCTGATCTATGCGGCCCAATTGGCCAAGCGCCACAGCTCGCAAAAGCACAGCGGGTACGTTTCGGTGGACTACACGCTCAAGAAGTACGTGCGCAAACCCCGTGGTTCCGCTCCGGGCCTCGCCGTGTACACGCACGAGAAGACGCTGCACTTGGAAGATTAACGGAGGAGGAACGGAGAAATGATGATGGACTGGGATACTTCGCTCTTTCGCGCCATCCACGTCGGAATGAAGAGCCCCGCCCTGGACAACATCATCCGAGTGGTGGCCGATACTGGCCTGGGCCAAGTCCAAGCGGCGGCCCTGCTGTGGGTGTGGATGCGTCCGTGGCTTTTGAAGCGAGGCCAGGCGTGGTTTTGGGGCGGGGGTGTGGTGCTACTCGGCCTCGCGCAGATAGACGGTTACGGCTGGTACACGCTCATTGCCGCCATTTTGTTGATGGGCATGATCAGCCAATGGCCGAGTTCCGTGGCGCGGGTGGCCCTGATCAGCGCCATCATCGCGGGCATCATCCGGCTGGGTATCGTCAAAATTTTCAATCGCCCTCGGCCCAGTAACCTGGGCTTCGGCACGCCGCTGGAGCCGCTTTACGGCCCCACCAGCTTCCCCAGTGGCCATGCCACCACCACGGCGGCCATTGCCACCATTGCCATCTGGGCGATGATCCGGGGCGAACGCAATCTCTGGGCGGACATCGCCCTGCTGTGGATGCTGCTCGTGGGCTTCGCCCGGGTGTATTCCGGCGTGCACTTTCCCACGGACGCCATGGCCGGTTGGTGTTTAGGAGCGATGGTCGGTACGGTGGTGTGGCTTTGGCTTGGCCCCGTCACCCGCCTCGACGATCAGGATTCGGCCAGCACGGCGGCCACCGCCGACTCGGCGTAAGCCCCCATCCGGCGGAACCGGGCCGCGCGTTCGGCTTTCAGCTCGGCCCCGCTCAATTTGTCCTGCCGTTCCAGCGCCGCCATGATGGCGCGGCCCACGGTCTGGGCGGCCTCCAGCGGGTCGCGGTGCGCCCCACCGAACGGTTCCGGCAGAACCTCTTCCACCAAACCAAACTTCAGTGCCGAATCGCTGGTGAGTTGCAGGGCCGCCGCGGCCTGTGCGCCTTTCTCAGCCGCTCGCCACAAGATCGCGGCGCACCCTTCGGGCGGGATGACGCTGTAAATCGCGTGCTCTTGCATCATCACATGGTTCGCCACGGCAATGCCGATGGCACCGCCGCTCCCGCCCTCACCAATCACAGTGCTGACGGTGGGAACGGTGAGTTCAAACATGGCAAGCATGGCGGCGGCGATGGCCTCGCTGATGCCTCGGCTTTCGCTTTCCACCCCCGGGTCGGCGGCCGGGGTGTCCACAAAGGTGATCACCGGCATGCGGAACCGTTCGGCCATTTCAAACAAGCGAATCGCCTTGCGATAACCCTCGGGCTTCGCCATACCGAAGTTGCGGTAGCTGCGCTCTTGGATGTTGCGGCCCTTTTGGTGGCCCACCACCATCACGCGGCGGCCGGCCATCAAGGCGGGGCCACCGACAATGGCGTGGTCGGCGGCAAAGCGCCGGTCGCCTTCTAGCTCCACAAAATCTTCACAGAGCGCATTCACGTAGTCTAGGGTATAGGGGCGCGATTCGGCGCGCGCAATTAGCACCTTTTCCCAGGGGCCAAGCCGGCTGTACCGGGTTTCGAGATAGGCATCGCGGCGCCGCATATAGTCTTGGACGCGCTCAGATAGCTCCGTCTTACGCTCGGGGTCAGTTTCCTTGTCAACAATGGCTTGGAGCTTGCGGATGGTCTCATCCAGCTCCAGCACGGGTTTTTCCCAGTCTTTCCAGGACTTAGCCACGGGTGGCCTCCACTTTCGCCAGGTGTCCGCCGAGCAATCGGCACAGGCTGGCGAGGTTCGTCCTCAGGTTCTTGCGTTCAATAATCTTGTCGAGCATGCCGTGGGAAAGGAGGTATTCAGCGGTCTGGAAATCGTCGGGCACCTTGCTCACCTGGGCTTGCTTGCTCACGCGGGCCCCGGCAAAGCCGATGAGGGCGCGCGGCTCGCTCACAATCACGTCGGCGATGCTGGCGTAGCTGGCCAGCACCCCGGCCATGGTGGGGTCGGTGAAGACGGCGATGTAAGGCACACCCGCGCTGCGGCAGGCTTCGACGGCCGCGGTGGTTTTGGCCATTTGCATCAGGCTCAGCAAGCCCTCTTGCATGCGGGCACCGCCCGAAGCGCAGAAGATGATGGCGGGGATGCCTTCGTGCGCGCCGCGCTCAAGGGCCCGCGTGATCTTCTCGCCGGCCACGCTCCCCATGCTGCCGCCCATAAAGTGGAAATCGCTGATGGCTGTGCTCACCGGCATGCCCATTAGGGTCGCTCGGCCGCTCACCACGCTGTCGCGCATCTTGGTGCGCTGCATGGCCTGGGCATGCTTTTCGGCGTAGTCAGGGAAGTGCAACGGGTCGCCCGAGCGCAATTCTGTATCGAGCTCGACGAACGAACCTTCGTCAAAGACAACGTCCACCCGTTGTTGCCAGGTCAGGCGGTGGTGGTGGCCACAGTACGGGCACACCCGCAAGTTGGCTTCGAACTCCGCCGCGAAAATCGGTTTGCGGCAGTTCGAACACGGGAGGAAGGCCCCGGGTGCGACTCCCGACGAGGCTTTGCCGAAGGGCATCTTATGACAATACCTGCCCGAGCGGCGATTTGAGCCCAAAACGGGATACGATGAGGCCATGAAAGCGCACACCGAGTACCTGGTTTTCAACACCTCGCAGGCGGAAGAGTTCGTCCGCATCACCGACGAAGTGGAAGGCATTGTGGGCCGGAGCGGGGTGGACGACGGATTTGTGCTGGTGAGCGCGATGCACATCACGGCGGCGGTCTACGTGAACGACTGGGAGCCCGGCCTCATTGCCGACATCCACGAGTGGCTGGACGTGCTGGCCCCCAAGGGCAATTACCGGCACCACGCCACCGGCGAGGACAACGGGGAAGCGCACCTCAAGAACCTCATCATGCATCATCAAGTGATCCTTCCCATCACGCGGGGGCGGCTGGATCTCGGCCCGTGGCAGCAGGTGTTCTACGCCGAGTTTGATGGACAACGCAAAAAGCGAGTAGTGGTCAAAGTCTTGGGGATCCCCAAGGCCGATTGACCTCGAGAATCCCCGTTGTACGTACTTGCGTAAGAGCTTAAGTGCCGGGAGCGGTGCTGTCGCGCAGGCCCAGCCGCACGTCGCCACTGACGGCGGTGGCCGTGATGGTGCCGGTGCCCGCGCCCAGGCGACCGCTCAGACTCTGCCCGTCGGCCGTCTTGTCATCCAGCGGAATGTCACTGGCCACGGCCCCGCGCAGGGTGCTGAGCGTAACCCGGCACTCGCTGCCGTCCATGATATCCACGCCCACGTCGCCGGAAACCGTGCGCACCGTCACCGAACCCCGCACCGGCTCGCAGATGTCGAGGTTCACGTCGCCACTGGTGCTTTCCACGGCAATCGTGCGGCCACTCACGCGCACCAGGTCGGTGTTGCCACTGCCCGCGTTCACGTTGATCGCGCCGCTACAGTCCTGCAGACTCACATCGCCGCTGGTGGTTTGCACCGTCAGCAGGCTGGCGTGAACGTTGGTCATGGCAATGTCGCCGCTCGCCACAGTGGTTTCGACCACGCCCTTGGCATCGCTCAGCTTCACTTGGCCGCTCAGGGTTTCGATGCGGGCGTTACTGCCCACGCCTTCGACGTGCACGTCGCCCCGGGCGAGCT
>CAZVHE010000057.1:7569-9397 GCA_964627705.1 uncultured Chthonomonas sp.
ACCGGCGTACCCTTGGCCACCTTGGCGTTCACGGTCACCGTCACATCCGGGCCATCGGGCAGCTTGAGCACCACCACGTGGTCGTTCTCTTGCAGCATCGGCACGAACTGGTCGGCCTTGGCCTGGGCTTCGGCGGTATTGCTACTCCGGTAAGTCGCGCGGAGGTCCATCGTGCCGAGTTCGTCCGAACCCACCACATGGATTTGACCCTTCTGGCCTTCGATGCGGAGCACCTTGCCGCTCGGCACCGAGAGGGGAAGCGAGACATCCTTGCTGGCTTCGGCGCCAAAGACGCCGGCGAACGTGCCGCTCTTCTTGGCATCCTCGGCGGCCTTCTGCACGGCTTCCAGGCCCTTATTGACGCCCTGGTTCACCTTGTCGGCGACCTCCTTCCAGTTGACGCCCGTGGCCACGTTCTTCGTCATCTCGTCAATGCATTGGAAGAAACGGCTCAACGGGTCGTTGCTGGCGGCCTTGGGTTCGCCGTTGGTGGCGGTGGTGGCTTCCGCCTGGGGCGGGGCCGTGGGCTGTTCGGCCGGCTCGGCGGGCTCGGCCGGTTCCGCCGGTTCGGCGGGGGCCGCCGGGGCCTCGACTTCAGATTCACCGGATTGGTTGTCCAGGGCCTCCAGGAGTTCCAGTGCGTCTTCGGCGCTGAGCTTGCCCTGTTCGACCAGGCGCATGATGCGGAGAGTTTCGTTCTTCATGATTTGTTCTTGAGGATGGTCTTGGCTTCTTCGGGCGAGATTTCGCCGCGTTCGAGGGCGTCGAGGATTTCCGTTCGGCGTTCGTCGTCCCGCTTGGTGCGGCGCGATTCCTTAAAGGGAGTGAGGCCCAAGGATTCGATGAGGTCATCCACCCGGGCGCGGATGGTGGGGTAGCTCAGGCCGAGCTCGCGCTCCAGCGTACTGAGAGTGCCCCGGGCCCGCAAGAAGGATTCCAGCAGTTGCTGCTGCTCGGCATCCAGGCGGCTGGCCAGTGGCGGGGCAAACCTGCCCCGGATCGTGACCGTCCCCGATTCATTTTGGAGTTCCGTGATGACCATCGGCTCGCCCGTGACCGGGCACTGCGTGGGCGGAACTAGAGGTTGGCTCATGCGCGTTGTCTCCTTGAGAAAAACTTACCCAAGGATTACGAAAACCGTTGCGAAGTCCCGAAAAATTCTAGAAAATCTAAACCGAAAGGCCGGGAAAGTTTCGGAATTCTGAAATCACGGCTTCAACCGGAATGTCCGCCACGTTTCCCTCGGCTCCGGCGTGAATGACCCGGAGGTTGGGCACCGGTGGCGCCCACAGCCGATGGATGCCGAACCGGAACAGGCCGATGACGGGCGTGGAGGTGGCGCAGGCAAAGTGCATGATGCCGTTGTCCAGCGTAATGACGGCGCGGGCGGCCTGGATTGCCCCCACCACTTGCGGCATCGTTAGGGTGCCGCGCAGGTCTTGCACGTTAGGGTGCGTGGCGAGGGTGCACTCATCCGAAGCCCCTTTCCAATACTGTCCCTGAACCTTGGGCTTCGCGCCCAGTAGCCCAACACGATAACCCGCGGCCCCCAGCGCACTGGCCAGGGCCTGCCACTTTTCCAGCGGCCAAATTTTGCTGGCGAGGCTGGCGGTAGTGGCAATGAGCACGTCCGGCACGCCGGGGCCGGGATCAGCCGAGGGCAGCAGATAGGGCGGCACGGGGCCGCTCAAGTACGCCATGCGCGCAAAGATTTCGGAGATGTGCGGGGTCTGCAGGATGGAGTAGCGCTGGCAGATGTCCTCGTGGATCCACTCTTTGTCCTGCGCCAGCCGGCGGTAGCGGGGTTCAATCCCAAGCGCGTTCAGCA
>CAZVHE010000057.1:9407-14497 GCA_964627705.1 uncultured Chthonomonas sp.
TTCGTCGCGGCCTTCTTCGCCCAGGCACGGCCCGACCACGCGCCCCTCGGCCCCGGCGAGCAGCGCTGTCACCGATTTCGCCCAAGGGCTGACCTCAAAATTGATCACGCCATCGTAGGGCTCGGGAAGGGCGGACGCGAAATCGCGGGGCTCCATCCCCAGCAAGGGCGTGGAGGAATCCACCAACGGACTGGCGGCGCTGAGTTCCTGAATGCGCTTGCCGCCGTAGTAATCCAGTGTCACCCCCGGGTGCTGCGCCCGGAACATCTGCAAAAGGGGAGTGGCAATCACAAAATTGCCCAAGGCGTCGTTGGTGACCACGGCCCACCGTTCACCCGCCTGGAGAGGTTCGCCACCGTAGCGCCGCATCTGTTCCCGGGAGGTTACCCGTCGGCGGGTAAGGTCCTTGGCGTGGCAGACGAGCGGTTTCTCGGGATCGACGCGGGGGGCACCAGCACCCGGGCGTTGGTGCTAGATGCGGCGGGGGCTGTCGTGTTTCGCGGGGATGCGGCGGGCGCCAATTTTGCCTCGCATTCCTTAGACCACATCCGCACCCAGCTGAGTGAGGCTTTGCAGGGTTGCCCGCCGGTGCGGGCGTGCGTGGGGTGCTTCGCCGGGATTCTCACCGAAGCCGTGCGCCAGCAGGCTATTGGCTTGCTCCGCGACCTTGTCCAGGCCGAGGCCTATGACGCCCGGCCGGATTTCCACGCCACGGTGCTGGCCGATCCCAGCGCCGACATTGTGGTCATTGCCGGTACGGGTGCCATTGTGGCCAGCCGCCACGGGCACGAGGTTCGCAAGAGCGGGGGTGGGGGCTACATCCTGGGGGATGAAGGAAGTGGCCAGAGCATCGGCCGCCGTGCTTTGCAGGTCACGCTCTTGCCCGCCCGGCGCCCCACCGTCAGCGAAGAGTTCAACCAGGCCCTCCGCGAGATCTGGGGTTCGGATGACCCCCCTGCCATCATTCAAGCGCTCTATGCGTCGTCCACGCCGGCCGCACAACTGGCGCAGCTGGCCCCCACCGTGGTCAATGACTGGGTCTCAGGCTGGGATTACGCGCGGGACCCCGTAGAAAAGCCAGTAGAATGCCTCGCGGCAGAGGTTGGACTCCATCGAGAGGTGCATTTCTCGCCAGCACAGTCAGTTCGGATCGGGCTCGCGGGCGGCGTTTGGCAAATGCACCCGAAAGTGAGGGAACACTTTGCCCGGCACCCGGCGTTAGCTCATCAGGAAGTCTTCCGGATTGAAGCCGAGCCGGTGCGCGGAGCCGTCCGATGGGCGGAGGCGTTGGCCGAGGCCAACCGGTAAGGAACAACGAAAGCATGGGTACGGAAGCAAGAAATCCGCGGTCAATCGGGCTCGATAAGATGACCCCGCAAGAGATCGTGCGCCTGATGAACGAAGAAGAGCATCAGGTGATCCGGGCGATGAAAGCCGCCGAACCTCAACTCGCCGAAGCCATTACCCAGTGCGCCGAGGTCTACAAAGGGGGTGGGCGCATTGTGTACGTGGGGGCGGGCACCAGTGGCCGCGTGGCCCGCATGGACGCCGCCGAGATGCCGCCGACCTTTGGCATAGACAACACACGATTTATTGCCCTTACGGCGGGTGGGGACGAAGCCGCCAGCAACGCGATTGAGGATGCCGAAGACGAAGTGCACTCGGCGATGGAGGGCATCAATCAGCTCGGTATCGGCCCCGGCGATGCGCTGATCGCCCTCGCGGCCAGTGGCCGGACCCCCTACGTGGTGGCCGCCGCCAAGCACGCGGGTGCCAAGGGTGTCTGGACCTGCGGCATTGCCAATAACCCCGGTGCACCGCTGTTCGACCACGTGGACCTTGCCATCTTGCTGGAGACTGGACCCGAAGTGCTGACGGGCTCCACTCGGCTCAAGGCCGGCACTAGCCAAAAGTTGGCGCTCAACGCCATCTCCACCGGCACCAGGGTGCTGGCAGGCAAGGTGGTGGAGAACCTGATGATTGACGTGAAGGCCAAGAACCAAAAGCTGAAGGAGCGGTGCGTGCGGATTGTGCGCGAACTCACCAATGCGACCGAAGTGGACGCTTTACGCCTTTTGGAAGCCAACGATTGGAACGTGCGGCGCGTGGTGGAGATGCTTCACGCCGACGAGCGCGACTGATCCTTTGCGGCGTTCCAAAGCTCGTCCCATTCTTGGGCGTTCAATTGGTCAAGGGGACGCCCGGCCAGGGCTTCCATCGTGCGGAAGCGCTCGATAAAGCGGGTTAGCATCCTTCGTAGGGCCTGCTCGGGGTCGCACTTGGCCCACCGCGCCAGGTTCACCAGCGTGAAAAGCAAGTCGCCCATTTCGGCTTCCATCGCCTCCTTGTCGCCGGCCGCCCAGGCTTCCCGGAACTCGGCTTCCTCCTCTCGGAACTTCTGCCACACCCCCTCGGCATCCGGCCATTCGAAGCCTACGCGGGCGGCGCGCTTGCTAATTTCCATCGCCGCCATCAGGGCGGGGAGCCCTTTGGGCACGCCATCCAGCAGGCCGGAGGTTTCCACCCCCTTCTCGGCGCGCTTGATCGCATCCCATTGGCGCAACACGGCGGCTTCGTCTTGAGCGGTGGATTCGCCGAACACGTGCGGATGCCGGTGGATGAGCTTCTTGGTCACCCGGTCCGCAATGAAGTGCGCATCCCACCCGCCATCCCGCGCCCGCATCTGGCCGTGCATGATGGGCTGCAGGAGCACGTCTCCAAGTTCTTCGAGGAACGCCGGTTCGTTGCCGGTTTCAATCGCCTCGGCAAGTTCGTAGGATTCCTCCAACAGGCAACGCACCAGCGATAAGTGCGTCTGCGCCTGATCCCACGGACATCCACCCGGCCCCAGCAACCGGTCCACCAACCACACCAGGCCATTCAATCCGCCCGGGTTCTCCGTGTCTTGGGCAGGGATGACCAACACTTGGGTCGCCGCCGGCACATTCCTCAAGGCCATGCGCACTCCGTCCGCAATCACTTCGGTTTCAGGCGCGTAAAAAGAGCTCAAGCGCAGCCCGAGCTCGCCCCAATTGAAGCCGAAGAGAACCTGGTGTGCACAACGGTCCAGCGCCCCCAACCGGGGGGCGAGGTGAACCGAAAATGCGCCAGTAAGCCCGGCCGCCTCGAGGGGCGCAATCATGCGCCCTGTTCGAACAGTTCCTTCAGTTGGCGGTCGAACGGCGTGTTCTGCCATTCAATGCGCGCCTTCTTGCGGAACTCGGCCAGCATTTTGGGCAGGTTGTTTCTCACTTGGCCCTTGTCAAGCATCAGTTGGCGGCGGATGGCCACCTTTTGGTCGGCATCGAGGGGAATGATCTCCGCCGGCTTGAGGTCTTCCACGAGGAACTTCACCCGCACAATCGAGCCCGGCACCCAGCCGGAAACCGAACCCTTGGTGGCGTTTTGCAGAGCGGACTTGGCTTGGTCGCCCAGGCCATCAAAGGGGATTTCGCCCAGCATCCCGCCGTCGCGGGCACTGGGGTCCACGCTCAGGGCGCGGGCCACGTCGGCAAAGCTCTGGCCGGCCGCGAGGTCACCGGCCACCTTGCGCTGGGCCGCTTCGTCGGCCACAGCAATGATGCGTAGCACCAGGCGCTTGGGCACCGAGAATTGCGCCGGATGGGCCCGGTAATAGCCTTCCACTTCTTGGTCGGTCACGTTCACCCCCATGGTGGTCAGGGCAAACTCGGCCAGTTCAATCTTGATCTCATGCTTCAGGTCGTCTTCCGTTAGGCCAAGCAGGCGGAACGCTTCCTTCAGCTCCGGGGCGCGCTCAAGTCGCTTAGCGAGTTCGGCATCCACCATCGCGGGGGTGGGGGCCACGCCCTTCTCGGTGGCGAGTTGCCAAATCAGGATCTCGTTGACGATTTGCTGCATGGCCAAATAGCCCGGGGTGGCCGCCACGTAGCGGTTTTCGATCATCCGGCCCACATTGGGCAGCACTTGCAGGCGTCGCACATAGACATCGCCTTTCACGGCCTCGCCGTTCACCACAATCATGGTGCGGTCGGGGGTGACCGTCGGGGGCGTGGGCACCGTCTGGGCATGGAGGAGAGCCGGCAAAAAGGCGGCAACGAGGAGGCCAGCGCGCATCATTTCCTTCACTTACGCTTGTCCAGACGAATCAGGCCCCCGGGCGTGACGCTCGGTAGGCCTGACATTTTCTGATTTCGCTGATTTAAGGTCGTAGCTTGGCGGCCACGGCGTCGCCCATCTCGGTGGTGCTCACCAGGCGGGTCTCGTTTTCGAAGATGTCCGCCGTGCGCAGACCTTCATCCAGCGCTGCCTCGACGGCAGCTTCAATCCGGTCCGCGGTGCGTCCGTCGCCGAAGGTGAAGCGCATCATCATCGCGGCGCTCAGGATGGCGGCGAGCGGGTTGGCGCGGCTTTGCCCGGCGATATCCGGGGCGGACCCGTGGATGGGCTCGTAGAGGCCGAACACCTTGTCCCCGTTGGCGTCGCTCAGCGAGGCCGAGGGTAGCAAGCCCAAGGAACCCGTGATCATGCTCGCTTCGTCGCTGAGGATGTCGCCAAACATGTTCTCGGTAAGGATCACGTCGAACTGCCCCGGATCGCGGACGAGTTGCATCGCGCAGTTATCCACCAGCATGTGGGTCACGCTGATGTCGGGGTTCTGGGCGGCGAGATCGTTCACCGTTTCGCGCCACAGCCGGCTGGTTTCCAGCACGTTGGCCTTGTCCACGCTCACCACCTGGTGCCGGCGCTGGCGGGCAATATCGAAGGCGCGCAGGGTAATGCGCTCGACTTCGGCGCGGGTGTAAACCGCCGTATCAATCGCGGTCTTGCCGTCGTCCTTGCGGAACCGTTCGCCGAAGTAGATGCCCCCGGTAAGTTCGCGCACCACGATGAGGTCAATCAGGCTGCGGCCTTCCTTGAGCGGCGACGCGTGGACCAGCGGGCGCATGGTGCGGGCCGGACGCACGTTGGCGTACAGGTTCAGCTCGCGGCGGAGGGGAAGTAGGGCCCCCACTTCCGGGCGCAGGTGAGCGGGCTCCAGGGTGTCCCACTTCGGCCCCCCCACGGCGCCCAGCAACACCGCATCGCTTTGGCGACACAGTTCCAGAGTC
>CAZVHE010000058.1:0-2274 GCA_964627705.1 uncultured Chthonomonas sp.
AGGGCGCGGGCGCGGCTCATGCGTCTATTGTACGGGCCACGGGGTCACGGAGTACGCCCGCACGGGCTCGGGGAGGCAGATCGGCACGGCCAGGGCATCCCGCAGAGCCGCGTACTGGTCCACCAGGGCGTCCACCAATTCGTTCCACTCAATCACCGGCGACGCCCACCCGGTACCGAGCGCCGGAGTCTCGATCCCCAAGGAAACCACGCCGGGCACCCAGTTGAGCGAACCGCCAAAGGCACGCTCGATATCCGCCCGGTGCTGGCCCAGGTAGCCCGCCATCGGTGCGAGCATGGCGAGGGGTTCGGGGTGCAGACGAAAGACGCACTGCGCCATCTCTTCCTCCACGTAAATGCCGAGAGCGTCGCGGTGGGGGCGCACTTCCGCCCACATCAGGTTCGGCTCGTGTTCATCGGGATGCAAGAAGCCCGGCATCTGGCGGCTCCGCCACTCGTCCCCAAAGATTTCCCACCACCGTAGCGACCTTTCGTCCCGATTCATCCCCGTAGGTTGTACGGTTGTCCCGGTCGGCGCGTTTCCCCGCTCCGTATACTCGTAGGCCAAGGCGATGAGCAACAACGGCGTAGTCAATGCGGTCAAGACCTGGCGCGAGAAGGTCGGCCTGGCCGAGATGCTAAAGGGCGGCGTGATCATGGACGTCACGACCCCGGAACAGGCACGAATTGCGGAAGATGCCGGGGCCATCGCGGTGATGGCACTGGAACGCGTGCCGGCCGACATCCGACGCGACGGCGGCGTGGCCCGCATGAGCGACCCAGAGATGATTTTGGGCATCAAGGCCGCCGTAGATATTCCGGTGATGGCCAAGTGCCGCATCGGCCACTTTGTCGAAGCCGAAATCCTGCAAGCGCTGGAAGTAGATTTCATTGACGAAAGCGAAGTGCTGACCCCGGCGGACGAAGAGAACCACGTGGACAAGCACGCCTTCACGGTGCCGTTTGTGTGTGGTGCGCGCAACCTGGGTGAGGCTCTCCGCCGTTGTGGCGAAGGCGCGGCCATGATCCGTACCAAGGGCGAAGCCGGTACGGGCGACGTGGTGCACGCCGTGTGGCACATGCGCACGATCATGAGGGAGATCCGCCAAGTGCAGGCTGCCCGCGAGGACGAGCTGTTTAAGTTAGCCAAGGATCACCAAGCTCCGCTGGAACTCATCCGCGAAGTGCACCGCACGGGCAAGCTGCCGGTGCCGAACTTCAGCGCGGGCGGCATTGCCACCCCGGCCGACGCGGCCCTGATGATGAAGCTGGGTGCGGAAACGGTGTTTGTGGGTAGCGGCATCTTTAAGAGCGGCGACCCGGCCCGACGCGCACGGGCGATTGTGGATTCGGTGTTGTTCTACAACGACGCGAAGAAGCTGAGCGAGATCAGCAAGAACCTCGGCGAGCCGATGGTGGGCATCAACATCTCCTCGCTCAAGCCGGAAGATCAGCTCGCCACGCGCGGCTGGTAAGCCTTTCTTTTGCCAACGAAAAACCCCCGGTCTCTGAGAGGCCGGGGGTTCTTGGTTTCGGGACCGGAGTGTTAGAACCGGTAGCCGACGTAAGCACCGATGCTGGTGGCGCGGGCGCCGGCGGCATCGTCGCTGTAGATGAACGTGAGTTCACCGAAGATGTTCGGACCAAACTCCTTGCCCACGCCGCCACGAACGGCCCACACGGTGTCGGTGCTGATGATGTCCATCACGGCCACACCCGCGCCGGCGAACCAATAGGTGCGACCGCCACCGGATTCCAGTTCCGGACCGTTGTAGTACCGCTGGTTCAGCATGATCGGGAAGGCATTGCCCTTGGCGCCCGAACCGCTCTTACCGAGCCAGTCGATGGAAATGGTGGTTTCACCTTCGCCGAAAAGGGACTTTTCGAGGAAGTAGTCGAAACCGACGCCGATGAAATTGTTCACCGCGTTTCGGGTGGTGCCATCCAGCGGGTAAGCCGCGCCCACGCGCAGAGCCGCGTTGGACGGGTAACCAAAGGATGAGCCTTGGGCCGGCGCGACGGCGACGAGGCCGAGGGCGAGACCTGCGAGCCAAAGAGTTCGCTTCATGCTATGTTTTGATCCTCCAAATGTGGCGGGAAGCCAGCCCAAAACTCCTCTGGGCCTGGTGATTCTACTTGACCCGATGCGCTCAGGTCAAACCGTATGCCTCGGTAAACTGAAAATCCATGCCCCACTTCCTTCTTGAGATCGGATGCGAGGAGCTTCCGGCGTCTTCTATCGTCCGGGCGAACCGCGCTTTAGCCGCCGAAATCC
>CAZVHE010000058.1:2363-8538 GCA_964627705.1 uncultured Chthonomonas sp.
ATTGCTGGCGCAGCAGCCGGACCGGGAGAAGCGGAGCCGAGGTCCGGCGGTAGGGGCCGCTTATGACGCCGAAGGGAAGCCGACGAAGGCGCTGGAAGGATTCTGCCGGGGGCAAGGGGTGGATCCGGCGACGGCGGAGAGCGACGGCCAGTATGTGTGGGTGACGAAGACTGAACCCGGCCGCCCGACGCGCGAGATTCTAGGTGAGTTGATTCCGGCGGCCTTGGAGAGGGTGCCGTTCTCGAAGACGATGCGCTGGGCGGACCTGACGGTGCGGTTTGCGCGGCCGGTGCGGTGGATTCTGGCCGCGTTTGACGGCGAACTCGTGCCGTGCACGTGGGCGGGCATTGCGTCGGGGCTGACGAGTCGGGGGCACCGGTTTGAGCATCCCGAGCCGTTCGAGGCGCGAACCCTGGACGATCTGGTGCGGGAGCTGCGCATGCGGATGGTGGAGCCGGACCCGCAGGTGCGCATGCAGGTGATTGCCGACCGGGCGCAGGCGGTGTGCTCCGGGGTCCCGGACTTGAGCGGCGACCTGGTGGAGGAGAACGCCTTTTTGACCGAGTGGCCGGAGGCCCTGGAGGGAAGCTTCCCTGAAGAGTATCTGGAGCTGCCGGAGCCCGTGTTGGTCACCACGATGGCCAAGCACGAGCGGTTCTTTCCGGTGCGCGATGGCGCGGGGCGCCTGATGCCCAAGTTCATCTCGATTCGCGGGGGCGGGGTGGACGAGGACGTGCGCAAGGGCAATGAGTGGGTGCTACGGGCGCGATTTAATGACGCACGGTTCTTCTTCATCCAAGACCAGCGACGGACGCTGGATGAGTTCCTCGAAGCCACCCAGGGCATGAACTTTGACGCCAAGCTGGGCACGATCCGACAGCGGGCGGACCGATTGGCCAGGCTGGCGCGCACCTTTGCGGAGGTGGCCTACGGCGCCGACGTGGCAGGGGTAGCCGAGCTAGCCGGGCGATACGCCAAAGCCGACCTCACCACTGGCCTAGTGGACGAGATGGACGAACTGCAGGGCGTCATCGGTGGGGTTTATGCCCAGCGGGATGGCATGAGTGCTGACGTCGCGCACGCTATTGGAACTCATTACGCCTACCAAAGCAACCTTGTGGTGGATTCAGTGGGGGCAAAGGCGGGTCTGGCAGTAACCCTGGCTGACCAAATGGATAAATTGGCGGGGTTCTTGGGCTTGGGGCGTATCCCGAGCGGGAGCAGCGACCCCCTGGGTTTGCGCCGCGCCGCCAATATCCTGATTGAGATTGCCGAGAACGGTGGCGCACCCACCGGCTACGAAGCGCATCTGGATGCGGCGCTGGATGCCTACGCCGCCCAGGGCGTGGAGTTGGACCGCCTGTGCGCGCACAAGGCGTTGAGGTCGTTGATGGAGCAGCGCTATCGCTCGCGGGCGGATGATGTGCCGGCGGACTGGCTGGATGCGGCGATGGGCGATGGGCAGGACTTGCTGAACCCACTCGTCATCCAATTCCGGGTACTGATGGCGCGAGAACTCGCGGGCGAGCCCGAGTTGCTCAGTACGCTCTCGCGCCCGCTCAACGTCTGGTCAGCGGCGCAGAAGCAGGGCCTCAACGGATCGAGAGACATCGCCGACTTACAAAGTGCCGAAGGCGAGCAACTCCGCCAGCAGGCCGCCCAAGCGGCAGCGGGGCTCAACGAAGCCTATGAGCGAAGGGATGCGGCGGCGGTGAAAGCGGCTTTCGTAGCCCTCGCCACGCCGATCCATCAGTTCTTTGAGTCCACGATGGTCATGGCCGAGGACACCCAAGTGCGGGATGCACGGCTTGCACTGGTACGCCAGGTCGCGGAGATGATCCGCCCGGCCGGCGACATCACCAAGATCATCGCGGGTTAATCCAGCGAGCGGAAGGCGTACTCCGTGCGGTGCAGATACACCTGCCCCGGGCGGAGGCACGCGCTGGGGAACGCCGGCACATTCGGGGCGTTGGGGAAGTTTTGGGCTTCCAGGCACACCCCGTCATACTTGCGCCACGGACCGCAATCCAGCACCACACTGGTGTAGATTTGCAACCCGGCCTGGTCCGTGCTCATGGTCATCGCGACCCCGGATTCGGGGTTGGTTAGCCAGGCCACGCTGCGCATTTGGCCGGGGGTGCCGTTGAGCACATAGTTGTGGTCCAGTCCGCCTTGGATGAGGTGGCCGTGGGGGTCAGGGGACTGGTAGATGTCGCCCAGGCGGGTCGTGCTCCTCAAATCCAGCGGGGTGCCCGCCAGCGGGGCAATCTCGCCGCGCGGAATCATGTCGGGGCCTACGGGGGTGAAGGCATCCGCATCCACTCGCAGTTGGAGGTCCCGCGTATGGCCCGTGCGCGCCGCGCCAAGGTCAAAGTAAGAGTGTTGGGTCAGGTTGACCATGGTGGCCGCCGTGGAGGTGGCCACGTATTCGATCTCCCAAGTGCCGTCTTCGGTCCAGCGGTAGGTGGTGGTGGTGTGGAGTTCGCCGGGGTAGCCCTCTTCTCCGGCGGGGCTGGTGTAGTCCAGGCGAACCCCGAGGGTGTCGCCTTCAGAAAAGGGCTCGGCCCTCCAGAATCGCTGATCAAAGCCTACGTTTCCACCGTGCAAGTGGCAGGGCACGCCCCCCGGCGAGTCATTGGTGGCGAGTTGATACGCCACGCCATCCACCAGGAAGCGGCCGGCCTCAATGCGGTTGGCAAAGCGACCTGCAATGGCACCGAGATAGCTTCGGGCCGCTAAGTAGTCCGAGGGGGCCGGCAGGTCCAGAACCATGTTTTGTACGCCCGAATTCTGGGTGGGCACTCGCAGGTCGGTCACGATGCCCCCGAAATCGGACACCACGAGCTCACACCCGCTCGGGTGGGAGAGGGAAATCTTGCGGGCCGCCCGGCCATCCGGTAACTGACCCCACTCCTTCACCTCAATGCGACCGGCCATGCGATTCATTTTGAACCTGAATGGAACGCCCGAGGGAGAAGAGTTGTTATTATAGGTACGATGAAATTATTCATTGGTAGTTTGTTGGCGCTTGTTGTGGGTGCCGCTCTCGTTGGCTGCTCGCCGGCTGCTCCGGCAGAAGAAACGACGACCCCGCCCGCCACGACGGGCTCGGGCGAGACCAGCAAGACCGAAGGTGGCGCCACGGCCGAACCGGTGGCCTTCAAGAAGGATGGCAAGCTGTGGTGCCCGGTGATGAACCAGGAAGTCGAAAGCGCCGAGAAAGCTGTGGGCTACCAAGACGTGGACGGCGTTCGCTACTACTTCTGCTGCGCGGGCTGCCCCGAGCCGTTCAAGGCTGATCCCCAAAAGTATATTGGTGGCCAAGGCAAGTCCTAAAAGTCACCATGTAGGCTCAACGAGACTGCGCCGAGTACAGATTTAAGGTCCTCGGCGCATTTTGTCGTTGGATATTGTAACTGGACGACTCACAGTTCAAGTATCGGGATTTGATTGTCTGCATGATGCTGGATAGACTATCAAGCGATGGGTAAGTCGCTGAAGCAACTTTGGAAAGAAGAGTGGCAAGGCTGGCGAACAGTCGGCCAAGTGGGCATTTTTATTTTGCTTTGGTTTCTGGCCACCCTTTTCTTTGTTTGCAAACGAAATATGGAGCATAAGGTGAGACAGGATCAGCAGATGAGCCTGCAAGAGCGGCGATGGAAGCAGTCGCAGCTTGAACGGGAGTATGGGCTCAAGTCCTCAGGCTCTGATAGATCAGCAGATCAGCGAGCTTCATTGAAGTCTGGCTACAGGACGAGTGGAGAACCGGTGGCCTTCAAGAAGGACGGCAAGCTCTGGTGCCCGGTGATGGACCAAGAAGTCGAAAGCGTGGAGAAGGCCGTGGGCTACCAAGACGTGGACGGCGTCCGCTACTACTTCTGCTGCGCGGGCTGCCCCGAGCCGTTCAAGGAAGACCCGAACAAGTACATCAGCAAGTTCCCCAAATCCTGACGGCTCGTATCGAGCCTGCAAGGATCATCTCCATCAACCCCGGTGACTTTCCCCCGGGGTTGGTTCTTTTTTCAGGACTCCTCTCGCCGGAATGCCTCGCCAGAGCGTCTAAGAGATATGTCACGGCGCCCCGCTCGTAACGTATTCGGCGAACCGCTCCAAAGTTGCTCGGTGATGCCCATGACGGGCTACTGGCGCGATGGCTGCTGCGAATCTGGCCCGGAGGACATGAGCATGCACACGGTCTGCGCAGTGATGACGGCGGAGTTTCTGGCCTTCTCCGTGACGATGGGCAACGACCTGACCAGCCCGCGTCCGGAATACGGATTTCCGGGATTGCGCCCGGGCGATCGTTGGTGCCTCAGCGTTCTGCGCTGGGCCGAGGCGCTTGAAAATGATGTGGCCCCGCCGGTCGTTTTGAATGCGACCCACGAGGCCTGTCTTGAGTTTGTGGAAGCGCAAGCTCTGTTGGAGCACGCGCTTCCGGTTTAACCGCGCACGTTCGGGTTGGTGGTGCCCGCCGCCCGGGGGGAGACGGGGATGTTGGCCACTTCCCACAGCATCGCCAGCACCGCTCGGCTCACGGTTTCGAGTTGCTCAAAGTCGATTTTCTCGACTTGGTCGCTTACCTGGTGGTAGTCCTCATGCACGCCGCTGAAGAAGAACGCGGCAGGGATGCCAACTTCGGCGAACGGGTAGTGGTCGCTTCGTGCCCAGAACCGGTTGGGGTCGTTCGGGTCGTCGTAGCGCTGGTCGAGGTTGAGCTTTTGGTAGCTGTCGTTCACGCGGTTCATCAGGGCGCTAAGGGCCGGGCTGAACACGTTCGGCCCGATGAGATAGACCTGGCCCTTGCGGGCGAGGTTCTCATTGGCGGGAATGTCGGAGCTGGTTTCCTTGCTCCGCCCAATCATGTCGATGTTGAACATGGCGGCCGCCTTGCTCAGGTCCACCGTCGGGTTGGCGACGAACTCTCGCGAACCCAGCAAGCCGCGCTCTTCGCCCGTGAACCAGAGGAAAAGAATGGAGCGCTTCGGCTGCACGGGGTTCTTGGCGATGGCTTCGGCCATATTCAGCAGGGCGACCGTGCCGCTTCCGTCGTCGTCCGCGCCGTTGAAGATGCCATCTTGGCCGGCCGGCACCTCTCGCATGCCCACGTGGTCGTAGTGGGCGCCCAGAATGACGGTTTCGGCCTTCAGCGTGGGGTCGGTGCCCGGGATGAGCCCGCAGACGTTGTGGGAAACGCTTTCCCGCGTCTCGACTTGGACGGAGGCATTCACTTCGGCGCGGAAGGCCTTGGTCTTCAGCAGTTCCGGGGCTACCGTGGCCCCCATGAGCGCATCGGCATCGAGACCGGAACCGGAGAGCAGGGCCGTGGCTCCGGCGGGGCCAAGGCTGAGGGTGGGGACGCCCGGCTGCGGTCGTCCGGGCCGCATTTGGCCGGCTTCGGAGCGGTTGCGACGCTGCGTCCAGTTGGGGGAGCCCGCGCGGCGATCCAGCATGATCACACCGGCGGCACCTTCAGCCCGGGCCACCAGGGCCGGGGTTTCGTAGTCGGTGCCCGGTCGGCCGCGCAGACCCGCCGGGGCCGTGCCCGCCACGGCCACGATGGTCTTGCCCTTCAGGTCAAGCCCGGCGTAGGGGTTGTCGCCGTTTGGTACGCGGTAACCGTGCCCCACAAAAACGAGGTCACCCGAAAGCTGGCCCGGTTGGGCCTCGGCGATGAAGTCTTCGCCGTAGATCAGAGCCTTCCCGTTTACGCTGACCTTGGTGCCGTCCGGCACCACGCGGCTCGACGTCATCGGGAGCGGGTGGAAGTAGGTGCCATCCACCCCGCCCGGCTGCACGCCCCACTGCTTAAGGTGGCTAACAATGTACTTGGCCGCGAGTTGAAGTCCGCGCGAGCCAGTGTCCCGACCTTCGAGGAGGTCGCTGGCGATAAATTCTAGGTGCGCCCGCAACTTGACGCGATCCACGGCCTCAACGGGCGCCCCGTTGGGAGCGGCCTGGGCGAAAACCAACGAGGGGGCGAGGCAGGCCCCGGCGAGAGTGGCCACCAAGAGACGGCGCTGAACGACAGCAAATCGCAACATTCTCTGCATATTACGCAAAGGGCGCTGGAAATCGTTTCCTACGGACATGAGTTTTTGTGTCGGCGCGACCGGGTCTTTTGCGCATGCAGTTGCATGAATCTGCAATCTATGCATATAATGAGCATAGTATGGCG
>CAZVHE010000058.1:8592-14261 GCA_964627705.1 uncultured Chthonomonas sp.
GGGCAAGTGAAAGCCCAAGACGATTTGGTGCGGATGCTGAAGGCGCAGGGCTATTCCGCCACGCAAAGCAGCATCTCTCGCGACCTGCGAAGCCTGGGGGCGGTACGCCAAAACGGCCGCTACGTGTTGCCCAGCCGCGTGAGCTTGCCGCTCGGATTGGACCGCTCGTGCATCGTAGCGATTTTGCCGGCGGGGCCGAATATGTTGGTCGTTCGCACAACGATTGGGAGCGCCACCCGCCTCGCTCTCGAAGTGGACAATCAAAGCTGGGAAGAGGTCGTCGGCACCGTGGCCGGGGACGATACGATCTTCATCGCCACCCCCGATGCCGGGTCGCAAACGGTGCTGATGAAGCGGCTTCTGCCCGGGGTTGACCGTGGCTAAGCGCATCATCCTGGCCTACAGCGGCGGGCTCGACACCAGCTGGTGTATCCCCCATCTCATCGGCGAGGGTTGGGAGGTGATCACGGTCACGGTGGACGTGGGCGGTATGTCGGATGCGGAGCGTGAAGACTTGGCCGAACGGGCACAGAAGCTCGGGGCCATCAGCCACCACTTTGTGGATGCGCGGGCGGCATTTTATGCAACCACCTTACGATTTTTGATTGCCGGGAACGTGCGCCGAGGCGGCGTGTATCCGCTATGCGTGGGCGCAGAACGATTCTTACAAGCGCAAATGGTGGCCGAATTTGCCAACCAAGCGGGCGCCTCGGCCATTGGCCACGGCTGCACAGCGGCGGGGAACGATCAGGTGCGATTTGAAACCGCCCTGCGCGCCCTGGCGCCGGGGATGGAGATCGTGGCACCGATCCGCGACCTCACGCCTTCCCGCTCTCAGCAAGTGGAGGATTTGCAGCGGCGGGGAATGCCCGTGCCGAAGCACGGCGCGGCGTATTCCATCAACTCCGGCCTGTGGGGCGTGACGATTGGGGGTACTGAAACCACCACCAGCGACGGCCAAGTGCCCGAACACGCGTGGGTGCGCACGAAGGGCGCCTTTGCCCGCCCCATGGCACCCACCAAGATCACTTTGACCTTTAAGGAAGGTCAGCCGACGCACGTAGACGGGGTGGCGATGGAGCCGGTGGCACTGATTGAACATGTGGACGCCCTCGCCGCGAGTTACGGGATTGGACGCGGGGTACATCTGGGCGACACCGTGCTGGGCGTGAAGGGGCGTGTGGCTTTCGAGGCCCCCGCCGCGACGGTGCTGATTGAATCGCACCGCGAACTGGAAAAGCTGGTGCTGACCGGTCGCCAGCAGGCGATGAAGGATGCCGCCGCCCGCAACTACGGTGACTGGCTGCACGAGGGGCACTTCCTGGACCCGGCCTGCCGCGACATCGAGGCCCTGCTGACCCAAAGCCAAACCCGGGTGACGGGCGAGGTGGTGGTGACCTTGCGCACGGGCAGTCTGTTTGTGGAGGGGGTGAGCTCGCCCTATTCGCTGATGGCGGCGAGCGGGAGTACCTACGGCGAGGCGGCGAAGGACTGGACCCCGACGGATGCGGCGGGCTTCAGCCGCTTGGTGGCCTTGCCCAGCATCTTGGCGGCGCGTGCGGGTGCGCGAACCCAGTTATGAGGCCGTTACACCTGGACAAGATTGCGAGCGTGACTCGCAACTGCGCCCTGGACCGCGACGTGCGGGTGGGGGATGAATACCCTTGCCGCGAAGGCGACGTGATTGCGGTACGGATCCTTTCGCGCAAGGGCACCTACAACCAGTTGGAGTTGGTGAGCGGACGGTTTTCGAACCTGAAACCTGGCGACACGGTGGCGGGGGCGCTGGGGCATCGCCGCGCCTTGCAGGGGTATGCGGGGCATATCCCTAGCGAAATCAAGACCGGCGACACGCTGCAAATGCTGAACATGGGCGGCGTGATTGGGGTGTGCACTTCGTTTTCGCCCGAAGTCGGCCCGCCGTTTGAGTGCGAAGTGTTGGGGCAGGTGCTGTCGTTCCCATTTTTGGGTCAGCGCGTGGGGGAACCGGCCAATATCGGACGCCAGGCGGGGGCCCTGCGGGATGCGGTGCCCAGTGGAATCCCGCCGGTGTTGGCGATTGTGGGCACTTGCATGAATAGCGGCAAAACGGCGGCCTGCGCAAGCTTGATCCAAGAATTTGCGCGGCAAGGCCTGCAGGTGGCGGCGGCCAAGGTGACGGGCGTGAGCCTGATGCGCGACACCCTGGCCATGGTGGACGCGGGGGCGCGCACCGCCGCGAGCTTTACGGAGCTTGGCATTGTGACCACGCAAAGATCGAATGCCGCCTCGATCACGCGCACATTGTTGGCGCAGCTCGCCGAAGGTTCGCCCGACATGATCGTGTTGGAACTGGGTGACGGCCTGATGGGGGACTACGGCGTGGACGCGATCTTAGAAGCGGCGGACGTGAAGGCCACGGTGGGGGCGTTGGTACTCGCGGCGAGCGACCCCGTGGGGGCGTGGGGCGGCGTGAAGCTCTTGCAGGATCGCTTTGGTTACCCGGTGGCCGCCATTACGGGGCCGTGCACGGACAATAGCGCGGGCGTGGACAACGTAGAAGCCGCGACGGGCTGCGTGGCGCTGAACGCGCGCTTGGACTCCGAAGCCCTGGCCGCGCACCTCATGAAGACTCTGGGATTGGGCGAGGGGGTGATTGCGTGAAGCCAGTGTTTGTGTTCGGGGCCACGGGCTACGTGGGCGGGGAATTGCTCCGTTTGTTGGCCTTGCACCCGGAGTTTGAGCTCGCCGGGGCGGTGAGTGGTTCGCAGGCGGGAAAGCCGGTGGCGAGCGTGTTTCCGCATCTTTTGACTGCTTATGGTTCGACTTGCTTTGTCGGGGCCGAGGACGGGCTGCGCGCGGTGGCGGATTTGGGCGAGGCGTTTGTGTTTCTCGCTCTGCCGCACGGGGAGAGTGCGCGCGTAGCCCGGGAGATCCTTGCGATGGGCAAAAACATCCATTTGGTGGATTTGTCGGCGGATTTCCGGTTCCAAGAGGCGACGCAATACGAGAAGATGCACGGCCATCCGCACCCGACGCCGGAGTTGCTGGGCCAGTTCGTCTTTGGGCACCCTGAACTGCTGCCCGAGGTGAAGGCCGGGCCGGTGGCGCACCCGGGGTGCTTCACCACGTCGGTCACGCTGGCGGTGGCGCCTCTTTTGGCTCACGGTGCGGTGGGGCCGAACTTGCGAGTGAGTGCGGTGACGGGGAGCACCGGCAGCGGCCGCGAACCTAAAGCCGCCACCCACCACCCCGATCGGCACGGCAACGTGCGGGCTTACAATCCGCTGCGTCACCGCCATGCGGACGAGATGAGTGCCTTGCTGGGGCGCGTAGCCGGGGCGGAGATTGACGTGCAGTTTGTGCCGCACAGTGGCAACTTTGCGCGGGGGATTTTGAGCACGATCTTCCTGGATGCCCAGACTTCCGCAAGCGAAGAAGAATTGATCCAAATGGTGAATGAGATGTATGCCTCTCGGGGTGGATTTGTGACGGCGAGTGCCGCCATGCCTTCCGTCAAGGATGTGGTGGGCACCAACCAAGTGCGCGTGGGGGTGGTGCGCGAAGGCGACCAGATCGTTCTCACCTCAGCCCTCGATAATCTGACCAAGGGGGCCAGCGGCGGCGCCATGCAGTGGATGAACCGCTTGGCTGGCCTGGACGACACTACGGGACTGAAGTCGCCGGGCTGGGGGTGGAACTGATGCGCCGCTTCCTTGACCTGCAACATCTGGACGACGCCACGATCCGCCGCCTCTTAGACCTCGCCCACGAGCTCCAAAGGAGTCCGATTCGGGATGATCTCAAGGGCAAAGTGCTAGGCCTCCTCTTCATGAACCCCTCCCTGCGCACACTGGCTTCGTTTCAGGCGGGCATGGCGCAGCTGGGCGGGAGCAGCTTCGTCATTCAGCCGGGGCAGGGCAGCTGGTCGCTGGAAACCCGCACCGGAGTGACGATGGACGGGGCGCACCCGGAGCACATCCGCGTGCTGAGCGAGTACTGCGACGCCCTGGGCGTGCGCGCCTTTGCGGGCGGCACCGACCTGAAAGCCGATATGGACGAGCGTTTTCTCAACCTTTTGGATGAAATCACGCCCGGGCCGCTTATCAATTTGGAAAGCGCCGCCAACCACCCCTGCCAAGCCCTGGCCGAGTGGAAGGCGCTGGAGGATTACGAAATCCGCGAGGACGCCAAGTTCGTGTTGAGCTGGACCTGGCACCCCAAGGCTCTGGCGCATGCGGTTCCGGCCGCCACCGCCACCATGGCCGCCCGCCGGGGGATGAACCTGGTGATCTGCCGCCCCGAGGGCTACGACCTCCCCGAAGCCGTGATGGACCGCGTGCACGCCGCCGCCACCCAGGGTGGAGGCACGGTGAGCGTGACCGACGACCGCGATGCTGCCATGGCGGGGGCGCACGTGCTGTACGCCAAAAGCTGGGCCAGCCCGGCGCACTACGGCAACCCGGATGCCGACGCCCAGGCCAAAGCGGGCCTGCGCGATTGGTGCGCGCGCGAATCTTGGTTCGCGCTGGCCCACAAGGATGCCCGCTTCTTCCACTGCTTGCCGCTGCGCCGCAATGTCGAGGCGGCCGACGAGATTCTGGATGGCCCGCGTTCGGCCGTCACGACCATTGCCGGTAACCGGCTCCACGTTCAAAAAGCCGTTCTCATGGAGATGCTTGCTCATGCCTAAATCCGCCCTTGCTTCCAGCCTTCGCAGCGATGCCATCGCCGCCCTGCGCACCGCGCTGCCGTATCTCAGCCTCTATCAGGGCAAAACGTTTGTGGTCAAGGTGGGGGGCGAAGCCTTTGTGGGTGGCCCTCAGGCCGGTAAAGACCTAATCGAGCAAGTAGGCGTGTTGCACCGGCTGGGCATGCGTGTGGTGTTGGTCCACGGGGGCGGGCCGCAAGCATCAGCCTTGACGGAAAGCCTGGGCGGCAAGCCGATCAAGATCGAAGGCCGCCGCGTGACCGACCCTATCGCCCTGCGGGCAACCACCCTGGCCCTGAATGGCGAGGTGGCCACCCACATCGTGGCGCTGGGCCAAGCCCTGCAGATGAGCATGGTGGCGGTGAGCGGGGTGCGCGCGGGGATGATCCTGGCCCACCAACGCCCGCCGACCAAGGACCGCCACGGTAACCCGGTGGACTACGGCCTGGTGGGGGATGTGGACCGCGTGGATGTGAGCTACATCGAGACGATCCTGGCCGCCGGGCATATTCCGGTGGTGAGCCCGCTCGGGGTTTCCAAGTCTGGACAAGTGCTGAACCTGAATGCCGACGGGGTGGCGGCGGAACTGGCCATCGGCCTGGGGGCGGCCAAGGTGGTCTTTCTCACCGGGGCGCCGGGCATCCTCCGCGACGCCCAGGATCCGAGTTCGCTCATCAGCTTCATGGACCTGAAAGGTTTGGCCGATCTGGAGTCCACCGGGGCCGTGCAGGAGGGGATGTGGCCGAAGAGCGCCAGCATCCGCCGGGCGCTGGAAGGCGGCGTGGAGCGCGTGCATGTGGTGGGACAAAACACCAATGACGGCTTGCTGAAGGAAGTTTTCACCAACGAAGGGAGCGGGACGCTGATCGTGCGCGAAGGCTCGCACGCATGATGACGGACGCGGACCTCTTGGCATTCCACCGGGCCTTGGTGGCCACGCCCAGCTTGAGCGGTGAAGAGGGGAGAGCCGCCGAGCTGG
>CAZVHE010000059.1:0-14166 GCA_964627705.1 uncultured Chthonomonas sp.
AGCATGGCCACCGCCTGTCGCGGAGAGAAATCCGCCACGGGGATCTTGTCGTCCAGACGATCGGTTGGGAAAACCCGCAGCATGCGTTCCACGATGCGGGGCGAGTGACTAAGAGCCTCAAAGATATCTTCCGTCATGGCCTACTTTCATGCTACACCCAAGAGGCCCCAGATGTGGCTTGAATCTTCAGGTTTTTTCCACATTTCGTCCGGCCCTGAAAGGAGAGGGTCCGAAGAAGGGCTGGTGTCTGCGGATTCCCGTAGAATGACGGCGTAGGAACCCTTATGGCAGTGAAACTTGTGACCGTGCCCGAAGCCCATGCGGCCAAGGTGTATTCGACCGAACGAGTGGGGATCAGTAAGGCCACCCACGACGCCCACCTGGCCCTGTGGCAGGGTTACGCCCGGAAGACGAACGAGATTCGTCAGAAGCTGGCCGACATGGAGATTGACCCGGCGGCAGCCAACCAGATTTACAGCGAAATGCGCGCCCTGAAGGTGAACTACGCGTTTGCCTACGGCGGTTATATCAACCACAACGTCTACTTCGAAACCATCGGCGGCGAAGGCGGCCCGGCTACCGGTGCGGTGGGTGACCTGATCAAAGAAGCCTACGGCACCTTCGATCACTGGCTGAATGATTGGAAAGCGACGGGCATGGCCGGTCGCGGTTGGGTGTTTTTGGGCTACGACCACGCCGAAGAGCGGGTCCACACCTACATCGGGGATAGCCAAGACACGTTCCCGGCCTGGAACCACACGCTGCTCCTGGCGATGGACGTGTATGAGCACGCCTACTTCCTGGACTTCCAGACGGCCCGCATGAAGTACATCGAGGCCTACCTGCAAGTGATTGACTGGGAAGCCGTTAACGCCCGGCTGCCCAAGTGAGCCGGTAGATAAAAGAAAGGCGCCCGTCTCGCGTTAGGTGCGCGGGGCGGGCGTCATGGCATCGAGCACTCGCTGCGCCGACGGCCCGCTGATGATGCTGCCCACAAAGCCGATCTCCACGTCGCCCGCGCGGCGATAGACCATCGTCATGGTGCCGTCGTTCGGGATTTCGAAGGTCTTCAGCTTCAGCACTTGCCGCACCGATTGCTCGGTCGTTAGCGCGCCGCTCCGCGTGGTCTGGATGATGTCAAACGAGTTTCGGGCGGTGGGGTTGGTGAAGTGAAGGCGAAGCACGGCGCGGCGGCCCCCCGGGGCTTGGGCGTCGCCCACATAGGTCATGTCGGCCCTGCGGAACTCGTAGCCCAAGGCATAGGCACCCAGGCGGTAGGAGGTGAAGGGGACCTGTCGCACGTAGGTTTCGCGCTCCAGCGGGATCAGGACGCCGTTGGGGGCATCCGGAGCGGTGGGCGAGGGGGCAAGAAGGGCACAAGCCACAAGACACAGGGGGTTCATCTCAGTTACTCCGCGCGGGGTGTAAAGACGATTGTGGGCAAGTTGTATGCCAAGTGGGGGGAGGTGAAGAAAAGAGATGACAGGTGGTGCGTCCATGCACCGTCCTCCGTTACCACCAACCTTGGTGTCCTGCCGTATTCAGCATAGACCCTAGAATCCTGCCGCAATCGGCGTCGGGTCTATTCGCCTAGGGCTTCCCGGTAGATTCGCGTGAGTCGTTCGGCGCTGGCGTTCAGCTCATACCGGTGGCTGGCTTCGCGCAGTGCGGCCCGGCCGTAGACGTCGGCTTGTTCGGGGCGGCTGGCGATGGTCAGCATGGTGTCGGTCCAATCGCTGATGGGGTCGTGTCGCCACCCGTTTACGCCCACCAGCACCATATCTTCCAGGCCGCTTTCGTTGGGCACCGCCACGGGCCGGGACATCATCATGGCCTCGGCCGCGGGCCAACTGAAGCCCTGGATTTCACTGGCCACCAGCACGACGTTGCTGGCCGAGAATGCGGCCCACCGAGCTTCAAAGTCTTCTTCGATGAGGATCTGCGGACCGTAATCCGGGGCGAGACGATGCAGGTAGCGAGCATCCGGCCCTTTGCCGCAGATCAAGAGGTAACTGTCGGGCTCGGCCACGCGCACTCCGCGCCACGATTCGATGATGCGCGCCATCCCTCGCTCCCGCGCCAAGCGCCCAACCATCGTAAAGACAAAGGCATTCTCCGGGATGCCAAAGCGCGCCCGGGCCAGTGCGCGATCCTTCGGGGCATCCTCCGGTGCCGTGGGCACCCCCGGCGTGACTACGGTGAGGTTCAGCGCATCGGCACTATCCAGCGACTTGCGCACCGTTCGGCTACTGCAAAGGCCGGCGCGGGCGGCGTTCAGCCGGTCTATGAACTCACTGTGCAGGGTGGCCGGTACATCGTAGGCGGTGTACACCCACGGGCTGCGGATGTAAAACGCTTCGGCGCACGCCCACGCCACGCGGTAAGAAAGGGCGTGCACCAGGTCGTAGCCCTTGGCGCGCTCTTTCAGTTGCTTGCTCACCGCCTTGTCGATCTTGCGGCCGGTCTCGTCAGGCATCCATTCGGAGACATCCACGAGGTCCAACGTAATGCCGTTGGCAGCCAGGGCAGGCCGCCAAGCTTGAGCCATCATGACGGCTCCACCGTGTCGGCGATAGGGGGCGAGAACGCGCATAGAATCGGGCGTTAGCGCGGCACCGGCTGGGCGTCCACCAAGGTTTTGAGCACGGTTTCGATCCCAATGCCTTCCACTTCCGCTTCCGGTCTCAGCAACACGCGATGGCGGAGGATGGGCACGGCCAGCGATTTCACATCATCGGGGATCACAAAGTCGCGGCCCCGCAACGCGGCCATCGCCTTGCTGGTCGCCACCAGGGCCAGGCTGGCGCGTGGGGAAGCCCCCACCAGCACTTGCCGGCTCCCGCGCGTGGCCGAAACGATGCTGTAGATGTAATCGAAAATCTTGTCTTCGATGACCACCGCGTTCACTTGCTCACGCAGGGCGGCGAGGTCATTCGGGCCAATCACGGGGGTGAGCCCGGCGTCTTCTAGCCGCGTGGCGCGGAAACCAGTATGGAATCGCCGCATCACCGCCAGTTCGTCCGCTTGGTCAGGGTAGGTCATCACGACCTTGAAGAGGAAACGGTCTTGCTGGGCTTCGGGGAGCGGGTAAGTGCCCTCGAAGTCAATCGGGTTTTGGGTGGCGAAGACGAGGAACGGCTCGGGGAGGGCGTGACGCTCGCCGTCAATGGTTACCGCGCGTTCCTCCATCGCTTCCAGCAGCGCCGATTGTGTCTTGGGGGGTGTGCGGTTGATTTCGTCGGCGAGCAGAATGCCGCAGAAAATCGGCCCCTTACGCAAAGTGAACTCGACGGTGCGAGGGTCAAATACGTTGCCGCCCAGCACGTCGCTCGGCATCAGGTCGGGTGTGAATTGCACACGGCCAAACTCAAAATTCAAGGTCAGGGCAAGCGACCGCACGAGCAGGGTTTTGGCGAGGCCCGGCAGTCCTTCGAGGAGAATGTGCCCGTTGGCGAGTAGCGCAATAAGGGCCAGGTCAATGGCATCCTCTTGTCCGACCACCGCCTTGCCAAGCTCGGCCCGGACTCGCTGGCCAAATTCATCCACCCGCATCGGCGTAATGCTACCTTGCCGCTTGCCTCGGTCCAGGTAACTCTCGGTGTCCGGATGGGGAACCTACGAGCCCGGTAAAATGTTGAACCCACGAGAGTTGGTATGAGAGCAAAAACGCCCGCTTTGGTCATCGGCTTCCTCGCTGTCGTCGGCGTAGGCTATGGGGGCTGGCGTGCCTTTGGCGAGTACCAACTCCGCAACCTTCAGATGAACCCGATCAAGCCGGGGCACGTGAACATCGTGGCTGTAAACCCCGGCTCGGGTTTCGGAATCATCGTCAGCAACCAGGTCGCGCAATTGGCCGAGTTCAGCGACTCGGATCTCGATGCGCCCGAGATGAACGAAGACGACGTTATCACCAAGAAGAAGCTCCTGATCCGAGAGTTCTTAGGGGCTTTGCAGGGCAATGGGGACGCCCTCGGCAAGCTCGTGATGAGCCTGAATGACGTGAATGAAGGCGAATTCCCGGCGGCAGCCGAAGTCTGGACAAAGGACCAACTTGAGCGCGCCATCAATGGCGACGCCAACCTCAAACCCAAACTGGAACGCGCGCTTTCGATGACGCTCGATGGGCAGCCGCTTCCCACTTTAGATTTGGATCGCTTGATTGACGGCATCATCATCGAGATTCCCTTTGAGATGGAATACAACGTGGGCGGAACCGTGACGAAGGTGCAAGGCGTCTACCGCGAGCCTTTCAATAGTCAATTCGCTACTCGTGCCGGTCGGCGACTTACGGAGAAGTTCCTCACCGATGCCGCCATGCAGGCCACCTACGCCGAGGAGATCAAGCGCACGCGCGGCGAACTCACCGACAAGGACGGCAACCCGATTCCGGCGCAAAAGGAAGACCTTCGCCAGTCGCTCAAGGGCCGTTACAGCGATGCCCGAATCAAGGAACTCACGGCCAAGCCGTACCGAGTGTTGGAGAACGCCTTTGTGGTGGTGAACGATGAAATGATCACCGGCGCCTCCAAGCACACCTACGATGGCGGCAACAATCAGCCCGTCACCGATATCCGTTTGAACCTCACGGAAGAGGGGCGTTTGCGACTGTGGAAGTTCAGCCGGGAACATCCGCGCTTCCAATTGTTGTTTATGGTGAACAGTGTGGCCCTGGCCGCCCCGCGTATTGGCACAGAACTTGCCGAGAAGAGCGTTACCATTCGTGGCGTTGGCGCGGAACAGCTGGCCGCCGACGCAGTTGACGACATCAACCGCTTGACATCAACGCGAACTACACAACCCTCGGAACCAAAATGACGATCGCACGCCTTGCTTCTCCCCTCTTTATTGTCGTGGCTCTCGGACTTGTCGGATGTGGCAACCGAAGCTCCGGATACACGCCGAAACCCGTCGAGGAGATCAAGCCTGTTGACCTCGCGTCCGTGGATAAGACCAACGTCTTCCCGCTGAAGGAAGGAAACTCCTGGACCTTTGAAAGCCGGGTGGCGATTACGCTTCCCAACGGCCAAAGCCAGACCAACACCGAGGACATCACGCTTCGGGTGGAGCGCATTGCGACGGACGGCGGCGAAACCCGCGCCGAGATTCATGTGATTCGCGAGGCGGATGTGGACCCTGAGACCGGTCAGCTGACGGAAACCGCGGCCCAGCAAAAGACCGACCGCAGTGGCTGGATGGTGAACTCGGAAGGGATCTACCAAACCGCCGGTTCAAGAGATTTGCTGAACTACTCGCCCCCTCTCCCGTCGCTCTTGTTTGCCCTCAAGCAGGGAGAAGAGCAGGAGTTTGTGACCACCGGGCCGCTCCCGGCTGGGAATGCCGCCGACAACACCATTCCGGTGCGGCGCATGATCGTCCGGCACACGGCCCTGGGGCCGCAGCAGGTGGACACCGAGCGTGGCACCATGCCGGCCTATAGCACGCAAACCGTGTTGCTTTATCCGGCGACGGGTGACGATGTGGAAGGCCTGAGTGCTGCCCTCGCCAAGCTTCGCGAAGCCGGGGTGACGGACGTGACCAGCGCGGCCAGCGGCACGCCGACGGAACCCGCGGCGGGTTCGGGTGAAACCGAAGGCTCCGAAGGCGCGGGAGGCTCCGGAGGTGCGACCGGAGACGCAACATCAACCGAATCTTCCAGCCCCGATAGTGCCTCCACGGAAGCCCCGAGCGGTGACTCCGCCACGGCGCTCTCCTCCAGCCTGCCGACGGTTCCCCCGTTTGTGGCCAGCACCAGCACGGTCTTTTGGTCTCCCGGCGTGGGCATGGTGCGATTCCGCCAGGTGGTCGTTCAGCCTTCTGGCATCCGAATCGTGCAAACCCTGCGCCTGAAGGACTATGATTTGAAGTCATGAAGCGAATTCAAAGTTGGACGCTCTTGATCGCCCTTGGCCTTCTCATCGGGGGGTGCCAAAACTCGACGCCGGCGCCGGCGACGGACACCGGCACCAAGGAACCCAGCAAGGAATCTTCATCCTCCTCGACGGGCACTTCCACGGAATTGGAAGCGTCTGTCGAGCTTCCGGCTGAACTCAAGACCGCCGCGGCCGAATACTACGGCATGACGGGTAGCCGAGAATCGGTGTTCGAAACCATCTGGGGCGAGGACAAAAAGGGCGAAGGCACTGAGCGCGTCCGCATCCTCAACGTGGAGAACGGTGAAGCCCGCGTGGACGTGGTCCGTGCCGGTGAACTGGCGCAACTGGGTAGCGAGACCGTGGTCATCCGTAAGGATGGCATCTACACCGAATCGGTGGGGCGCGGCGAGCTTTCCAAGCCGGCTCTGCAACTGCCGAGCGACGTAGCCCCGGGCAAGAAGTGGAACTCCAGCTTCGACCTCAAGATGCCGGACGGCTCTGTAGTCAAAGCCGAGATGAACGGGGAAGCCCTCGCCATCGAGAAGATCAAGCTCTCGGACGGCAAGGAATACGATGCGCTGGTCGTCGTGAACAAGTACACGATGAAGAGCACCCCGGCTAGTGGCGCGGGTTCAACCGTTACCGGTGAAGCAAAGTCCTGGCTCGTGAAGGGGCTTGGCATGGTCAAGCTGGACATGCCGAATCCGAACGAGGCCAACACCCGCATGGTGATGAACCTCATCTTGCCGAAGTCATGATCTCCTTCGTCCTCGCTGCGTCGTTGTCGTCCGCTCTTGTTTCCGCTCCGGTGGCCGAGCGGGCGTCCGACTACTTTCCCCTCCAAAAAGGCACCTCTTGGTCGTACACCGATACGGCCGAGCGGTTGACCTTGCAAGTGGAAGACCGTGCCGAAGGTGAGTTCGAGGTCAAGAAAACGGAGTTCGAAGAGACCAAGGAAGAGGACAAGCGGCCGGGAGTGATGATGCCGGCCATTGGCACTTATGACACTCGATCTGGCTTCATGGGTCGTACCTTCTACTTGGTTAGCGACAAAGATATTCGAGTGGGCGCCCTATCGCGCCATGAGCCGATCCTTGAGCCCTATCCTATCATGGTGTTGCCCTTGGGTGACACCGAAAAGTTTGGCTACGACGGCTTGGTGCCGATGTCTGGCACCACCGAGCGGCTAGTGCTCGACGGCACCGCCAAGCGATTGGCCTCGGTGAAGGTGCTTGGCAACGAGTATCCCGGCATCGAAATCACCATGGACATGAAGATCGGCCAGGGTGACCTGCTCCTCCGCGTGACCCAAGTGGCGGTTTATGCGAAGGGAATTGGACTGGTTTCGATGCAAGAAACGGTGCGCACCGAACGCGATGTGACCCGAAGAACAAGGACACTGACGGCATTTAAAGCCGCCCCGACGTAAAGAACACCATGAACGGACGGGCGGCACTGTGTTTTGGCGTTTTGGCGTTTTGGGCGTCATTCGCGGGCATGTGCCAACCTCCTTCCGCCGGCGGACAAGCCCCCGCCGAGTTCTCGATCTCCGACAGTCGCGAGCTTGGCTTTGATGAATTCAAAGAAACCAGCGCCACGTTGGTGCTGGCCGGAACGCCGATCCCGGTGGAAACCAAGTTTGTGAAGGAAGGCGAAATGCGCCGCCTCATATTTGTGGTGCACGGCCAAGAGGTGGATGAAGAGCGCTACCGAGTTGGAGTGAACGGACTGGAGTTTGTGGGCACGCGCTCGGAGACTTTTGAACCCGCCATCCCCCTGGCCCCCCTACCCTTTGCGGCCCCGCGCACCTCGGAGTGGAAAGGCAAGTGGAAGACCGGCCCTACGGAAGTGGAGGGCGAAGCCACCATTGAGGCCACACCGGAGCGAATCAACACGGTCGGTGGACAATTTGACGCTGCGCGCATCGAAATCAAGCTCACCATGAAGGTGGACGACAAGGACCGAAGGGAGCGCACGCTCAAGTTTTGGTTGGTCCGCGACCACGGCATCATTCGTCGTGAACTCGGGGCTGATTCGGCCCGTGAGCCCGCGGCCCAAAAATCGCCATGAGCACCACCGCCCTGCCCGGCATGCGCCAAGGCACTCTGGGATCAGAGGATGGCCCTCGGCACCTGCGCTACTGGGTGATGGGTTTTGCCCTGGTCATTCTCATCTTTGGGCTGGTCTCCCTCTTTGCGATCCAAAGATTCCGCGAGGAATCGTTCTTTAGCAAGCAGCTTCTCTTCTTGGCCGTGGGCACGGTCGCCTTTGTGGGCTGCCGACGTTTGCGACTGGATGCAGTGCCGCATTTCGTGCCGGTTCTCTACGGCATCAACATTCTCAGCCTCATCGCCATCTTTTTCATCGGGGATGTGAGGAACGGGGCGACGCGGTGGATTGATATTGGTCCGCTTCAATTTCAGCCATCTGAGATGGCCAAAATTCTCTTTATCCTCACGTTGTCTTCGTACTGGTCCAAGCCTGATCGTGACCCTAAGCAGCTCAGTTCAGTGTTCGGTTCGCTGCTGCACACCATGCCGATCGCGGCTCTGATCTTCCTGCAGCCCCACCTCGGCGGGGCCACGTCCATCATGGTCATCTGGGCCGTGATCACGGTGGCGAGCGGCGCGAAATGGCGACACATCCTGCTCATCTTCATGAGCCTGGCCTTGCTGGCCAGCACCTTACTCCTGGGATACCAAAAGGAAAGGATTTTGGCCATGGTGAACCCCGAACAAGGGGGCAACGCTTACCAGCAAACGCAGGCCGCCATCGCCTTTGCCAACGGCGGTGTCTTTGGTGAGGGCTTCATGAATGGCGAGCAAACGCGCGGCGGATACGTGCCATTCCAAGAAACTGACTTTATCTATAGCGCAGTGGGCGAGCAGTTCGGTTTGTTCGGGGCTACCATCGTGCTCTTTGCCTTTTTGGGCATGTTCTTCACCATGCTTCTCATCGCGAGATCAGCGCAAAGCCCGATGGGGCGCAACGTGGCGATGGGCGTGCTGGGCGTACTGGCTTTCCACACCATTGCCAATATCGGCATGGTCATTGGCGTCACGCCCGTGGTGGGCTTGTGGTTGCCGCTCATGAGCTACGGGGGCACCGCACTCATCATCTGTATAGCCATGCTGGGCTTGGTGATGGCGGTTCGTTAAACGCTCACCTCAACCAACCTGGTAAAATGAACGTATGCCCAAGGAAGGGCAGGTTTTGCGAAAAGGTCCAACACGGAAGGGAACACCCACAAAGGCGGCCGTCAAGATGGCCCCGCCGGCACCCGCACCATCTCCCCGCTCAATTGATGCCTGGGGACTCGGCATGGTGGGGGGCGGCGTCATTGTCGGCATCGCGCTCGGTTTGGGTTCTTCCGGCATTCTTGGTGATACTCTGGCGGGTGGCCTGCGTGTGATGCTTGGCCCCGTGGCCTGGGTGGTGCCCGCCCTGCTAGTGATTGGCGGTATCCGCCTCATCCTTGGCAAAACCCATGTGGCTCACCCGCGCCTCGCCTGGGGGCTCGGCATCCTGTTGGTGGGCGTCACCGGGCTCATGGCTCGCCCGATCCAGGGTGACTACTTTGACCCCGAAGCCACCACCACCACCGGCGGCTACGTCGGCGCGATTGGCGGCTGGATGTTTAGCACTTTGTTCGGCCAGGGTGGCACCGTGGGCTTAGTCACGCTTTGCCTCATTGGATTGCTGCTGGTTGTGGACCTCCCGGTGAAGGATCTGCTCGTGCGACAGCGCCCCGAGCCGGAGGAAACTGAAGAAGACGAACCCATCGAGGCTCCCCGCCGCCGCCGCACGGCAGAACTGCCGATTGAAACCACCGCCCGCCCGCGTCGCCCCATTCCGGCCGCGATGGACGAGGAGGACGACAATCCCCCTCGCCCAACTCGTACCCGCCGCCCGGTGCCCACGCCACAAGACGCCGAAGCGCTGCCCAAGTTGGCGGATGAAGCCCCCATGCCCAAGGAAGGCTACGTGCTACCCAGCATGGGCCTGCTGACGGAGCCCTCGGCCAAGGCCAAACGCGACCCCAAGGAAGTCCAGCGCAACATTGAAGTGCTGGAAAGCACGCTCGAGCAATTCGGCGTGGACGCCCAGGTGATGGAGGTCGCCACCGGCCCGACCGTCACCCGCTACGAACTCGGTGTCGGCCCGGGTATCCGCGTCAATCGCGTCACCAACCTGAGCGATAACCTGGCCATGAGCCTGGCCGCTCCCAGTATTCGTGTTGAAGCCCCCATCCCCGGCAAGAACGCCATCGGTATCGAGGTGCCCAACAAGAATCGCCAGCCCGTGACCCTGCGCGAGATGTGCGAAAGCCTGGAGTTCCACGACCAAGAGAAGAAGCTTCTGGTGGCACTGGGCAAGGACGTGGCGGGGGCACCTCTCTACGCGGACCTCACGCGCATGCCGCACCTGCTGGTGGGCGGGGCCACCAATAGTGGGAAGTCCATCGGGCTCGCCACGCTTATCATGTCGCTCATCCTGCGCAATACGCCCAAGGATTGCCGGCTGGTACTGATTGATCCCAAGCAGGTGGAACTCAGCCTCTTTGACGGCCTGCCGCACCTGATGTGCCCGGTGGTGACCGACGTGAAGGAAGCGGCCGGGGTGCTGCGCGCCCTGGTGCGCGAGATGGAGAGGCGCTACCTGCAGTTCAAGGAAGCCGGCGTGCGTAATATTGACGGCTGGAACGAGAAGGCCCCCACGTATCAAGATCGCCTGCCCTACATCGTACTGGTGATTGACGAACTGGCCGACCTGATGATGCAGGTGGCCAACGAAGTCGAAGCCAGCATTTGCCGCCTTGGCCAACTGGCCCGTGCCACCGGCATCCACATGGTCATTGCCACCCAACGGCCCAGCGTGGACGTGATTACCGGCCTGATCAAGGCCAACATCCCCTCGCGCATTGCTTTTGCCGTGAGCAGCGCCATTGATAGCCGCACGATTCTGGATAGCAGCGGTGCGGAAGACCTGATTGGGCGTGGGGACATGTTGTTCCGCCCGATTGGTGCCCACAAGCCGATGCGCATTCAGGGCTGCTACGTCAGCGAGAGCGAGATTTCAGCGGTGTGCCGCCACTGGCGCGAGCAGGAAGGTCCGCGCTACGTGCTGGAACCGATCGCGGTGGCCGAAGGCGGCAGCGAACGCGGCGGTGAAACCGGTGGCGGTGGGGGTATGGACGATGACCCGCTGTGGGCCGAGGCCGTCACCTGGGTGGTGGAGCGCAACGCGGCTAGCACCAGCATGCTTCAGCGTAAGTTCCGGGTGGGCTTCCAGCGCGCCTCGCGCCTGCTGGATGCCATGGAAGAACGCGGCATTGTCGGCCCCAAGGATGGCTCTCGCCCCCGCGAGATTCTGGTGGACGAAGTGCAGGTGCAGGCCATGCTGGGCAACGACGAATACATGACGCCGATGCCCGATGACGCGATGTACCGCGACGACGACGAAGACTTAACGTAAATCACGCCAGGCGGCGTCGGAGCGCTCGTACTCCTCGTAGTTAACCAATTTGTAGAGGTCCGCGCGGGTCATCATGCGCTCCATCCACTCAGCTTGGGTGCCTTGGGCCAGCAGATCTTGGTAGAAGCTCTCCACCGCAAATAACGTGACCCGCAGGGCGGAGACGGGGAAGATCACCATTTGGTAGCCCCAATCGGAGAACTGCTGCACCGTGAACAATGGCGTTCGCCCGAACTCGGTCATATTGGCCAGCAGCGGGGTGCTGCCCAGCTCACGCCGTACGGTCTTGAAATCCTCTTCCGAACTTAAACCCTCAGGGAAGATGGCGTCCGCACAGGCTTCAATGTAAGCCTGGGCGCGGCGGATGGTGCCCTCGATCCCCTCGACGCCGTAAGCATCCGTCCGGGCAATGAGTACGAAATCCGGGTTGCGGCGGGCCGCCATAGCCGCCCGAACCTTCTCGCTCATCGCCTCGATTTCGATGACTTGCTTGCCGCCCAGGTGGCCACAGCGCTTGGGCGAAACTTGGTCCTCCAAGTGCAGACCCGCCAGCCCCGCGCGCTCAAATTCGATGATGGTGCGGCGCACATTCCACACCTCACCGAAGCCCGTGTCCCCATCGCAAATCAACGGGATGGGAGCGGCCTGGCACGCCTGCGCGGCGGTGCGGCTGACTTCATCCAGCGTGGTGAGGGCGATATCCGGGGCTCCCAGCAGGGCATTCGCCATCGCGCCTCCGCTCAGGTAGCCCGCCTTGGCCCCGCACTGCCAGGCCAGGCGCGCGGTCAGCGCATTATAGGCCCCGGGCATGACCACGGTGCCCGCCGTCATGAGGTCGCGCAAGATTCGGCCCGGATTTGGCAACGGCGGTTGAAGCATGGATTCACTGTATCCGAAAACAAATCGTCCCCGTCTGGAATCAGGTCCAGAGCGGGGACGAAGGTGAAGGGATCGGGTCGGGTTTACGGGATGAGGAGCTTGGCGGAGATGCCGACGCGGTCCATCACGTAGTTGAACGTCTCGTTGGGGGAACCGAACGGTTGGAACGCTCGCACGCCAATGCGGATGTGGCCATTGCCATCAATGTAGCGCTGCGCGTTGCTGATCTTGGCTTCGTTGTCCACGCTGGCCGAGAGCGTGCTGACCGGGAAGGCCCGGACGAAGCGCCATCGGTTCAGGTTCGGATCCCAGACGTAGATCATCTGTGTGACCTTATTGGCGTTCACAAAGGCGTTCAGGGTGACCTTCAGCTCTTCGATCTGGCTGGCATCGGCGCTCACGTCGTAAGTGAGAGCGGTGAAAGCCGCCGGGCTGCGCATCGTCTGCTGCTTGGCCGCGGCGAACATGGCGACACTGCTATCCAGGGCGGCCAGGTCCGGGCCGGCGCCCGCCGTGTGGGTGCCCATCAGGGTTTCCATCGCCACGATGCCGTAGTTGCGATCTTCGAACTTTGGCACAAGTTGCAGGGACTTGAGCGCATTCACGCGACCATCCTTGATGAAGTCACCAATGTTGTCCGCGCCACGCTTGATGTAGTCAATGACCTGGGCGTTGGTCGTACCGGTGGGCGAGTAGCCCAGCACCAGGCTGGCGACCCCGGCCGTGACCGGGCTGGACATGGAGGTGCCGCTGGGGCTGCTGTATCCGGAACCAAGCGCGGTGCAGAGCGTCGCCACGCCGGGGGCGGCGACGTCCACCCAGTCGCCGTAGTTGGTGAAACCAGCTTGGTTGTCGTTGTCGTCGCTGGCGGCAACGGAGAGCACGTTATCCAATCCAGCCGGGTAGGCCACGGTGTCCTTCAGGCTATCGTTACCCGCGGCAGCCACCGGAATGACTTGGCGCGCAAAGGCGTAGTTGATCGCGTCTTGCTCCACCTGGCTACGGAAGAAGCCGCGATAAGACATATTAATCACTTGGCAACCGTTGTCGGCGGCATAGAGAATGCCTTCGACCGAATGCGTAATCCCGCCGCTACCGACCTTGAGCGGCATGAGCAGGGCGTTCCAGTCGGTGCCGGCCACGCCGATACCGTTGTCGGTATCCGCGCCGACAAGGCCCGCCACCAAAGTGCCGTGACCGTTGTCGTCGGACGGGTCACCGTCCAGCGTCACGAGGTCTTCGCCCGGGACGAGCTTGTTCTCCAGGTCCGGGTGGTCCAGCTGCACGCCGGTATCCAGGATGCCGACGACAATGCTATCACTGCCCTTGAACAGATCCCACGCGGCCGGAGCTTGGATGGGCTTGAGCCACTTTTGCTGCACATAAAGGGGGTCATTGGGGGTGGCGACGGCTTCCCGGAGGAACACCGGTTCGGCGTCGCGCACGTAGCGCTCCTTCTCCAGAGTGGCCACGGCGGCTTCCACCTTTCCACGCGCATTGAGCTTCACGCGGCTCCACCCGATTTGCGGATAGAAGGCCATTTCTTGAGCGCCGACCTTGCTGAGGATGAACTTCTTCATCGTGCCGCTGAGCGGTCGCCCATTCGCGTAATTGGCGAACTTGACGTAGATTTCGTCTTCGACGTAGCTCCCCTGCAGGCCAAAGGCGCTGGCTACGCCCAAGGTGAGCATAGCGGTCAAAAGCAGATTCTTCATGTGAGTGATCCCTAAACCAGATGGGCCGCGTGTACGCACAAAGGGCCCAGTGCCCCATCATACCAAGAACCTGCTCCTAATCGGCAACGCGCGGAGGCAAACGAAAACCCCCAGCTTGCGTATCGCGGCAAGCCGGGGGATGATGCCTCTGCGGCGGATCGTTTAGTTAATGAGGAGCTTGGCGGAGATGCCGACGCGGTCCATCACGTAGTTGAACGTCTCGT
>CAZVHE010000060.1:0-13357 GCA_964627705.1 uncultured Chthonomonas sp.
GTGGTGGCCCCGTGGCCGGGGGCCGAGCCAGTGATCATTGCCCCGCGCGACCTGCCAGGAGAGGTCTTGCGCTATGTGCCGTATCCCGAAGGAGAGCCGAGCCCCTCCTTGGCCGGACCTTGGACCGTGAGTGCCACCAGCGACCGCCTGGGCATTCGCTGGCAGGGGCCGCGCCTCGCAGCCCCGCCGCCGGGCTGCAGCCGCCCCATGGTGCCCGGAGCGATTGAAGTGCCGCCGAATGGCCAGCCGATCACCCTCGGCCCGGATGGGCCGACGATGGGCGGCTATCCGCTGGTGGGCGTCATGATCCGCGCGGACGACGAAGCCCTCAGCCGCCTCGGTCCGGGTGCGGTGCGCCATTGGCATGCCATCACACGGGCTGAAGCCGAGGAGCTCTACGCCGAGAACCAACGGCATCAGGCCCGCTGGATCGAGACCGTGCGACAGGGCCTCGCCCTGCGGCGATAGAACAACAGGGGTAAGAAACAGAAATGGCGCAGCCCTGGCTGGTTTGGGATGGCACCTGTGGCATCTGCAATGCCACGGCCCAATGGGTGCGCCGCAAGGACACCGAGCGGCGAATCGTGATCTGCTCGTACCAAAACTGCACCCACCCGGTGTGGAATGCCGACCTGACCCAGCGCGCCCAGGGCGAGGTGCTTTGGATTGACGAACAAGGACAGGTGTGCGGCGGAGGCCGGGTCGTGCTCAAGGTGCTGCGCGAACTGGGCTACCGGGGGCTGGGTTGGATTGCCTGGCCGCCCTTCATTTGGGTGTGGGAGTTCGGCTATCGGCTGGTGGCGCGCAACCGGAATGTCATCAGTCGGCGACTGGGTTTGGGTAGTTCTTGCGGCCTAGATGGACGCTATCCCGAAGTGGATTCCCAACCCTAACGCGGGACAAGGGACCCGAATTGCCGCACGAGGGTCCCGGTTCGCTTGAACTCGGAAGGTGAGAACCCCAGAATATGCGCCATGCAGGTGCGGTTGGGTGCCTTCATCGTTCTGGGCGTGGCTGGTCTCATGGCTGGTTGTGTGAGTGTCCGAAGCGTCGAAGTCCAGCGGGAAAATGAAGCGACGGCGAAGCGTGGGAAGCCTACGTTGTCGGAGCTGAAACGCCATCTCACCCGACCTGAACGAGCCGAATACGTTTCGGTGCAAGTGGTGTGCCCCAATGGGGAGGCCGTATGGCTGGAAGGCGTGACCGTGAAGAACGGTCACGTGGAAGGACTGGCCTGCGCCACGACGCCGGAATCCGAACCCCAAGTGGTGCGAGTGAGTGACGCCAATCTTCGCGATTGGATGGTGATTCGCAACCAAGAAATGACCGGCGGGTATACGCTTTCGACTACATTGCGGTAACGAGATCGGCCAGAGGGCGGTCGGTACCGCCCCTGACTCCGGCGCACGCCGCGCCACGATCTCATGTTTGAATACCGAAATTTAAATCCTGATAGCGACTTTACTGAGGTCATAGCCCTCCGCAATCGCTTCTTTCCTGATAACCCCACCACGCCCGAGGAATTCCGAGGCATGATGGCGACCACCCCTGAGCGCTATGAGAAGAAGCGCTGGGGGGTCTACGACCAAGGCCAGATCAAGGCTTACCTCACCATCGAGCGCGAGGATCCCGCCGAAGCGGGCCGCGAGTTCATCTTCGTGGTGCCTGAAACCGATGTCGCGCCGGCCACGATCGCGGAGTTCATTGCCTTCACGACCGGGCAGTGTCGCGATCGGGGCAGCCGCTCTTATACGACCATGACGACCTCTTTGCGCCCGGAAATTCGGGCCGAGTGGGAAGCCGTGGGGGCGGAGTTCAAGCAAGAGAACCCGGTTTCCGCCCTGGACCTGCGCGAATGGGACATGCCGGCGGAACCCGTGCCGGGGGTGACGATTCGTCGGTTCGACTTCTTGAACGAGCCGGAGGCTCTCCAGCGCGAACACTACGACATGTTCTGGGAAGCCATGCTGGACGTGCCGTGGCCCACACCGATGGTGAAGGAGCCCTTCGAGGAGTTTGTGGACTACTTCAAGGCTCCGCTCGGGCGGCAGGGTCGCGACTGGGTGGCGATGGAGGGCGACCGGATCCTGGGGATGTCTCAGGTTCGGCCGTTCCACGCCGATACCGGCAATCTGGGCGCGAGCACCGGCTTTACCGGGGTGCGGAAGGAGGCCCGTCGGCGCGGACTCGCGCGGGCGCTGAAGTGCCATGCCTTGCAAGACATGAAGGCGATGGGCCGCACCATGGTCTACACCGACAACGAAGAGAACAACCCGATGTATCAGCTGAACCTGCAGTTGGGCTTCCGTCAGGTGCACTCGCTGTACATTTTCACGGGCTCCCTGTAAGACCAACGAAAAACCCCCTCAGTCAATGGACCAAGGGGGGTTCTCATTCTCAGCGCCAGAACGCTTACTTGTGGATGGCCATGCCGTGCGCGTCTTCGAAGGCTTCGAGGACGGCCTCACTCATCGAGGGGTGCGCGTGGATCATCTCGGACATGATTTCGATGGTGGCTTCCAGCTTGATGGCGGCCGCGCCTTCGTGGATCATGTCGCTCACATGCGCGCCAATCATGTGCACGCCCAGGATTTCGCCGTACTTCTTCTCGGCGACGACCTTAACGAACCCGTCTTGGTGGCCCGAAGCCATAGCCTTGCCCAGCGGCCGGAAGGCGAACTTGCCCACCATCACGTCGTAGCCCTTTTCCCTGGCTTCGCCTTCGGTCAGGCCGACGCTGGCGACTTCCGGCACGGTGTACACGCAGTTGGGGACCACCTTGTAGTCCACCTTGCGGTCGCCGCCCTTCACGATGTTGCTGGCGACGATGGTGCCTTCATGGCTGGCCATGTGGGCGAGCTGGATGCGGCCGGTGACGTCACCGATGGCCCAGATGTTGGGGACGTGCGTGCGCAGGCTGTCGTCCACGACTTCCACGCCGCGTCGGTGGAGCTTGACCCCGATCTTCTCGAGGTTCATGTTGTCGGTCATCGCCTTGCGACCGACGCCGAGTAGCACCACGTCCACTTCAATCTCTTCCGACTTGCCGGCGCTCGTGACGGTGCACTTCCAGCCGGTCTTGGTCTTCTCGCACTTGTCCAGGCTGGCGCTGGTGCGCAGGTCCACGCCTTGGCGCTTCAGCAGCTTGCCGAGTTCCGAACCCAGGTCGGCATCGAACATCGGGATCGGCTGGGGCATCATTTCCACCAGTGTCACTTGGGTGCCCAGGCCGTTGAAGACGTAGCTGAACTCCACGCCCACGGCACCCGCGCCCAGGATGAGCATGCGCTTGGGCACGAACGGGGCCGTCACGGCATCATCGCTGGTCCACACGCCGTCTTCTCGGGAGCCTTCCAGGCCGGGAATCTGCAGATAGATGACGCTGGAGCCCATGGCGAGGATGAAATTCTTGGCGCGCAGGGTCGTCGTCTTGCCGTCCTTCTCAACTTCAATGGTGTGGGCGTCCACAAACTTCGCGAACCCTTCCACGTGGTTGATCTTGTTCTTCTTGAACAGCATGCCCACGCCTCCGCGCAGGGTTTCCACGATCTTGTTGCGGCGGGCCGAGAACTTCTCGAAGTCCATGCTGACTTCGCCGGTGACCACCACGCCCAGGTCGCCCGCGTGCTTCACGTCGTTCAGGCGCTCCACGCTGCCGATCATGGCCTTGCTGGGAATACAACCCCAGTTCAGACACGTCCCGCCGAGGTACTCCTTCTCGACGACCGTGACCGTAGCCCCGAGTTGGGCGGCGCGAATCGCGGCAACATAGCCACCGGGGCCCGCCCCAATGACAACGACATCTGCATCAAACTTTTCTTGGGCCATAGGATAATCCTGGGGTTCGGTTTTGGTGATATCGCTAATCTGGCGGATCAGCGATTCAATCGAGGCAGGAATCAGCGCGGCCTGATTGACAATCGGGTCGCCAGAACTGGTGTCTGCCACGTTATGAGAATACCAAGGGCATCCCGGGTGCCGTAGGGAACTCACCCCCTTGGCGAGAGGCCAAAGGGGTGCCAAAATGGGGCCAGAGCGAATGCCAGTGGTTAGGCCAGCGTGATGCCGTCGTTGAGATAGACGTCTTGGATGGTGTGCAGGAGCTTGACGCCCTCGGCCATCGGGCGCTGGAACGCCTTGCGGCCACTGATGAGGCCCATGCCGCCCGCGCGCTTGTTGATGACGGCGGTGGCCACCGCATCCTTGAAGTCGTTAGCGCCGCTGGCCCCGCCGCTGCTGATCAGCCCCGCGCGCCCCATGTAGCCGTTGATGACTTGGTAGCGGGTCATATCAATCGGGTGGTCGCTGCACAGTTCGGTGTAGATGCGGTTGTCAATCTTGCCGTAGCTGGAGTTGCCGGTGTTGAGGGCCCCGTAGCCACCGTTGACTTCCGGCAGCTTCTGCTTGAGAATGTCGGCTTCGATCGTTGCCCCGAGGTGGTTGGCCTGGCCCGAGAGGTCAGCGGAGAGGTGGTAGTCCGTCTTGCCCTGCTTGAAGGCTTCATTGCGGAGGTAGCACCACAGGATGGTAGCCATGCCGAGCTCGTGGGCGTGGGCGAAAGCTTGGCTCACTTCTTGGATTTGGCGGGTGGCTTCGTTACTCCCGAAGTAGATGGTCGCCCCGATGGCCACACAACCCATGTTCCAGGCTTGATCCACCTGGGCGTACATCACTTGGTCGGCCTTGTTGGGGTAGGTGAGCAGCTCGTTGTGGTTGATCTTGAGGATGAACGGAATCTTGTGGGCGTACTTGCGGGCCACTGAGCCGAGTACGCCGTAGGTGCTGGCGACGGCGTTGCAGCCGCCTTCGATGGCGAGCCGGACAATGTTCTCGGGGTCGAAGTATTCGGGGTTCTTGGCAAAGCTGGCGCCGGCGCTGTGCTCAATGCCTTGGTCCACCGGGAGGATGCTCATGTAGCCCGTGCCGGCCAGTCGGCCGGTGCCCAGAAGCTGCTGGATGCTGCGCAGAACCGGGATGCTGCGGTCGCTGGGGCCAAACACGCGGTCCACAAAATCCGGGCCGGGCTGGTGAAGGGAAGACGCCGGAACGGTCTTGCACTCGTGGTCCAGAAGGGACGCTTGATCTTCAAGAAGGGAGCGGATTTGCTCAAGGCTCATTGCCGGACTGTCAGCCATAGACGGATTTTGGCACGGTGCAGTGCAGGGGCCCAATTTTCGAGAGTTTCCCCGGGAAAAGCAACCGATTCCCCGGTCAACCCGGTATGACCAACGGATGGCTTCGGTTTTGCGGGGCCTCGGGAGTGAATGAGAACAATGAAGCGTTGGACGTGGGTGTGTCTGGCCCTGGCCGCAACCCTCGCGCACGGCCAAGATGTGCTGACAATTGACGAGGCGCTGGCCGCCGCGCGGACGAACAATGGCGATGTCCGTAGTGCTTTCTTGAGCGTGCGTGCGGCGGAGCAAGATGTGAAGTCCGCGCGGGCTAACTTTTTGCCGTCGGTCTCGGCGAGCTTTTCACGCAGTTCGGGGTGGCAAGAGCGGTACACCGGCTTTAACCAAGGCCGCACCGACTTCAACAGCACCAACAGCAGTGTCTCGCTGGACTACCGCATCCTGGACAACGGCCAGCGACGCTACAGCTTCGATCGGGTTTTGCTCAGCCAGGATGTGGCTCTACTCAGTGCGCGCCAGACTCTGCGAACCACGCTCTTCAACGTACACCAGCGGTTCTATGATGCTCTACGATCGCAGGAACTGCTCCGCGTGCGGAATGCGCAGCTGAAGCGCTCGGAAGAATTGCTGAAGCAAGCCGAAATCAGCGCCGACCCGGCCATCGGGGCGATCCCGCGCCGAGATGTGTTGCAAGCGCGCGCCGACCTGCTCAACTCCCGAGCGAGCGTGCTGCAAGCCCAAAACAACGTCACGAATAGCCTGGCGAATCTCAAGGCCGTCCTGGGCTGGACCACGGGTGAACTCCCGGAACTCGATGCTCAGACCGACCCAAACCGCCGTCCGGAAGAGCGCGATCTGGCATTGCTAGTGAACAAGGCCCTGGAAACCCGCCCGGACCTGATGGCGCAGCGCAAGCGCGTGGAGCAGAGCCAAGTCGCCCTGAGGCTGACCAAGCTGAACGTAGGCGTGCAATACAGCCTGAATGCGCAGTACACCCGCACCTTTAACGAAGACGTGAGCGATCGCCCGCAGTTGGTGTTCCAAGCCAGCATGCCGGTTTACGATGGCGATAGCCGCCGGGCGGAAGTGCGTGGGAGCGAGCTCTCGCTGGAAGCCCAACTTGCCTCCCTGCAACAAACCGAGCGCGATGTGGTGGCCGAAGTGGAAAGCGCCTACAAGGCGTACGCCCAGAACGGGTTGATCCTTGAGGCCAGTCGGCTTGCGTTGCAGGCGGCGCAGGAAAACTATGACGCGGCCAGCAAGTCGCTGCAACTCGGGGCGGGCGACGTCATCGATGTGCTCACCGCCCAAGTGACATTGGTGACAGCGGAAACAAATTTCGTCCAAAGCCTGTATGACCTTTTGATAAGCGAAGTCCGACTGAACCTTGCCGTCGGGGATCCGATCCCGGGTGAGGACGTCGAAGAGTCACTAGGGGAATGAACAAAGCAACAGTAGGGGTCGTGACGGCCCTGGTCGTCTTGGGGGCGGCCGGATGGTACACCGTGCGCAACAACACGCAGGGTGGCGCAGACGTGGAATTTCGATACGCTCCGGTATCGAAAGGTGAATTGTTTCGCTCAACCAGTGGCACGGGCAACCTCGTCCCCCTCACCACGGTTACGGTTCGTAGTAAGGCGGGGGGGACGGTCGTTCGGCTTGCTGTGGAGGAAGGGACCGTCGTCAACCGCGGTGATCTTATCGCCCTTATCGACCCCCGTGATACGCGTACGCTCGTGGAACAGGCCCAGGCCGACCTCGCGGGTGCCGAAGCCCGCGTTCGCTCCGCCGAGATCACGGCGAACCGTACAGTCCAGGACGTCGAGCAATCGGTTAGAGATGCGCGCATTCGACTAGACCAGGCCCGCATCCGTCTGAAGAATGCTCAGGAATCGGCAAAGGCCGAACCGATGACGTATGAGGCTCAACTCGAAAACGCCCGGGCGAGCGTGCGAGCTGCCGAAGAGGCGATGAAGCAGCTGAAGGAAGTTGATTTGCCGCAACGCCGCCGGGATGCCGAGACGACCCTGGAACGAACGCGCACGCAGTACGAAACGAGTCAGGCTGCCCACGAGCGGGCCAAGCAGCTTTATGATTTGGGTTACGTGAGCAAGGCGGATCTCGACCGAGCGGCGAGCGACGAGCAGAGTTCTCGTAGTAGCTTCTTAGTTGCGCAGCAGCGCATGAGCACGCTGGAAAGCGAGCTAGAAATTGCCTTGCGAACTCAGCAAACGCGGGTCGACCAGGCAAAGTCTTCGTTGCGGCAGACCGAAGCGGGCGCAATTCGTCTTGGCCAGTCCCAACGCGATGTGGAAGATGCCCAAAAGGCGGTTGAGCAAGCGGAGATTGCGCTGAAGAACGCGGAAATCAACCGCGCGAACGTGCAGCTTCGCCGAGCTGACCTCCAGAGTGCGCAATCGAGTGCGGTTCGAAGCCGTGTGAGTGCGCAGAATGCGCAGCAGCAGCTTGCCGAAACCACGGTGACCGCACCGCGAGCGGGCGTGGTGACCCAGAAGTATTTGGAAGAAGGCACGATTGTGCCGCCGGCCACGAGTGCCTTTGCCGAAGGGGCGCGGATTGTTGAAATCGCTGACACGAGCAAGATGTTCGTCGAGGTCAACGTGGATGAGAGTGATATCTCGTCTGTGAAGGTCGGGATGCCGGTGCGCATTGCGGTGGAAGCCTATGGCCAGCGTCGTTGGCGTGGTGTGGTCCGCAAGATTTTCCCGAGCGCGGTGAACCAGAACGGCGTGACGAACATCCGCGTGCGGGTGGAAGTCGTGAGCGAGGAGGCCGGATCGGGTCGCGGAGGCGGTCGCCCCGGAATGGGCGGCGGTGCCCCGGGTGGTGCCCCGAGTGCCGGTGCGGCCGGTAGTCCGGGCGCGGCGGGTGCAGGCCGGGCGAGTGGCAGTGCCACCAGCCGGCAAGCCGAGCGCGGGGGACGCCCGGAAGGTGCGGCTCAAGGCCAGGGTCAAGGTCAACGACCGCAGGGCCAGCGCGGACCCGGGGCCGGACAAGGTTCGGGTCGGCAACGACCGAGTGCCGAAGGGACTTCAGCTCCCGATCAGCCCACAACGGGACGACCGGGCGCGGGCGCCTCAGGGGCTCCGCGAACGGGCGGTATGCCAAGCGGGAACCGCACGGGTGGTGGCACCGGAGCACCGGGAGCCAATGCCCCGCGTAGCACGGCCATGGCCGATCAAGTGCTGAAGCCAGGGATGAGTGCCACGTGTGAGTTCATTCAGATCGAAATCAAGGACGTGCTGTTGGTGCCGCAACAAGCGGTGCAACGCGAAGATGGCAAGATGTACGTGCGGGTGAAGTCGAGCGACCCGATGAAGCCCGAGCGACGGGAAGTGAAGCTCGGCGAACTCGGCAACGACGGTTACCAAGTGTTGGAAGGGCTGAAGGAAGGCGAGGAAGTTGTCATCGCCGAAATCAACCTGCAGCAGCTACGCGAACGGCAAGCCCGTATTGAGCAACAGCAACAGGGCGGCGGCTTCACGGCCGGCACTGGTGGACAAGGACCGCAGCGACGATGATGATCTTCGAAACCCTCGACATGGCCATCCGGGCCGTGGCCGCGAACAAACTCCGGTCGGCGCTCACCATGCTGGGCGTCATTATCGGGGTGGGTTCGGTCATCGCCATGATTGGCATCGGCGAAGGCACCAAGCGCAAGTCGCTTGAGCAACTGGAGATCATGGGCTCGAACCGGATTTCGGTGATGCCTGACTGGGGGCGAGGCCGTGGCGGAGACAACAACGACAGCACACTGCGCCTTTCCGACGTTGAGCGCATTGAGCGCATGGTGCCCCACGTCAAGCTCATCACCCCGGTGGTGCGTGGACGTGGCGGCAACTCCGGGACGGTCAAGTTTGGGAGCAATACGCACCGCACCAACGTGATTGGCGCGCGCCCCGAGATTCAAATCATCGAAAACGCCCGCAAGATGATTGAGGGCACGTTCTACACGCAAGAAGACGAAGTGATGCAGAACCGCGTGGCGGTGCTGGGTTACGAAGTCTACGACCGCCTTTATGAAGGTGAGAATGCCGTGGGGACGACCATCCGTATTGGCGACCAGCCTTTTGAAGTGGTGGGCGTGGTGGACTACAAAGGTGGCTCGGGGATGATGAACCCGGACGACCAGGTTTACATCCCGTTCAACACGGCGGCCTATCGTCTGCTGGGCACCCGTGACCGGATTAGCTACATTACGGCGCAGGCCATCAACAGTGACCTGATGAACGTCACCCTGGATGACATCACGAAGGTGCTGTATTCCACGCGGCGTAATGCTTCGGGCGAGGCTCTGTTCCGGGTCTTTAACCAGGCCGAATCGCTGGAAGCGATTCAGACGCAATCGCGCTTGCTCTCTCTGCTTTTGGCGGGGATTGCCTCGGTTTCGCTCCTCGTCGGGGGCATCGGCATCATGAACATCATGCTGGTGTCGGTCACCGAGCGCACAAAGGAAATCGGCCTACGCAAGGCGATTGGCGCAACGCGCAGCAGCATTCTCTCGCAGTTCTTGATGGAAAGTGTGGTGATGTGTCTGCTGGGGGGCCTCCTTGGCATCATCCTCGGGCAGTTGGGAGTTCGTTTTGTGGCCGGGCTGCTTCAGGTGCCGCCGGTGATTGACCAGACCGCGATTCTCAGCGCCTTCGGGTTTGCATCCGTTGTGGGGGTTTTCTTTGGCCTGTACCCGGCCATCCGAGCGAGTAACCTGCAACCGATCGAGGCCCTCCGGCACGAGTAAGCCCTGCTGACCCTTTAGGATCGTCCATGAACACCGTCATCAAAGTCGAAAATCTGGCCAAGCGCTACGAAATGGGGGACATGATTGTCCACGCACTTCGGGATGTCTCGGTGGAGATTCAGGAAGGCGAGTTCGTGGCGATCATGGGGCCGTCGGGTTCGGGCAAGTCCACGTTCATGAACATCTTGGGTTGCCTCGACCGACCGAGTGCCGGGCAGTATTTCTTGGATAACCAAGAGGTCTCGCAACTCAATGACAACGCCCTGGCGGAGATCCGGAACAAGTACATCGGGTTTGTGTTCCAGAACTACAACCTGCTGCCCCGCACCACCGCCATGAAGAATGTGGAACTGCCCCTGCTCTACGCCGGGGTGAAGGATCGTTCCACGCAGGCGAAAATCGCTCTGGAACGCGTGGGGCTGGGCCAGCGCCTCGACCACAAACCGAACGAACTCTCCGGGGGGCAGCAACAGCGCGTGGCCATCGCGCGCGCCATCGTCACGGACCCCGTGATGATCCTGGGTGACGAGCCGACCGGGAACCTGGACAGCCGCACGGGCGAGGAGATCATGGCCTTGTTCCAAGAACTCAACCGTGCGGGCAAAACGGTGGTCATCGTGACGCACGAAGAAGATGTTGCCCACCACTGCAAGCGGATTCTCCGGTTCCGCGACGGACGAATCCTAAAAGACGAGTACGTGGAGAATCCGGTGGATGCCCGAGAAGTTTTGGCCTCGATGCCGCTTCCGGAAGACGCCGTTCCCGCGTCATAAGCTCGTCATAAGCTCAAAGTACAGGAATTCGCTCATCCCCCGCACAAATAGGGGGTAAAGATCGCTATGCGACCTGCCAAATCTCCCAGTAGGGAGCCAATGAGGAAACGGAGTTTGTCTCCCGAAAGGGGAGACTACAATTGAAGGAAAGGACTTTCGATAACGAGCAACGTCTTGACCTGTTTCGCATCGATGATGCTGACCGACGAGCCTTGCGTAGCCTGCGCGGATTGATCGGGCGGCGCATGAACGAGATCGTGGATGCGTTCTACGATCACCTGGGCAAGTTTGACGAGGCCATTGATGTCATCGAAAACGCGGGCTCGTCGGTCGAGCGCCTAAAGAAGACCAACCCGGTCTACTTTGAGACCTTGCTGGAGGGCACGTTCGACAGTGCCTACTTCGACAGTCGCTCGCACATCGGGGCGGTGCACGCACGGATCGGTCTCTCGCCGCAGTGGTTCTTCGGCGCGATGTCCACCTACTACCAAGTGATTACGCGGCGCATCGTGCAGGCGTACTGGTGGAAGCCGTGGCACCTCAACCGAGCCCTGACGGCCCTGCAGAAAGCGTTTAACTTGGATCAGTCGTTGATCCTGGAAGCCTACGTGAAGTATGGCTTTGTGGCGGAATTTGAAGACGTGGTCGGCAAGAGCACGGACATCAGCAGTGTGCTTTCGGCCAGCGGCTCGCAATTGCGCGAAGTGGCAGTCGAGGCCGGCGCGGGCTTGCAAGACTTAGCCCTGGTAACCGAACAACTGGGCGAAACCGCCACCAATGCTGCCATGGTGGCGAACGAGGCCCAAGAAAGCATGCGGCGCATCTCGCGGTCGGGCGTGAGCCTGGACCAAGGTGCTAAGCGCATGGAAGATGTGGTTCGCACCGCCGTGGTGGCGCTGGAGAACTTGGACGCCAGCATGAGCCAGATCATTCAGCACGGGGCGATTTGGACGCAGCTGAAGGAGCGCGTGGAAGTGTTGGCCCGGGTGAAGGACGCGGTGCTCTTGACCTCGGAAGGGGTGAAGGAAGTGCACGAGCAGGCCGACAAGGTGAGCGACATTGTGCGCACCATTGAGGAGATTTCGGACCAGACGAACTTGCTGGCGCTGAACGCCGCGATCGAAGCCGCCCGAGCGGGCGAACACGGCCGAGGATTTGCCGTGGTGGCCGACGAAGTGCGCAAGCTGGCCGAACACACGGCTCGGCAGACGCAAGAGATTCAGGAGCTGATCGAGGTCATGCTGACCAAGAGTGCGGCGACCCGTAAAGCCATGATGACGACGGAAGACGACGTGCAAGACGTGGCGCAGCTGACGGACGAAGCGACCGTAGCACTCTCGAAGATTGCCGACCTGGGCGAAGGCGCCGTCACCCGGCAGACCGAACTGCACGAAGCGATGAGCACGGTGCAGCAGGTGTTGGCGGAGAACCTGGCGCTGATTTCCACGGTCTCGCAAGAGATTACGGCGGCGGAAAGCTCGCTGGATCACCTCGCCGCGATTGCCGAGGAGAACTCGGCCTCGACGGAAGAGATGAGTGCCTCGGCGCAGGTGCTGAGCGCGCGGGTGCAGCAGGTTTCGGCCAGCGCGATGCTGGTGGAAGACCAGATCGAGAACCTTGGGGAAGTGGTTTTGCTTTCGCGCCGAGTGATCGAAAAAGCCAGCGCCTAGTCATCGCAAAAAAGTTGGAACGCGGCAATAGCCCTTCGCCGCGTTCCCTCCTCGCGCCGACCCGGGTGGAGACTTCGTAGGAGAGTACGAACGTGTCCACCGGGTCGGTTTTGCTTTGGTTCCGTAACGATTTGCGGGTTCATGATCACGGTTTGCTCGTCCAGGCGGCGGCGAAGGGGCACCCGGTGGTCGCCCTCTTTGTGTGGGAAGAAGCCTGGATGCGCACGACGCGACTGGGGTGGCCGCGGATGGGGTCGCACCGGGTGCGGTTCTTGGCCGAGACTCTGGCGGACCTGCGAGATCAATTGGCGGCGCAGGGCGTGACGTTGCGGGTGCGGTTTGGGGACCCCGAACGGATTGTTTCGGAAGAAGCCGCCCGCTGGGAAGTGCAGCAGGTGTGGGCGCATACGGAGCCCGCCTGGGACGAGGTGCAACTGGAGAAGCGCCTGGCCCTGCGGCTACGGCGGCAGGGGGTGTGGGTGCAGTTTTCCTCGGCCGACACCTTGCATCATCGCGATGATTTGCCTTTTGCGGTGCCGGCACTGCCCCGGGTGTTTACGCAGTACCGCTCGCGGGTGGAGAAGTCGGTGCGCGCGCGGGCGGAGGCTTCATTTGAGACGGGGCTGGTGGGGTTGAAATGTGAACCCGCTTGGGAAGTGCCGCCGGTGCCTCGGGAGGCGGCGCGGCGCTATGCGGGCGGTGAGAGGCTGGGCCTGGCGCGGCTAGACCATTATCTGTGGCAGACCGATCGGCTGGCGGTCTATAAGCAGACCCGGAATGGCCTGCTGAATGAGGATGACAGCAGCAAGTTCTCGCCGTGGTTGGCGTGCGGGGCGCTGTCTCCGCGCCGAGTATGGCACGAGGTGAAGCGCTACGAGCAGGAGCGGGGGGCAAATGAGAGCACGTACTGGCTGGGGTTTGAACTGCTGTGGCGCGATTTTTTCCACTGGTCGGCGCGGGCGCACGGGCGGGACTTGTTCTTGGAAGGGGGGATCCGGCAGGCACGGGTGGCGTGGCGGCGCG
>CAZVHE010000060.1:13393-13626 GCA_964627705.1 uncultured Chthonomonas sp.
CGCACGGGTGCGACTGGTTACGCGCTGGTGGATGCGTGCATGCGCGAGCTGGCGGCCACGGGTTACATGAGCAACCGGGGGCGGCAAGTGGTGGCCTCGTTCTTGGTGAAGACGCTGGGCATTGACTGGCGGTGGGGTGCGCGGTGGTTTGAGTCGCAACTGGTGGATTACGACCCGGCGAGCAACTACGGCAACTGGCAGTACGTGGCGGGCGTAGGGCACGACCCGGTGCC
>CAZVHE010000060.1:13654-13910 GCA_964627705.1 uncultured Chthonomonas sp.
GTGTGTGATGTGGAGAAGCAGGCGCGAACCTATGACCGGGACGGCGCGTTTGTGCGGCGGTGGGGGCCGAAGGCGCCCACCCTGCCGATGGTGGATTTTGCGGCGGCAACGGCGGAAGTGCGCGAGCGGTATCGGCGCGCCGGCCTGCCGGTGTGAGCGCGGGGACGGGGTGGAGTTATCCCCGCGCCTTTTGAAAAATAGTAGATAATAGTCTACTAATCATGGGGTCAGATGCGCATAATAGTAGACGTAAGTC
>CAZVHE010000061.1:0-13906 GCA_964627705.1 uncultured Chthonomonas sp.
CGGCCATCGGGGGCGAGAAGCAAGTCGCTGCGGTATTCGCACATCTGACGGGGGCGGCTGAGCCGCCGAAACAGGCGGCGAGCGGCTTCTTCCACGGCCCCGGTTGAGCTCAAAACGGGGTCAATCAGCGCATAACGGCGTCGGGTGCCGAGCCAATTGAGCGGCCGGTCTTCGGGCGCCAAGGTGGGGTCCTGCGAGGCCGCATCGCGCTGCCCCGCCTGCAGAATCTGCTCCGGCATTGGCCTCGGCCGCGCCTTCGCCGGTGAACTGCTCCCGCACCGGGTCCCAACCCGTGACCTGCACTTCGTTGGCATCCGGTTCGATCCAGCGTTGCTGAAACGCTCGGTACACCAGGGTTTCCTCTTCCGCCTCCCGGGTTTCGGCCAGGGTGACGGCGGGGGTGGTGGGCAGATCTTCGGGCGCAAGGGCGAACCACTCCGGTTCACCTGACGGCCGAGGCCGGAACCCCCACCACCAATCGCCCGCATAAGTCTCCAGCAGCCGGGCGATCCAGTCGGTGGCGGTGTCGCCCCGCTCGATCAAGGCGGGCCACCGGGCTGCCCCGTCATTCGGCAACCGGAAGTCCGTCGCCGAAATCACGCGCGGCCCCGTCCAGCCGCTGGCGTCTAACAAGAACTCCAACGCCTCGGTCAAAGTCAGGCCATCTAGCGCGCACGGTTCGGCAAAGGTCGCCTCGCTCAGCCGCGCCCAGGCATCGCTGGCCGCAAGTTGCGCCCGGTCCGCCCCGGCAAAGGGCGTGAACTGCTCCCCGTATTCGGTCTGTACACCGTCCAGCAGCACGGTAGCACCCAGGTTTACGCGCACCGGACGGTGCGTGGTGCTCAGCCGACGTCCGGTTTGGGCTTCCCACGCCGCCGGGTCGCGGGCGGTCCAGTCGAAGCTCACCCGCCGGGGGTCGTCGGGCACGCTTAGGGCCGCGCCCAGGGCTTCCCCCGTCACATCCAGCGTGGCCGCTGGCGTGGAGTCATTTTGCGCGGCGTAGGCCAAGCTCACCCCCCGCACCATCGGCGTCACCAGCGGGCTGGGCGAAGCGAAATCCATGCGCAAGCGCACCCGGGCCGTCACGCCATCGGGAGCCCAGGGGTTGCCATCTTCATCGGCCAGCGAGACCTCCACCGTGCCGGGCCCCGCCCCAAACAATCGGTAGGGCAAGCCGTCCCCCGGCCAGCCGTCGTGGTCGAACAGCATGGGTGTTTCGCCAATCTGCGGCGGCTCGCTTAGCTCTTGCCGCACCGTGTACGCAAAGCCCGACGTGGCAAACCGCAGGGGCGCTAGTTGCACCTGCACCGCCCCGTGGGGCACTTGGAACCACACCGGCCCGGCCGGGGTCACCGGCTCCGCATCTCCCTCGCTCAGCACATACGAGAACCCGTTTCCGGCCAGCGCGTACACCAGCAGTTCCTCGCCGCGCATGGGGATCAGCATCACTTGGAACACCTGCCCCGTGCGCACGTCGCCCGCCCGCGCCCCGGTAATGCGCCCGTAGTGCACCGCACGGCCATCCCGCCATACCTCGGTGGTGCCGTCGCTCCAGAACACCAGCCCCGTCCCCGCCGTGAGGTCGCCGGTGGCACTCCACCCCACGCGCACGGCTTCGTACCGTTCCCCACTGCCGTAGGCAAACCACGCCAGCCACAGGCCTTCGTTGGCGCCCACCGGGGCCAGGCTCGTGCCACCCCGTGTAGCGTTGGCATCCACGCGCCCCATCCAGGGGCCGCGCCCGCTCTGGTCGTAGCGGTTTTCCCACCCTGGCCCCAGGTCAAAGTCGGCGGTGCTCCACTTCGCGTTCGCGCCAGTGTCGTCCGTGTACCACGCGTCCCGCAGGGGCTGCGGGCGCAACATCAAGGTGTGCGTGATGGGGTCCAGCCAGGTCCCCGCGAAGGGAGCCCCGTCCAGTTCTCCGGCCAGTTCCAGGCCGTTGGCGGCCAAGCTGAGCAGGGGGCGGGTGACGCGGGATTGGGCGTGGTCAAGGGCAATGCTTAGTGCCAAGTCGCCTCTTGGCGGGCGGCCTGAATCCAGCGCGCGGCCTCTTGCGCCACCAGTTCTCGCAGCGTCGCCGCCACGTTGTCAAAGGCATCGCGGCCGGTGCGCCGCACGGTGAATGAGGCCATCTCCACCGGGGTGAGGCCGGGCGCGTTCGGGCGGCCCATAACGTCTTCCTCCGGGGCTGTCGGCTGGCCCCAATGCGCGGCATCCTCCGGCATCTCCCACTGCTCGGTAGCCGTGGGGATCCGGGGCACATGCGGTACCGGGGCGGGTTCCACTTTTCGGGGCGGCCGGGGCGTCGGGGGCACTTTCGGCTCGGCCGGTGGAGCCGGACTCATGCGCTCTTCGGCGGGCGTAGCTTCGGGTTCCGGCGGATCGGGAATGTACCAAACCCCGGGGTCATCCGTCGGCAGCCATTCGCTCTCGTCCGGCTCGCTCGCCGGGCGCATCGCGGGCTCATCCGAGTCTCCCGGCCACCACCACAGGCCCTCACTCACCGGCCCACGCCTCCCAGGCTGCTGTGAGGCTGGCTTGGCTGGCCCGCTCAACCAAAGCATCGAACAACACCCCGGCCGAGGCCGCCATATCCAGCGCGGACTCCACCGTCAGCGGCACCGACGCACACAATTCCGCCAGCAAGAACGCCTCGTAAATCACGCGCGGCGCAAATGGCAATTCCGGCCCCGCCTCGCGCACAAACGCCTCCGCCTCGGCTCGCAAGGCGCGCACCTCATCCACATGGGCGCAAGTGTGGAACTCCCACCGTCGCCCACCTAAGGTGAATGCAATCAAACGGTGGCCTCCGCCGAGACCGGCCCCTGGCTTCGCCAGCCGTACTCGGTCTGCACCAGCTTCCCTTCGCGCACGCGGAAGGCAAAGTGCTCCCACACAAAGTTGCCCGCGTAGGTTTGCCCTCCGCTGGCGCGGCTGGTGATTTCCATCGCCACGGGGGCCTCCGGTTGGCTCATCGCCCGGGCCAGAAGGCTGGCCGTGCCCGTGGGCGAGGTGGGATACGCGCCGGTATCCGGACCCACGCCACTCAGCTCGGCCCGCACCACCTGGATGTCGCCCATGGTCCACCGGTGTTCCCACTGGGTCAGGGCCATCGGCAGGCTCACGGTCACGCCGTTGATCTCCATCACCAGGTCCACCAGCGCATTGGTCAGCGCGCCGTGCGAGGCCGCCGCCAGCGGCACCGCCGTCACCGGCACCGCCAGCTCGAGTTGGGCACTAAAGTCGCGCTCCACCAGCACCGGCCAGCGCCAGGCATCGCCCACGCCGCTCCCTTCGGCGTGCTCAAACTCGCCCCGCATCGTGCCTCGTCTGAGGTGAGCCCGCAGGGGCGCACCCCCCACCTGCAACTGCGAGACATCCAGGTGGCTCACCCGGAACGGAGCCGTGCCCAGGCTGGTCACCAGGGCCGCCACACGGGCCTCGCGCTTCACCGGCTGGGCGGTTCGCGCACTTCGCGTCAGGGGTCGCCCATCCTCGGTAGTCGTCATCACCTGATACCGCGCCCCCTGCACCGTCGCCAGCAGACTCTCGCTCGCGACATCAAACACCGAAAGATCCCAACCGGTCGCCCGGTCACTCATTCTTCATTCACCTCGTTCAATGGGGGGCGGGGGGCCGTGACGCGGCACCGAAAATGCACCGTCACGCCCGTGCGGGATTCCCGCGCATCGCCCCGGCGCGGGTGCAAGTCAATCTGCGGCACGTGCGCCAGCACAATGCCTGGCAAGGCCAAGAGCGCCTCGCGGAGAACATGCGCACGGTCCAACGCCACGGCGTCGGCGTTCAGGTCTTCGCGGGGCCACAGCCCGCGAATCTCCCACACCCAATGCCCAGCATCGGCGGTGGGGGTTTCGGGGTCGTACTTCACTTCGGTCAGCAGCACTTGCGCCAAGGGGATGGCCCCCTCGGCGTCGGCCACCTCGGCGGCCTGCGTGCGGATACGGATCGGCCCCCAGGCCGCTTCCACCGCCGCTACGAGCGCCGCGCGGAGGCTGGTGTAAGTCGCCATCATGCGGTTTGCAACTCCACCGTAGCGTGGGCCAGGATCGGCTCGGCATCGTGCACCACCGGCTCGGACACCACCACCCATTGCTGGTCGCCGTGCTGAATCCAGTCCCCACTGCGGAGGGGCCCCACATCGGCAATCTCGCCACGCAGGATCGCCCTTTGATGAGTCGTAACTTGCCCGGGTGCTACCGCCGAGTGAGGCTGAAAGCCGTCCAATTGAGCCGCAAACGAACCCATCAGCACTCGCTCATGCCCCAGCACCCGCGCACCATCCAGCACCTCCTGCAAGCGGAACCACTGCACCCAATGCGGCCGTAACGGCAGCGGCATCAGACGCGCACCCGCCGGTACCTCTGCACGGCCGCCTCGCCCCGCTCTTGCAAGAAGTCGCTCAGCGTGGCGGCGTCGCCACGCTTCAGCGTCACCGAACCCTGCCGCACCTCCCGCCAAGACCCGGGCTGGGCTTGTTCGCTCATCAGCACCCGCGCCGCCGCCCGGTCCAGCACCGCCAGCCAGGCGTCCATCGGGATGGTCAAGCCAAAGCCGCGCCGGCCTTCCACTTCAATCGGGGCGCGCCCCTGCACGGGGATGCCCCATTGCAGCCAGGTGTAGGGCCGCCCGTGGACCGGGGCACCACTGGGCTCCAACCAATAATCCTCGCCCGGCGTCAGCGTCCGGCCCGCCCAGCGCACGGCATCCACGCTCACGTAACCGCCGTTTAGGTCTTGCCACACCATGCCCGAGGGCACCAGGGTCTGCACACTGGCGACAGTCTCGGCCAAAAAGGGGTTCCAACCTGTTTCGCTTTCCCAACGCTCCACTTCCGCCTCCATGCGGTCGGTCAGCGAGGGCGACCCCGGGGGTGTCTCCACCCCCAGGGTCTGCAAATAGGCACCGAGTTCGGCCCCGGTCGGCCAATTCGCCTTCCCCGCCATCCGTTAGAGGCCGGTCACCGTACAGGCCGCCGCATCGCGGAAGCTAACCAGGGCCGCCCGCAGGTGGGCACGCAACGTCAGCACGTTCTTGGCGAACGTATCCGTGTGCGATTCGCTCACCGCCATCGTGATGCCCTGGCGGATGACCAGCCCGAAGTACTGCGTATCCATCACTAGCGCCGTGCCCGCCGGCAGGGCTTCGTTGAGGGCAATGGAGACGCCCATCAGGCGGGTCGTCATCTCGTCGCTGGGGTGCCCCATCACGTATTGGCCATCGGTGGTGCGGGCCAGCACCAGCTTCAGGTAGTCCGCCGGGTTCAGGAGGATCAAGTTGGGTACCGCGCCGCCGTTCCCGACACCACTGCGGCGGACCTTGTCCATCCCCTTGGCCAGCGCGTCAATGATCGGGTCGGCGCCCTTGGCCTGGGTTTGAATGCCCGGAAGGTTGAGCAAGCCCGTGAGATTGGGGGCGTTGCCATCCCCGCTCAGGCACTGCGAATCCAGCACCTGCCGCAGCATCAGGCTCAGCCGCTGCTCGATGAGGGCGCGCACTCCGGGTTCGTCTTCCAGTTGCTCTTCGGTCACCGGTAGCACCACGCCCAGGCGGCGGATCGGCACCGTGATTTCGCTGAAGGTCAGCGTGGCTTCGTCCAGCGCCGCGTTCTCGCCCTTGGCGGCAGCGGCATTGGTGAACACGCTCTCCCGCATGAGCTTGAAGGCGTTCTGCTGCGTGGGGATGACCGGGAGGAAGTCCACCAGTTGCGGTGGGCGCTGCACGCTGGGTACCAGGTAGCGACTGCGAAGAATCTCCGGCGGCATGCCGGCGGTGGTCGTCATTGTGGCTTTGACTTCCAGGGCGCGGCGGGTGTCCACCGCCAGTTCCACCTCCGACATGTGGCGGCTGCCCCGGTTTTGCCAGGATTCAGTGGCGAAAAGGGCGTCGGCCAGCCCCTTCTGCTCCAGCGGCAGGGTGGCGGCAGACGAAACGTTGAGGCGCCCGCTCGGGGCGGCGATTTGAGGGTTATCCATGAGAAGTTGAGGGGTGCGGGGCGCTTCCTCCCGCTCGTTTTTCACGGCCAGCACCTGGGCTTCCGGGTGGGCCGGCATGGTCACAATCGAAACTTCGCGGACTTCGAGGGCCCGGATGCGGCGGCGGGCTTGGGGGTCCGGGCTGGGCTCGCTGACCAGCACGCGGTAGCCAATGCTGAGGCCCACTTTCTTGCCTCGTTGCAGTCGCTCTTGCACCACGGTTTGGGCTTGCTGGGCCGCGGGCGTGGTGTGGAACCGCATCCGCACAAAGAGGCCTTTCGCGTCTTCACGGGCTTCTTCAATGGTCGCCACGGGGAGCTCGGACCAATCGTGGCCCACCGCGCCGAAGCCCTCTTTCGTCAGGGCATCCAGGTTGCGGTAGGCGCCGGGGAGGATGATGTCCCCCACCCGATCGGGGCCGCCGAGGACAGAGGCGTAGCCCTCCAATACGCCCTCTTGCGATGGCGTGTCAAGGGGCTGGTCCGGCAAATCGGGGATAAAACTGAGTTCAACGCGCGAGTTATCCCCACGTTTATCCAAAGTTATCCACACCCCGGTTCAGGGCCGCCCGGCCCTCGTCCGCTGACCACAACCCGGCCAACACGTTCTCTCGCACCCGCGCGTGCCGGTCGCTTTCGTCCTCCTGCAGCGCCCGCACGTCGCGCAGGTCAAACTCGGCCTGGGCGGGCGGATCGAACTCCGGCATGAGCTGATCCGTGATCTGCTCCGCCACCAGCCGCCACTTGGGAATCAAGAACGACTCCACCGCTGCCTCCCGCGCTTCGCGGTAGTTGCTAAACGTGGCGTGCTCCATGCCCGAACCCAGCCCCAGCACCAGCGCCGAGACGCCCAGCAGGGCTGTAATCCGCTCCTCCGGCAGGCGCACCAGCCGGTCCAGGCTCATCTGCTCGGGGCTGAACCCCAGCGGGGTCACATCCAGCGGGATGGTGGGAAACACCACCCCACCCGCTTGGTCACCCGCCGTCGCCTGGGCCAGCAGGCGCTTGGTTTCGTGCACAAAGTGGTCGGTGATGGCCCCGGCGTCACCCGCGTCCCGCACCGTCACCAGCAGGCTAGGGGCGGGTGCGCGCATCAGCGCCCGGTGGTACTGCGCCACCTCGTTGTCGGTGCGGATCTCACACGCAATGGCTCGCAAGGGCGACTGCCCGCGCAAGGGATTCTCAGGATCAATCCCGTCCATAAAGTGCACCACGTCGCCGGGGGTCATCCACACTTCCCCGCCGCTGGTGGCCACGCGGTACCCGGCCAAGCGGTGGCTGGTGCCGGGCATCGCCACCGGCGTCACACTCGCCGAGGGCCACCAATCCAGGCCAATCACCTGCCCGGTTTCATCGCGGACCTTGTGCAGATAGGCGTTGCCATCCAGCACCAAGTCCATCACGAGGGCCTGTCGGATCTGCCGGCCCGAGACCTTGCTCGGTTCGCCCAGCCGCGCATGGGGCCGCTGCAGCAGCAATGCTGCCGGGTGGTGGTCGTCCCACTTGCCATCTCGGCGCACCCGCAAGGAGGGCTCGGTGAACGTGCGCATGGCCCACTGGACTACCGCCATCACAATCGAATTCGTCTCAGCATCGCGCCGAGACCGAGGGGGCAAAGGCAGCACCGCCCCGCCGGCAATGCGTGCCGGACTCGGGCTCGGCGGGCTCTCCGCCCCGGCCCCGAAGGGCCATTTCCATTTCTTCATTTCTTGGTTTGTTAGGTGCTCGTTAGGTCACGCGGGCGGGCCGCTTCAGGGCCTGGGCGGCTAGGGCCAAGGCGCACACGCAGTCGTCGTGGCCGTGGGGCGGGCCTTCCATCACCACGCGGCCACTGGCGGACGTGCGGTAGGCAAAGCTCTCCAGTTCGGCGGTCTGCACGGGCACATCCATCAGGCGCAGGCCTTGCCGCTCAAAGCGCAGCGCCAGCCGCTCCATCATCGTCGCCTTGCTCTCGGCGGTGAATACCACCGGTCGCACCCGCACGCCCTGCTCTTTCAGCAGCTCGCACACCGGGTCGCCCAGGCCCGTGCTGTCTACATGAGCCACGGCATCATAGGCGTGAGCCAATTCGGCCAGGCGCAGGGCCGTCACCGTCCAGGTTTGCCCACGCCAACGCCGCCAGGCCACCTGCCGACCGCTCGGGTCCAGTACCGTGGCTACCGTCCAGTCGTGGTGGCGGCCCAGGTCCACGCCCATCACGTAGCTTTGCGCGGGGTCCGGTGGGTCATCGCCGGTACGGCCTTCGTCCACCGCTTCGCGCACCCCGCCGAACACGGCTCCTTCCTCATCCGCGAACTCGGCCAGATACTCCTGCCGAAACGCCCGCTCCGAGAGGTCCCCCCGCGCGGCTTCAATCTCGGCCCCCGGAAGGTGGGGGTTCTCCGCACTGGGGGCATGGAACGAGGCCCACCCTTCCCCCTCTTGCGAGAACAGAGCAAAGAAGTCCCCCCGCCCCCTCGGCGTGCTGAGAAAAGCCGCCTGCCCCATGTCGTCGGTCAGGGTTGGACGGATGGTTTCCGCCCACACCCGGGCGAGATCACGCACAATCGCGGCCTCGTCCACCAGGGCCAGGGCCAATCTCCGGCCCCGCCCCGCGTCCGGGTCGTCAAGGCTAAAAAACGAGATCGAACCCCCGGTGATGAGGTCAATCCGGCGCTCATCTTCGCTCATCCGCCGCGCCACCGGGGCCAGCGTTTGCCGCAGGGTTCGCCACGGCTCGCTCAAAAAGCGATACGTCGGGCCAAACCACCCCACCGGCCGCCCCGCCAGCGCCGCTTGCACGCTCAGGTGTTCCCCCAGCGTGGTTTTGCCCCAGCGCCGCCCGCACGCCAGCACCCGGAACCGGGCGGGGCTATCCAACACCCGCCGTTGCCCGGCATGGGGGCGCGGCAGCGAAAGCACGATCCGGTCCTCACTCGTCCCGATACACCACCTCAATCGTGGTGGGCGTCGGGGCCTCGGTGGGGGCGGGTTCGAGGCGGCTCACCAGCTCTTTCAGCGCCGTGGGGTTGCCCGCCAGGGCACTCTCGATGAAGGTGCGAATCACCTCTCGGGCCAACCGATAATCGTCGGCGCGCAGGGCTTCGCGCAGCAAGTCCACATCCGCTCCCGCCGGCAGCGTCCGCGTGCGGCGTCGCGCCATGGGCTCAGGTCAGGGGTTCCAGGCCCAGCGCGGCCAGCACCCCGGCCATCGCCCCGGCCACCCAGCGGCGCCCGGCCAGGCTCCAGTCGAAAGTACCCGGGGTGCGGGTCCAGGCGTGAAGGTCAACGACGATGGCGGACACTAGCCCGCCCAGGGCACCGGCCCCGATCTTGTTCATGTTCATAGGTAGTTAGTGGCTATTCCAGCCGGTCGCTCAGTCGCTCGACGGCCAGTTTCAGGCCCTCCAGCGTGGCGCGGAATTCGGTTAGCAGATGGATGAGCGCACTGCGGTCGGCGCTCCAGGCCTTCACGACTTGCCACATCAGGAAGCCCGCCATGATGGCCGTGGGGCCGTGCACCGAAAGCGCGGCTAAGAGGGCGTCCATTTGGCCTCGGTGAGCTTGATCACCTTCAGTTGGGGCGTCCACAAGCGTTGCCGCCGGTAGACGCCATCGCCTTCGCGGCTCCCCGCGTCATTGGTGTTGCCTTCAATCGTCTCGGCCAGCCATCCCCGCGCGGTGCGCCGCATGCGCACAATGAATCCGATATGGCCTCGCCACGCCGCCCGGTCGCACCAGGCAAAGAGATCGCCGCGCCGGGCTTGGGCCGGGTCAGCGGTCACTCGAAAGCGGCTGCCGTACACCCACTGGCACACCGAGGCGGAGTTGCGCGGAAGTTGCCCGCGCTCCGCCCCCGCTTGCAAGAGTTGATGAGTGACAAAGGCCGCGCACCATGGTGCGCCGGGTTTCAGGCCGCACGCAGCAAGGTACTGGTCGATGAAAGGGCCGGAGTTTCGGCCACTTTCCCGCACCCGTAAGGTGTCAGCGGCATGAGCCGCCAGCAGCAAGGCCCGCTCGGGGATCGAAAAACTGGCCCATTCCGAGGCCGAATAGCCCGACACGGGCGCTCGTTCCGCATTTTGCATGGGGTCATCACGCGGATCCATTGCCCGCGCCAATGTTCTTTAAATGCCTAACGCCAAGGTTTGTGACCAGCCCCACCGGGATTGGCGAACCCACCAATTTGTCCTCGAAATGCGAACATTTCTTTCCCCTAACCGTAAAATGCGGTAAGAACAACACGGGGGATGATGCGTTTGCTCCTCTGCCTCGTCTGAGGTTGAAATCATGCTTGTGTCTTGCCTTCTTCTGGCCCAACAATCCGTCCTGGCCAGCCAAAATGTGCCGCAGAATCCACAAGCCAAGCTGGCCGCTTCGGTCAATGCCTATCGGCAATCCAGGTCACTCAGCCCACTCACCCTCAACGAGAACCTCAACAAAGCCGCCCAGGCCATGGCCGATGACCTCGCCCGCACCGGCGACCTCAACCACGTGGATTCCCAAGGCCGCCAACTACGCGCTCGGGTGGAGGCCGCGGGCTATCAAAACTGGCGACGGATCACCGAGAACCTCGCCATCGGCAGCGAGACCAGCGACCAGACGGTGACCCTGTGGGATGAGAGCCCGGGGCACAAGGCCGCCCTCAACCGCACCGACATTACCGAGCACGGCGTCGGCGTCGCGCCCGGACGCTACGGCACCGTGTGGGTGTGGATCGGCGGCCGCCGTTAGGTCCCGATTTCCCGTCAAATTTTTCCTCACGGCCCTCGCTTTCCCGCCCGCATTTCCGTTATATTAGTATGTAGACTTTTGTCTCCTACCGTAATGACGCAGACACTCAGCCGGGACGACTGGCGCGAGATCTGTCTGGTGCTGAGGGAATGGGCCCGCGTGGACCAAGACCCCGGCCAGCAGTACGCGCCGCGCCCATCGCAAATTCAAACTTCCCGCCGCTTTCGGCAAGACCCGCAGATTCTCCACTTCCGATTGGTCGAAGATTTCCTCGGGCCGCACGCCTCCCGGGCCTTGCGCATGCACTTGCGCACGGTCAGCCGCCTGGGCGAACTCGCCTGCGCGCTCCCCGTCCCCGAAACCGTGGCCGCCCAGCGGGATCGCGTGATTCTCGGCATCGCCGAAGCCAACCAAGAAACCCGCCGGGTGGAGCGCACCCGTGCCGTCTAGCCCCCACTGGGTGGAGGCCTACCGCGACTGGATACGGGCGCGGCTGGCCCAGCGCATGCGCACCATCCATACGGCCACCGCCGAAGACCAAGAGGACCTGGTGCAAGAGGTGATGATCCGCATGTTGGCGCAGCCCGCCCCGCCCTTGCCCCAGGCCTACCTGGGCCGGGCCATGAGCTGGGTGATCGCCGAGTATGTGGCCAAATCTCAGCGGCGGGCGCCCGCGCGTTTGCCCGAAGATTGGGCCGACCCCACCGCCGCCCGCGCCCTGAACTGCGTGGAGTGGCGAGCCGACCTGGATGCCGCGCTGGCCACCCTGCCCGAACCGCACCAACTGGCGTTCTTGTTGCGCATGGTGGGCTACGGCGATGCCGAGATTGGGCAGATCATGGGGTGGTCGGCCGTCCGCGTGCGGAAGATGCGTCAGCGCTTCCGCCGCGCGGGGTGAGCCTAGTCCAACTAGCTGGCAGGTATCTCTGTGGGCTGAGCACAACAAATTCAAATGGGTAACATCAATCTAGTAATGACCCCGCACAACTTTCACCAACACCAACGCATCCTGGGGACCCAAGATTCCTAAGACCTTTGATCGCAGACCACATCAAATGACAAATCACTCCGATAGCCTTTACGTTGAGACAGTATTAAGCCCGCTTCGCAAGTGTGCGACATACTTACCAAAAATGGGAGGCGTGAGTGAAGTTGATCTTCATGGGTTTAAGAGCCTTTATGGTTCCGACCCACTCTACCACTGGATGGGGCTTGACTCGCCAATGATGTTTGCTGCCCATAAGGCTGCTGGAGGAATGACCTCTGTGTACAGACAGCTCGGTATTGGATGCGAACGTCTATTTCGATTGGTCTTGCGAAACTGCCTTGAACTAAATCAATCGCAGGTAACCTGGTCATACGAAGTACTACCCAGCACAACCAAGAGAGTGCAGAATAAGGAAGTGAAGGCTAGAGTTTTAGCACTAGATGGCCGGATAGAACTCCGTGATGTTCAAAACGACGAAGCAAGGTCCCGAGTCAATGAGTGGGTCGACAACCAGCGTCAAAGACTTGACATTACAGTACCACTGAGGGGAGCAGTCTTTGAAGTACGTCAGGGATATAAATCTGCCGACAGTAAACGTCAGAACGCAGATTTGTCAAATGCAGCACAAGCACTGGGACACGGATACTTACCCGTATTGACCATTATGTCCACCCAAATGAACTCGGTTGTCCACGCAAGGTACACGACAGGTAATTGGTCAGTCCTAATGGGGCACATTGGCCAAGGAGATCCTAACACTAGCACCTACGATTTTCTTACACAAGTCGTAGGTTACGATCTTGCCGCCTTCTTTGAACGCAATGCTAGCTTATTGAGAAGTGGAGTCGAAGATGTGCTGCAAAAGCTATTGGAGGCACAGTGATATCCCCGGAATCAAGGTCGTACCACAATCGCAATGAGCAATATACTTTTCGCTCAAATTTACTAGCCGGCAGACATGGATGGCTGAGATTGACTCCAGCATACGGAGTTCAAACGGTCATTGAAAGAATCTCAAAATTGCCGCCGCGTTCGGTAATCACAGACCCCTTCTCCGGGACTGGAACCACTGCCTTGGTCGCCGCTGAATTTGGACACGTAGGTCAAGGGTTTGATGTCAACCCTTTCCTCGTTTGGCTTGCCAAGGTGAAAACCACCAAGTTTCTTCCTGAAGACTTGGCGGCCATGCCTTTAGCCTTAGATGACGTGATGGAGTTTGCCAGGATGCATATTAACGAACAAAGCTTGTGGCAACCCAGCATTTTTCAAATCGAAAAATGGTGGCTTCCTGGAAAGCTCCAAGCTCTTAAAGCATTGCGGCATGCTATTGACTTTCGCGGAGGTAACTCAAGCGACATTTTTGACGTTGCGCTGTGCAGAACACTGATCTCATCTGCCAACGTCGCCTTCAACCACCAGAGTATGTCGTTCAAGGGTGAAACTGCGCAACCTACGTTGTTTGCTTCCTCTGATTTCGAGGAAACACTCCACACATTCGAGACAGAAGCTAACAAAATTATTAAGGCAGCTTCCACGCCCATATCTGGATCAGCGTTAGTCAGGCAATGCGACTCCAGACGACTACCTGCAGATTCAACGCAGTCTGACCTGATCCTTACGTCGCCGCCTTACGTGAACAGGATGTCCTATATTCGAGAACTACGTCCCTATATGTACTGGTTACGATACTTGGATGTCGCTAGAGACGCTGGCGAACTGGATTGGCGTGCCATTGGAGGTACGTGGGGCACAGCTACTAGCAAGCTCAATTCATGGAAGCCCTCGACGTGCACTCCAGTCGATTCGGAAATGGAGGTGGTATGCAGTGCGATTCGGAGCGATGGAGGAAAGAATGGCAATATATTAGCTACCTACGTCCAAAAATACCATCATGATATGTGGGAACACTTCAAGAGCGTTAAGAGTATCCTCAAGCCGGGAGGGCGCCTCTCATACATCGTTGGAAACTCTGTTTTTTTCAAGCACGAAGTCCCTGTTCATCAGTGGTATGCAATTATGTTGGAGGAATTGGGATTCAACGATATTCAGGTGGAGATTATTCGGAAAAGGAACAGTAACAAGGCACTTTACGAGTTCGATGTGACGGCAGTTCACAATTGACCGGCTATTCGAAGCCGTGAAGCGCCCTCCAAAATTCTTGGCTGCCCGACAGGGACTCGAACCCCGACTGGCGGTACCAGAAACCGGTGTCC
>CAZVHE010000062.1:0-1535 GCA_964627705.1 uncultured Chthonomonas sp.
GAACGCCGTCCAATGCGGGCTGGCGTAAGCGGGCTCCCGCCCAAGCAACGCCGTATAGAAAGTTACGGAACGATCCATGTCTGTCACTCCGGCCCAGACCGTATCGATGTGCCCCACCATGGCGCGGGTATACCGAATGGCAACATGGCCAGTGAATTTTCCTTTGACATCGTCGCGAAAGTGGATGAAATGGAAGCGAAAAACGCGATTGACCAAGCCCAACGAGAGCTAGCCAACCGCTACGACTTCAAGGGCTCGAAGGCATCCGTTGAACTCGAAAAGCTCGAGGTGAAGATGGTGGCCGACGACGAGTTTCGCATGGACCAACTTCGCGACATCGTGGAGAGCAAGCTCATTCGGCGTGGCATCGACCTGAAGATGGTGGAGCGAGGCAAGGTGGAAGAGAGCGGACAGATGACGGTCAAGCAGACTCTGAAGCTCAAAAGCGGTCTCAGTTCGGACGAAGCCAAGGCGCTTAACAAAATGTTCAAGGAGAACAAGGCGCTGAAGGTGAACACCCAGATCCAAGGCGACGCCATCCGCGTCAGTAGCAAGAGCAAGGACGACCTGCAAAAGGCGATAACGTGGGTCAAGGCGCAGGATTTGCCCTACGTTCCGGGCTTCACCAACTACCGCTAAGCGAGCCTGAGACTTCCCAGCCCGGTGGGGCCAGGGAGGGGTACCTTCAAGTTTATGAATGGCGTACCTGATGAAATGGTGAACCCGGATTCGGCGGACGTGACGGAAACCGCGCCGCCGGAGGAAGTTGATCCTCGCGATCAGGAAATCGCGGCCTTGCAGGAGCAGTTGGCCGAATGCGCCCGCCGCCTACAAGCCGCCGAAGAGCAAGTGTTGCGCGTGCAGGCCGAGAGCCAAACCATCATGCGCCGTCTCCGCCAGCAAATGGAGGACGAGAAGAAGTTTGGGCCGCGCCCCTTGGTGGAATCGCTCTTGCCCGTGCTCGATAATTTCCAGCGATCTATGGCGGCCCTGCAGGACGGCGCCAACCCGGAACGCATCCTAGAAGGCGTGGGGGGCGTGGAGCGGCAACTGCGGCAAGCGCTCGAAAGTGTGGGGGTGCAGCGCATCCCAACCGAGGGCATGAGTTTCGACCCCGAGCGGCACGAGGCGATTGTGGCCGAGCCCAGCTCCGAGCACGAACCCGATACGATTCTAAATGAAATCACGGCCGGCTACGAGATGCACGGGCGCATCATTCGCCCCGCGCAGGTGCGAGTGACGGTGGCCCCGGATGCCTGATGTCATCGGCCGGCTGAAGTTCGGCACCGATGGCATTCGTGGCGTGGCCGGGCGTGAATTGACCCCCGCCTTTGCCACGCGCCTGGGCGAATGGGCGGCGGAGTGGATGCACGCGCACAACCAGCCTCTACGCATCGTCGTGGGGCGCGACACGCGCCGCAGCGGCGCCATGCTGGGGGCGGCATTCGCCGCCGGAGCGACTAGCCGAGGAGTGGACTGCGACAGCGTGGGCGTGGCCCCCACCGGAGCCATAAGCTGGCTGGTGCGGAACGAGG
>CAZVHE010000062.1:1552-6418 GCA_964627705.1 uncultured Chthonomonas sp.
GGCGAGCCACAACCCGGCCCCGGACAACGGCATCAAGTTCTTTGAAGCGGACGGTGCCAAGGCCAAAGATGCCACCGAAGCCTGGATTTCTGAACGCTGGCACGAAGCCCCCACCGGCACCCGCGAAGGGGCCGAACTGGGCTTACTGAATACGGGCCATTCCCTCAATGCATACGCCGATTGGCTGGTGAATCTGGTGCCCGAACGTCTGGATGGCATGAAGCTGGTGGTGGATGCTGCGCACGGCGCGGGCTACCACTGGGGCGTGGAGGTGCTGCGGCGTCTGGGTGCGGAAGTTCACGTTATCGGCGACCAGCCGGATGGCTTGAATATCAATGCCGAAGGCGGGGCCACCAAGCCCGAAGTGATGATGGCCATGGCCGCCAAGCTCGGCGCGGTGGGGATTGCCTACGATGGAGATGCAGACCGCGCGGTGTTCAGCGACGAGCAGGGCCGCCTGATCAACGGCGACCGCACCATGGCCCTGTGGGCCGCGCACTGGGGCAGCAGCCCGGTGGTGGGCACCGTGATGAGCAACGGTGGCTTTGAGGCTCACCTCAAGCAGTCCGGCATTGGCATGGAGCGCACGCCGGTGGGCGACAAGAAGGTTTCCGAGCGCATTTTCCAGACCGGAGCCAAGGTGGGTGGCGAGCAAAGCGGGCATATCATCTTTGCCGAGCGTGGTCCCACCGGGGACGGCTTGATTACGGCCCTGGAGTTCCTGCGGGTGCTGCGCCGAGAAGGCAAACGGGCGGCCGACCTCGCCTTCCCGTTCGACAACTGGCCGCAGATCATGTGGAACGTGCATGTTGGGCAAATCGCGGGTTGGGAGCAAGAAGCCAGCGTCCAGGCCGCCATGCAGCAGGCCGAAGCCGGACTAGGCGCAGGGCGCCTGGTGGTGCGGGCCAGCGGCACGCAGCCGATGATCCGGGTGATGGCCGAAGGGCCAGACCGACCGGCCGTGGAGCGAGCTGTGGCCCTGGTGGGCGAGGCGCTGGTCGCCGCGCGGGGCGGGGAAGTCGCCGGTAAAGTAGATTTAACCGATGCTTTGGGCGATTGACGTTGGCAATACGCAGACCGTCGTGGGCATCCACGAGGGTGGTCAGTGGCTCGCCCACTGGCGGCTGGAGAGCGACCATGCCCGCACTGAAGACGAGATTGCGGGGCTATTGAAGCCCTTGTTTGACCTCGCCGCGTTGCCGTTCGTGAGTTCCGGCGTGATGATTGCCAGCGTGGTGCCGCCCACCGAGCGCAATTGGGAGCGATTTTGCGCAAAGTACCTGCAGCAACCGGCGACATTCTTGCGGCGGGGAGACCAGGTCGGCCTGCGAGTCACTTACGATCCGCCTCACGCCGTCGGGGCCGACCGATTGGCCAATGCGCTGGCGGCTTGGGAGCGATTTGGCACCGCCTGTATTGTGGTGGACTTCGGCACGGCCACGACTTTCGACGTGATTGACCACGAGGGTACCTATGTGGGCGGGGCGATCATGCCGGGGCCGCACGTGGCCTTGGAAAGCCTGGCGGGGAAGACGGCCAAGCTCCCCACCTTTGCCCTGGAAACGCCCGCACGCGCCATTGGCACGCAAACCGTAGGGGCGCTGCAGAGCGGCTTCATGTTTGGCTACGCCGGGGGCATTGATGCCGTGGCCCGGCGCATCAAGGCCGAACTGCAGGGTGAGGTGCATGTCATCAGCACCGGCGGGTTAGGCACTCTCTTCCTGCCCATCTCGGAGATGCTGGAAGATCACTATCCCACCCTTACTCTGGATGGTTTGTTGCTGGCCTGGGATCGCTTGCCCCACCGCGAACACCTGGGTTAACTCAGCGCAACTGAGAAAGCAACTGAGAAATAAAGAAAAACCTCCTCGTGGCCACATGCCGGAGGAGGTTTTTGTGCCTAAGTCTTAGAGCTCAGAACCGGGAGTCTTCGCCCATGTTGCGCAGGGCCGGGAGGGTTGCGGTTTGGCCCGCACCTCCACCAGTGGTCCCGCCACCGACGCGTCGCATTTCGTAGAACACCTGCCAACCGAATTCGGCAATGGGTACGCGGTTGGTGCGGTAGCGCTGTAGCACAGCCACCAGTGCCCGGGTGAAAACCCCGTTCACGCTGCCACCGTTCATCAGACCGATGACGTCGCCCCCACTCATGGTGGACTGCATCTGCGAGAGGAAGCCGAAGATCGGAACTTCTTCGCCGAAGTAGCGACCGTTGGCCATGGCGCGGCGCACTTGGAAGAAGGAAAAGACGCGTGCACCCTTCATGAAGAACGGGCGGAACAGCTCAACCTTGGCTACCATGCGGCTGGTGTCGCTGGTGCCGTTCACATCCACGCCGGCGAGGTAGTCCTTACCGTCGATATTGAAGCCTGCACCGGCAAAGAAGAGGAACAGCGTGGCGTCCTGCGGCATGCGCTCAGCGAGGGCGGCGGCTTGGTTCTTGATTTCTTCTGCGCTCACGTTCAGCAGGATCACCGTATTCTCATCCGCGTAGCCCGCGTGCTGCAACAGGGCATCGCGTAGCAGGTTAGCGTCGTTCTGAGCAAATGACTGCTTGTAGTTGTCCAGGCTCGATTCGCTATTGCCAATGATGAGGGCAAACTTAGTGGCTACCACCGGCACACGGTCGCTCGGGCCAGTCGGCACCGGCGGTGTCGTGGCTTGGTTACCGGCTTGATTTCCGGATTGGTTGCCCACGCCAATCACTTGGGTCGGGTTCACCATCCCCGATTGGTTGCCTTGATTGTTGTTCGCCACGGCCTGGCCGGTGATCGCCGCGAGGGCCGCGGTTTCGTTCGGATCCAAAACGGAGGTATCCACGCGCCAAGTGGCCGGTTGGGCCTTCCACCGCGTTTCCACTTCCCGCTGCATCTGGGCATCGTTCAGGACAATGTAAATCTGATTAAGGAAGTAGAACGTCTCGGCGGACCGCTGATTCTTGTCAATCAGCGTGCTGAGCTCCATGGCGGCGGTGCGCAGGATGCCCGTCTTGACTTCGTCGTTCTTCTCTTCCAGGGCCGAGCGGTACGCGCTGTAGGCAGCCAAGAAGTTGGGAGAATATGGGCTGCCGTTGCGCCACTCGCGGCGCTCGGTCACCGGGGCCGGAAGGCGCGTGGGTTCTGATTGATCCTCGGGCCGCATTGCGGCCGCGTTCAAAAAGGCTTCGCGGGCGACAGCCCACTGCTTACTCTTGGCGGCGCTGAGCCCTTGCTCGTACGCCTCACTCCATGACTGCGCCCAGGCGGCTGCGCTTAGCGCGGCCACCATCAAAATTGCCGAGACCCGGTTTGCCCTCATTCCGTTGCCTTTGTGAAGTTCCTTCTTTACTTGACCCCGCCGACGGCATACGTGATGCCGAGCGACATGTCGACTGGCCCGCCCCCGGTGGGGGAGGCAAAGTTGAGGTCCACCGCGTACTTGTTCGAGTAGGGGCGGTAGCCCAAACCGAACGTTAGCGCGTGGCGCTCATCAAACCCTGCGCCTCCGCCCGGTGCCATTTGGACACCAAAACGGATCGGCCAACGTGCATCGAACTTGAACAGATTGTATTCAAGCCCTCCGCCCAGAACCAGGTGGTTCTTACGCGGGATCACGCGGTTTGACTGACCTCCGAAGTAATAGTCGGCTTGAAAACCGTAAACCATGAAGTCATCCGATCCAAAGCGTCCGTCAGTCCTCATCGCAAGGCCGAGAGTGGCCTTCCCGGGCACTCGGTCGTAGATGGCTTCGGTGCTGGTGTTGCCCTCCAGCGAAATCGGCGTACGCAGGCTGAATGCAACGTTCAGATCGGGGTTATTGACCGGGGTGTGGCTGATGCCCACCACCGCGCCCAGGCCCGTGCCGTTGCCACTCACGCTGGACTGTTGTGTACCCACGGTTGAGTTATTCGAGGGGTCTACGATTGTCAGGTTGCGCTCGTTCTTGATGTACTGGTTGGCCACCACGATGCCAAAGCCGTAGTTGGTTTGGCCCGAATTGCGCCCGTAGCTGATGGTGAAGAAGTCCGTCTGGCTGATGGTCTCTTCAAAGTAGTTGTCCACTCGCAGTTGGCCGTTGGCCAGGCCCGTGCCCGACTGCTGGTTGCGCAGGTAGCCACCGGTGGTGAAGCTCAGGCCAATCGTGCCGGTGGCCACCGGCGTGGCGTAGCCCACGTGAGTGATGGCGCGCTTGCCAAAGAACTCTTCGCCATTGAACGTGCGGTTGGTAAAGCTGCCGCTCACGCGCTGACGACTCGTCGGCAGGTTGCGGAAGGCAATGCCGAACTGCGAACTGTTGATGAAGCCCAAGTTGGCGGGGTTGCTCAGCGCCGAATAGGTGTTGGCATCAGTGGCGTAAAACGCGCCGCCCGCCCCCATCGTTCGCCCGCCGGCATCCAGCGCATTGACGAGATCAGGGACCTGAGCCAGGCTCAATGCCGAACCGCTGAGCGCCGAAACGACCAGCGACACTCTCATGGGCAACTTCTTCATCATGCGTACCTGTTCCAAGACGGTGTAAGTCCTCATTATGCCGCGCCTACTGACCTTGGACCCGCAGGACGACCTCTTGGCGTGCGGCGACGTTTCCGGCCTTGTCCACGGCCGTCACCACGAGCTTAAACTGACCCGGCAATCGGAACTTGGATTGCACCCGACCGGTCCAAACGATGCGGTTGCCATCGGTGCGGATGGAGCGGCGGCTGACGCGTGCCAAGAATCGGTTGTCCATGCTCACCAGGGTGACGTCTACACCGGTGCGGTCAATCGCATTGGCAAACTGATCTTGCACGTTCAGCACCACGGCCAGCGAACTGCGCGGGAACAGGGTGGTGCCATTGGCCGGGGCGAGGATCGAGATCACCGGGGCGCGGCCGTTGACGCGCTGGGC
>CAZVHE010000062.1:6428-13832 GCA_964627705.1 uncultured Chthonomonas sp.
TCACGCTCACGTTCCGGTTCGTCACGTTACCGGCGAGGTCTTCCACTCGGAATTCGATGTTCTGAGTTCCGTCGGTGAGGATCGAGCTGGCGTCCCACACCACGTTGATATCTTCGGTGTTGCCGCTGTTGTTGGGGATGTCGCTATTGTTCACCCGCACGCGCCATTCCTTGATGTTCGGCTCGTCCAGCGTCGCGCGGATGTTGACAGTGCCATCCACAAAGGAGTTGCTGATCGGGTCGAAGTCCACGATCTTGGGATTGCGGATGTCCACAATCACCGGGATCGGCGGCACGGTGTTGTAGGTGTTGCCCGGCTCGGTGGCCACGACCTGAATGTTGTAGGCACCCTGCGGCGAGGTCTCACCGAAGTTGAGGGGAATCGTGCCCGTAGCATCGCCGCCCGGCTCGGGCGTGAACTTGCGTTCCACGGAGACACGGTTCGTGGGGTTCGCCACATTGGTCGCCGTCACCACCACCGTGGCTTCACGGTTGGAACCCGTGATGTTAATCTGAACGTTGTTGGTGCGGCCGAGATATTCGCCATCGGTCGGCTTCGTCACCGTAATCGTGGCGGCCTGACTGAATGTCGCCGCTAAGGTGGCGCCCAGCATCCAAAGGACTCGCATCGCTCCCTCTCTCATGCCCGCCAGTATAGCACTCGATTACGGGTTCAGGATGGACTCCACAAAGTTCGCCACGCCGCCTTCGTCGTGCCCCGGCACCACTATGTCCGCCACGGCTTTCAGGCCATCGGGCGCTCCGCCCATCGCGCCGGCATAGCCCGCCCACTCCAACATTTCTTTGTCATTAAAGTAGTCGCCGATGGCCGCAACTTCATGCGCCTGAATGCCGAGCGTCTCGCAAAGGATTTGTAGGCCCCGCCCCTTGTGGATGCCGAAGGGCAAGAACTCGACGTAGTCAGCCTCGCTGCGAACGAGTTCGTAATCCGTGCCGTGGCGACCGGGGGCGTTGGCCACCGCGTCTTCAATCACGGGCGGAAGGTCGAAGTAGAGCAACTTGGTGGCCGTATGCTGGGTCATCGCTTCGTATCCCACCACCGGCACCGGACCCAGCCCCGTGCGCCGCTGATACGCCAGCGCAAACTCGCCGCCGGTGGACATGAGGACTTGGCTACCCGAATAGAGGTTCGTGTGGAGGGTCCGCGATTGGCCGTACAGCACGAGTTCGTCACGTATCTCATCCGCTAGATGAAAGTGGGCAATCGTCTCGCCTTTCGCGTCTAGCACCAACGCCCCGTTGCAACTCACGATGGGGCCTTGCAAGCCCACCGCCTGGGCAATCGGCGTCATGGTGCTGGGGGCCCGTCCGCTGGCCAGTACGACCATGATCCCCGCTTCTTGAGCGCGGCGCAAAGCCGCCGCCGAATCCGGGTGCGGGGTGCGCGCCCGGGTGAGCAGCGTGCCGTCGCAGTCCACGGCGATCAAGCGGATGGAAGAAACGGAGGTGCTCATGCCTTGTTGAGTGTGCGGAATGGGGGCCGGTGATCTCCGACATTCGGCCCGGGCGGGCCCCGGAGAACCTGCAGCCCGGAACCGTAAAGATTGCCAGGGGCGGTGCCAACAATCATTTGTGCGGGGGAGTGCCGCATTCACGAAGATGAGTCAAGACGCCATTGTCGGCCCGGAAATCGAAGCCAGCACCAGTCAGGTCCAGCACGTTGAGGATCGCCAAACCGTAGTCTTCCGTTTGAGCGGAGAATCCTACGGCATTGACATTTTTCGAGTCAACGAGATCATCCGGATGCGGGACATCACGCCGATTCCGCGCACCGAGGCCCACATCCGTGGCCTCGTAAACCTGCGCGGCAAAACCATCCCGGTGGTGGACTTGCGGGTCCGCATGGGGCTGGAAGTCGTGGAGGAAACCGACAGCAGCCGCATCATCGTGGTGGACGCGGAAGATGGCCAGGTCGGCATCATCGTCGACGCGGTGAACGAAGTCGTCACGCTGGAAGGCCAACATATCGAGCCGACCCCGTCGTTGGCCAACGATGACCAAACCGAATTTGTGGAAGCCGTCGCGAAGCGTGACGCCGAGCTGGTGACCCTACTGAACCTCGACCGCGCCTTGGCTGCGTAAACGCAAGGGAGAGAACCATGAGCGCCGAACTGGATATGAGCCAATATGTCGACCTCTTTTTACAAGAGGCCGACGAACAGATTGAAATTTTAGAGCAAGAGACGTTAAAGCTGGAGGAGGATCCGACCAGCGAGCGTCTGCAGATCATTTTCCGGGCGGCGCATACGCTCAAGGGATCAAGCCGTGCCATGGGATTTGCTGGCATGGCCGAACTAACCCACGAGATGGAAAATGTGCTGGATCAGCTGCGCGAAGGCCGGTTGCTGGTCTCCACCGAGATTGCGGACGCGCTCTTGCAGTGCCAGGACGAACTGCGCCAGATGGTGGTGAGTATCCGCGAGGGCAACGGCGACCAGGCCGATTGCAGCGCATTGGTAGCTCAACTTCAGGGCTTCGTGAACGGCTCGTCTGCACCTGTGGCAGCAAATGCAGCCCCGGCGGCTGCCAGTGGCCCGCAAGAAGAATCCCTGCCCCTCAGCCCCGAACTGGTGGATTCGCTAAAGCAAGCCGCCGAGCAGGCTCCGATCCGACAACTGCGCGTGACGCTCAATCCTGAGTGCGTGATGAAGTTTGCCCGGGCCTATATGGTCACCGGCGTTCTCACGGAAGTTGCTGAGCTCCTGGCGACCGTCCCCTCCGTCGAGGACCTTGAGGAAGAGAAGTTCAACCTTCAGTTCCTTGCCTTGTTCCAGGGTGGTCCGGCGGACGATGAATTGCTTGCCCAACTCAAGGGCATCAGTGAGATTGATAGCCTGGTTTTGAGTCCGTGGTCGGCGGAAGCCGCACCTGAACTCACCGTCGTTTCGAACGAGGACGAAGCGGCTCCGACGGCTCCTGCCACGCCGGCGGCTCCGGCGGCTCCGGCCGCTCCTGCCGCTCCTGCCGCACCCACCGCTAAGGCATCGAGCAACGACGCCAACAAACAAGCGGCCTCAGTTTCCGGTCAAACGGTGCGCGTAGATGTGACTCGTCTGGACGCACTGATGAACCTCATCGGGGAACTGGTCATTGACCGCACCCGCATCGCCCAGATTGGCAGCGAGCTAGGCTCCAAGTTCAACGACCCCAACATTGACGCGCTCGAAGAGACCGTCAGCCACATCGCGCGCATCACCAGCGACCTGCAGGACCAGATCATGAAGGCTCGCATGATGCCGATTGAGACAGTGTTCAACCGCTTCCCCCGCGTCGTCCGCGACCTGGCGAACAAGCTGGGCAAGGACGTGAAGCTGGAATTGGTGGGGGGAGAAACCGAACTCGACCGCAGCGTGATCGAAGTCATTGGCGACCCGCTCCTGCACATCCTGCGGAACAGCGTGGACCACGGTCTGGAAGATCCCGACACCCGTGAACAAGTCGGCAAGCCGCGCCAGGGCCGCGTGCTGGTGAAGGCGTGTCACCAAGACAACCATATTGTTATCGAGATCAGCGACGACGGGCGCGGCATTGATGCCGAGCGGATTCGCAAGAAGGCCGTCGAAAAGGGGCTGCTCACCAAGGATCAAGCCGAACGCTTGACCGAGCGCGAAGCTCTCCAATACATCTTCTCCAGCGGATTCAGCACCGCCGCCGAAGTCAGCGAGGTCAGCGGACGCGGCGTGGGGATGGACATTGTCCGCTCCAACCTGCAGCGCTTGGGTGGCCTCATCGACCTCGAAACCGAAGTCGGCAAGGGCACCCGCTTTGTGCTCCGCTTGCCGCTCACGCTCGCCATCATTCGCGGTCTGCTGACCAAGGTGGGTGAGCAAGTCATCGTCCTCCCCCTGGGCAGCGTGGTGGAGACACTCTTGGTGGAAACCGAGAGCATTCAATCGGTGAACCGCAACGAAGTCATCGTCCTTCGAGGTCAAACCCTGCCCTTAGTTCGACTGAATGACATGTTTGCCATTCAAAGCCGTGAAGATTCCACCGAGGACGGCCAATACGTTGTCGTAGTGGGATTGGCAGAACGAAGAATTGGTCTGGCGGTTGACGGCCTCGTGGGAGAAAAGGAAGTCGTCATCAAGTCGCTCAGCCGCTTCTGCGGCGAAGTCCCTGGCATCAGCGGCGCCACCATCCTGGGCGATGGCAACGTGGCGCTCATCGCCGATGTCAATGGAATCGTTTTGAAGGAATCGGCCTAGACAGCCCCTGACCCCCATAGAGAGAGAGATCGCAATCATGTCAGCTCGTTCGGAAAACTTCTTGCTTCGGCGCTACATCGAAAAGGCCATGGTGGACTTGCCCGCCATGCCCACCACGGTCATGCGTGTCGTCCGCGCCATTGAAGGAGGTGAAGCCAGTGCTGCACAGATCGAAAAGATCATTACGGCCGACGCCGCGATCACGAGTAAAGTCCTCAAGACCGTCAACTCACCGTACTTTGGGATGCCGCGCACGATCTCTAGCGTCAACCAAGCGATCCAAATCTTGGGCCTCAACCAATTGCGCAACGTAACCCTGAGCATCGGCGTGCTGAACGCGCTCAACACCACAAGCCCGCGTATCCAGGCCTTGCAGCAGCAGTGCTGGGAGCAGTCCTTTGCCAGTGCCAGTGCGGCCCACCGCATTGCCGTCAAGAAGGGCCTCGCTAAGCCGCAACAGGAAGCGGCGCTGATTGGGGGCCTACTCCACGATATCGGCCAACTGTTCCTGCTGACCCTTTTCAACATCCCCTACACCGAAGTTCAAACTCGCAGTAAGAAGCAAGTCGCGCCGCTGCACGAGGTGGAACGGCAGGTGCTGGGCACCACCCACGCCAATCTGGGCGCCTCTCTTGCGGAACGCTGGTCGTTCCCGATGGACCTCGTGGAGATGATCCGCGATCACGACGGTGACCCGACGGCCGAAACTCTGAACCCGACGGTGGCCTGTGTGCACTTGGCGGACCGCATTGTCAATCGCATTATCGAGCCGGAATCGGCCGAAGAGATCTATCCGCTGGATCCGAAGTTCGCGGAATGGCTGAATCTCTCCGATGCCGACCTGACCGAGATTGTGGAGGCGACTGTGAAAGACATGGAGCAAGCCAAGGTCGCAGCCAGCGCTTAAGTTTGGTTCGGGTCCCGCAATTTCCGCAGGAGGGCGGCGCCTCCAAACGCCGAAGGAAGGAATACGATGAGTATCAACGGAAGTCTGAGTGGAATCACGTTTTCCGGCCTGGGGTCGGGGATCGACACCGCTTCCATCGTTTCTCAGCTCATTAGCCTAGAGCGGCTACCAATCAACCGGATGCAGACGCAAAAGACGCGCATCCAGACCCGCCAGGCTTACTACAACGAACTCAAAGCCCGCACCTCGAGTGTGGCGGCCTCGCTCGGCACTCTCAAGCAGTCAGCGACTCTGAATGCGGTGAAGGGCACGAGTGCCAACACCGACGTGGCGACCGTAAGCGTCTCGGCGGCGGCGAACCCGGGTTCATACTTGCTCAAGGTTTCTCAACTGGCGGCCGCGCAGCGATCCACCAGCACGGTGCAGGCCAGTTCTTCGACCGCTCTCGGCTACACCGGCACGTTCACCGTGAATGGCAAGATCCTGGAAGTGGCGGCGACCGACACGCTCGCGGGCATTGCCGCGAAAGTAAATGCGCTGGGCGTAGGCGTGAGTGCCAACGTGATCACGGGCCAGACTGGCGACGCTTATCTCAGCCTCAGTTCCACCGCCACCGGGCAGAAGAATGCCATTTCGTTGGCCAACGTAAGCGGCACCGCCCTGGCTTCGCTCGGATTCCTGGGCGGAACAAGCTCGTTGCGCGATGCCACGGGCACCACGGCGCGTAGTGTCAGCTTTGCCAGCGCCAGCCAAAGTCTGGGCAGTTTGACTGGCCTTACCGGCACTGCCGATTTCGATGTCAACGGCACGACCGTGACCGTGGACTTTGCCACGGATACGCTGGACTCCCTGGCCACCAAGATTTCTGCCGAAGGAAGCGTGACGGCGACGGTGAAGACCGACTCCGCCACGAACCGCTCGTACTTGGAGCTGGATGGCGCAAGTCTGGACACGCTCCTCACCGACACCTCGGGCGTGCTGAAGCAACTTGGCATCTTCCAAAACAACTTTGCCCAGCCGGTGACGGCGGCACAGGACGCCATGTTCACCCTGGATGGCATTGCCATGCGCAGTACTACCAACACCGTCTCCACCGCCGTGAACGGCGTGACGATGACACTAAAGAAGGCCAATGCCACTACGCCGGAAGAGTCGCTGATCACAGTGGAGCGCGACACCGACACGGTGGTCAATTCCTTCAAGGCCTTTGCGGATGCTTACAACAATCTCAACGGTTTCATCCGCCAGAACAGCAGCTTTGATGCCGAGACCTTTGAGAGTGGCGCTCTCTTTGGCGACCCGATCGCCCGCCAATTGGAAGACATCATGTCCGACTTGATCTTCCAGACCAAACCGGATGCGGCCACGGGTGACCTCAACTCGCTGTTGCAAATCGGATTCGGTCGGGATAACACCGGCAAACTCACACTGGACGAATCTCGACTGCGAGAAGCGCTGACGAACAACGCCTCGGGCGTGAGCAAGCTCTTCTCCAACGCCGGTTCGACCACCGGTGCGGACCTAGCATTTATAACAGGTACCAATGCCAGCCGAAACCTGTCCGCAGCCAGCGTTGTGATCACGCGAGCAGCGACCGCACACCTGGTGGCCTCGGATCCTGTGGGCGGAACCCCGCAAGTGGCGGGAGAAATCTTAACGTTTAGCGGCTCAATCTTCGGGAACTCCAACGTTCTGTTTTCGATTCCCAGCGGCATTGACCAATCTGAGATCGCGAACCTTATCAATAGCGATTCGCGCCTCAAAGATCTCGTCACGGCCAGCTACAGTAGCGGAACGCTGAGCATCACCAGCAAGACGAAAGGTACGCCGGGGGCCTTTACGGTGACGAGTAACTTCGCCAGCGCGGCCGGCACTAGTGGCATCGGCACCAGCGGCGGCAATATCACGGCGGGGGTGGACGTGGAGGGCACGATCAACGGCGAGGCTGCCACCGGCCTCGGAACTCTGCTCACTGGCAACAGTGGCAACGCGAATACCGAAGGGGTTCAAATACGCTATTCGGGCACGGCCACCGGCAATGTCGGCACCGTGACGTTCTCGCAGGGCCTGGCGGCGCGCCTGGAGAACCAGATGCTGCTCTTTTCTGATTCGGTGAAGGGCATTTTCAAGGCGCAGGATGACTCGCTCACGAGTCAGATCGCTGATATTGATCGCACGATCGCCAACCGTGAGGCCGTGCTTGCGCTCCGTGAAGCCAGTCTCAAGGCACGATTCCAGGCCATGGATTCGGCCATCAGTGCCTTCCGGGCGC
>CAZVHE010000063.1:0-4469 GCA_964627705.1 uncultured Chthonomonas sp.
TGGGCAGCAGGCTCTCAATCACCGGGATCTTGTCGGCCACCTTCGCCCCGCCCAGAATCGCCACAAACGGGCGCTTGGGTTCATCCAGCGCCGCCCCCAAGTAGCGGAGTTCCTTTTCAATCAGGAAGCCCGCGTAGGCCGGCAGGTGGTGGGCCACGCCCTCGGTACTGGCGTGGGCGCGGTGGGCGGTGCCAAAGGCATCGTTCACATACACCGTCGCCAGTGACGCCAGCTGCGCCACAAAGGTGGGGTCATTGGCTTCCTCGGCATCGTGGTAGCGCAGGTTCTCCAGCAGCAGGGCTTGGCCGGGGGCCAGGGCTGCCACCTGGGCCTTCACTTCCTCGCCTACACAGTCCGGGGCCAGGGCCACGGGTTGGCCGAGCATCTCGCTCAGCGCGGCCGCTACTGGGGCTAGGCTGAGTTCCGGTGCGCGCTTGCCCTTGGGCCGCCCCAGGTGGCTGCACAGAACTACCTTGGCTCCTTGCGCCAGCAGATGCTTGATGGTGGGCAGCGATTCTTGGATACGACGTGGGTCGGTGATGCGGTCGCCATCCAGCGGCACGTTGAAGTCGCAGCGCACCAGCACGGTCTGACCAGCGGCGTTCAGGTCGGCAATCGTCTTCTTGGCGAGGGGCATGGCCTCCATTCTACTGCCCGCACTCGCGCCTTCGGGCCTGCCGATAACGAACAACCGCCCGGCCTCGCGTTGAGGTCCGAGCGGTCGCTCTTGTTTAGCTCAAAAGGAGCCTTACTGCATGTCGGGGGCTTGCGCCTGATCTGCACCCGGGGCTTGACCCTCGGGCGTAGCCGGTTCCGGCGAACTGCAAGCCGTCAAAACCATCGAAACCAGGGCCAGCACGGCCACCCAACTGAAGGTCTTCATCAATAACCCCAGTCTCGGCTCCAACCCTTGTTGTCGTTCAGGGCGCCGCGCCAGTCCGGCGTGGAATACAGGTTGTGGTAGAGCGAGCTCGAGGCCACCACCTTCACGTGGCTGTCGGCGTAACCGACGACCGTCTTCTTGCCGGCCTGCAGGCGGGCGACGGCCCCGGTGCGGGTGCTGATGCCAGCCGGGCCGCTGAGCGGGCCTCGACCAAGGTCGTGCGGGCCCCACACCCCGATGAACTGCGCGTCACCGGTCGGGAAGGCGATGGCGTACTGCGGCGGGCGGCTGAGTTGCGCACCGTCGTGAATCACGATCGTTTCGGCCACATTCGCCAGCGAAGTAGCGTTGGCGGGGAAGTTGTAGCTTTCGTCCGCGAACTCAGCATAGGTGGCTTGCGATCGACCCGTGCAGATGGCAGGGAGCGGGAAGCCCGTTTGGCGCGCACAGGACGAGAAGCCGCCCAGAGTCCAGTGGTTGTAGGCGAACGTGTTGCTGATGTTGCTCAGGTACGTCTTGGAGTTCGGGCTGGCCCAAATGCCTTGCAGTTCTCCGGTGGTGGCGTTGACCCCGTTCTTGATATACGGGTTCACCAGGTTCGGGTACATAAATTCCAGGTTGAACGTGGTGGGCAAGCCCATGGCAGCGCTCCACAGCGGATACGTGTCGTCGTAGTCCGGAAGGTAGAGCTGGAAGCCGAGCGAGATGTTCTTCACATTGCTCACGGTCTGGGTTTGCTTGGCCGCATTCTTGGCCTTGGCAAACACGGGGAAGAGGATCGCCGCCAGGATGGCAATGATGGCAATCACGACAAGGAGTTCGATAAGGGTAAAGGCACGTCGCTTCATCGCGGTGTTCCAAGGAAGGGCCAACCCCTCCTGCTTTCATTTTACTTTAATTTCTCTTGCTTTAGCTTGAAGGCGGCGGAGCCCACTGGAGGGTCGCTGGCCTCGCGGCACCATCCCCAGTTGTTCGTGAGCCTGCCTTGCCAGTCCGGGGTGGAGTACGCGTTGCCGTAGAGTTCGCTCGTGGCCTTGGACTTGGCGGACGAATCGGTGCCGACCATGGTGGTGCGGGTGCCAGAGAGGAAACGGGCCAAGGCGCCTTTGGCATCTGAAACCCCCGCCGGGCCGGAGAGCGGGCCCTCGCCCGCTTTGGTGAGCGACCATACGCCGATGTACTTGGCATCCGCCTGCGGGAAGGCAATGCCGAACTGCGGCGGACGGGCCAGTACCGAACCCTCGGTGAAGAGAACGGTGTTGCTGATGTCGGCAATCTCGCTCGTCCGGGCCGGGCGGTTGTACTTTTCATCGGCGAACTCTGCAAAGCGGGCTTCCGTCCGGTCGGTGCAGAGCGGTGACGTCGCCGCATAAGTGGGGTTTGCGCACTGGAAAATGCCTCCCAACCCCCAGAAATTGTAGGCAAAACCGTGCTTCAGTCCATCCACATCGAGTCTCGCAACCGGGTGCTGCCAAATGCGGTCGTTCTCTGTGTATGGCTTCATAGCCTGTGTGTAAAGGCGGTCAGAATCCAACACCTCGGGCTGCCCGAGAGCCGATGACCAGATGGGGAAGGTGTCGTTGAAGTCGGCTGCGTAAAGGTTTGCAGCCACCCCCACTTGCTTCGCGTTGTTCAGCAGCATCGTTCGCTGAGAGATCCTTCGACAAGTGGCCGCCGACCCCGGCCAAAACATGGGCCCGCAGGAGCCTATGGGCCACAACACGTACGCCAGCAGGCCCATGAAGATCGTTACGATCACCACCGTTCCAACGCTTAGTTCTCGATTCCAGCCCGTGCCACCCGCCATTTGTAACCCCTTCAACACGCAACCCCTCACCGCAGTTCCCACGAAATCCTTGGCCAAACAATCGCAAGTCCCTGGGCCATAAACCCCGGGCATGACAAAATAATCGTAAGTCATATGTCCGATAACAAGACTTCCACCCCTGGTTTTGGCACTCTCGCCCTTCATGCGGGGTTCGATGGCGACCCGGCCACCAAGAGCCGCGCCGTCCCCATCTACCAAACGACCAGCTACCTCTTTGACGACACCAGCCACGCGGCGCGCCTCTTTGCCCTGCAAGAGTTCGGCAACATCTACACGCGCATCATGAACCCCACCACGGCGGTGCTGGAAAATCGCATCGCCGCGTTGGAAGGCGGCTCCCACGCCGTCGCCACCGCGAGCGGCCAGGCCGCCGAACTGCTGGCCATCACCACTATCTGCGAGGCCGGCGACGAGATCGTGAGTAGCGCCAGCCTCTACGGCGGCACTTACAATCTCTTCCACTACACCCTGCCCAAGATGGGGATCAAGGTGCACTTTGTGGACCCCAGCGACCCGGAGAACTTCCGCCGTGCCACCACGGACCGCACCAAGCTTTACTACGCGGAGACGGTGGGCAACCCCAAGGTGGACGTCTTCCCGATTGCCGCCGTGGCCGCCATGGGCCGCGAACTCGGCATCCCGCTGATGGTGGACAACACCGTCCCGACCCCCTATCTGGTGCGCCCGTTTGAACTCGGCGCGGCGGTGGTGGTGCACTCGCTCACCAAGTTCATTGGCGGGCACGGCACCAGCATCGGCGGCATCCTGGTGGATGGCGGCAACTTCGATTGGGGTTCGGGCCGCTTTGCCAACTTCACCGAACCCGATCCGAGTTACCACGGCCTCAAGTTCTGGGAGACGTTCGGGGCGTTCCCGGGTCTCGGCAACGTGGCGTTCGGCCTCAAGGCGCGGGTCCAGGGCCTGCGCGACCAAGGCCAAGCGATCAGTCCGTTCAACTCGTTCTTGATTCTCCAGGGCCTGGAAACCCTGCACCTGCGCATGGAACGGCACAGCCAGAACGCGCAGCGCATCGCCGAGTGGCTGAGCCAGCACCCGAATGTGAGCTGGGTCAACTATCCGGGTCTGAGCAGCCACCCCAGCCACGAACTGGCGAAGTCCACGTTCCGCCCGGGTCACTTCGGCGCGTTGCTCGGTTTCGGCGTGAAGGGCGGCTACGAAGCGGCGGTGGCGTTCATTGATCGCCTCAAGGTGTTCTCGCTCCTGGCCAACATCGGCGATGCCAAGTCGCTCGTCATCCACCCGGCCAGCACCACGCACCAGCAGCTGACGCCGGAGGAGCAGGCCAGCACCGGCGTGAGCGCGGACTTCATTCGCCTCAGCGTGGGTATCGAGGACATCGAGGACCTCCTCGCCGACCTCGACCAAGCCCTGCGCGGCTAAATCGGCACTCCTGGTAGAGTCTCGCCCGGGTAACACCGGGCGATGATCTCTGCCGATGCCGCCTGCCAGGCCGTTTTGTCTCGGGTGGCCGCCGAGATAGGGGCTAAAGAGAGCCAGCTTGCGCTCGTGGTGGGGGTGCAGCGGCCCGGCCAACGTGTGGAATACGCCCAAGCGTACGGCGACCGGCCGTTCTATCCCGCCAGCGTGGTCAAGAGCGTCTACGCCGCATACGCCGCCTTCCTCATCTCCCTTGGCGGGCTCACTTTGAGCGAGGAGGATGAGCGGGCCTTCCGCGATATGATTCAGGATTCGAGCAACGATGCCACCGGGCACGTGGTGGACCTCATCACCGACACG
>CAZVHE010000063.1:4509-9660 GCA_964627705.1 uncultured Chthonomonas sp.
TCCCGCCCGACTCCTTGGCCGAGTGGATGCACAACCGGCAAACCGTGAATCGCTGGTTAGCCGCCGAGGGCATCACCGGCATCAACGCCTGCCAGAAAACCTGGAACGAAGGCCCTTACGGCCGGGAGCGACAGGGCTACGGCCCCAACCGTGAACTCGCAAACTCAATGACGGCCCGCGCCGCCGCTGAGATCATGGTCGGCATTGCCACCGGTCGTTTTGGCAACCAGGAGTGGCTCCAAAAACTTCACCGCCGCGACCTGCATAGCCAAGACCCACAAAGTCAAGACCTCCATGTCGTCGGCTACGGCGGGGAAGTAGTGACCGGCGAAGTCCTGGACTACCTCAGCAAATCGGGCACTGCCTACCAAGTGCGGCACGATCTGCTCGCCGTGCGCCGCCCGGGCGACGTGTGGCACGTGGTGTCCGCCTTCACCGATGGCTATCGCGAGCAACCCGAGGTGCTCCAGGCCGTCGTGCGGGGCGGCCTGGAGATCGCGGACCAGATTACATCCGGTACAAGCTGAAGCCGGCCGGTTCCACCGGGGCGTTGCGGCAGATTTCGAGCGCCAACCCCAGCACCCGGCGGGTGTCGTGCGGGTCAATGATTCCGTCATCCCACAGTCGCGCACTGGAGTAATACGCGTTGGCCTCGGCTTCGTACTTCTCGCGGATTGGCTTTCGGAAGGCGTCCTGTTCTTCCGGCGACATCGTCACACCCTTGGCCGCGAGCTGGTCCATCTTCACCGTCAGCAACACATTGGCGGCTTGCTCGCCGCCCATCACGCTGATTTTGGCGTTGGGCCACATAAAGAGGAACCGGGGCTGATACGCCCGCCCGCACATGCCGTAGTTGCCTGCGCCGTAGCTGCCGCCCACAATGAGGGTGATTTTGGGCACCGTGGCCGTCGAGACCGCCGTCACCAGCTTGGCCCCGTGCCGGGCAATGCCCTCGTTCTCGTAGCGTTTGCCCACCATAAAGCCCGTGATGTTCTGGATGAACACCAGCGGCACCCCGCGCTGCTGGCAAAGCTCGATGAAGTGCGCACCCTTTTGCGCCGATTCGCTGAACAGAATACCGTCGTTGGCGATGATGCCCACCATGTGCCCTTCAATCCGGGCGAACGCGCAGATGAGCGTGGTGCCAAAGCGCGGCTTGAACTCGTGCATTTGCGAACCATCCAGCAGGTGGGCCAGCAGGTCGCGCATCGGGAAGGGGCGCTTGGTGTCACTGGGCACCAGCGCGTCCACATCCTCGATGGGGTAGAGCGGCTCTTCCACCGGCGCCGGAGCGGCGCGGGCAAAGGCGCCTTCCGGGATCTGCCCCGACGGCAACGATTCGAACAGCGACCGGACGATCTCGAGGGCGTGCTCGTCGTCCTCGGCCAGGTGGTCGGCCACCCCGCTTAGCCGGGTGTGAACATCGCCACCCCCGAGCTCTTCGGCCGTCACTTCTTCGCCCGTGGCGGCCTTCACCAGAGGCGGGCCACCCAAAAAGATCGTCCCTTGCTCCTTCACGATCACGGTCTCGTCGCTCATGGCGGGGACATAAGCACCTCCGGCGGTGCACGAGCCCATCACGGCGGCAATCTGGGGGATGCCGCGCGCGCTCAGGTTGGCTTGGTTATAGAAAATGCGTCCGAAATGGTCGCGGTCAGGGAACACCTCGGCTTGCAGCGGTAAGAACGCCCCGCCGGAGTCCACCAGGTACACGCACGGCAGGCGGTTCTCCATGGCGATCTCTTGCGCCCGCAGGTGCTTTTTGACCGTCATGGGGAAGTAGGTTCCACCCTTCACCGTCGCATCATTGGCCAGAATCATCGCCAAGCGGCCCTGCACGCGGCCCACGCCGGCGACCAGGCCCGCTGCCGGAGCGCCCCCGTCGTACATGTCCCACGCGGCGAAGGGGGAGATTTCCAGGAACGGAGAACCTGGGTCCAGCAAGCCGTCAATCCGCTCGCGGGCGAGCAGTTTGCCGCGCGACTTGTGCTTCTCCACGGCGGCCGCGCCGCCTCCCGCGCTCACCACCGCCGCTCGCTCGCGCAGTTCCTCGCGCAGGCGATGCATTTCGGCCCGGTCGGCGCGTGCTTCGGGGGAGTGGATGTCGGTCTTCGAGTGGAGGATCTCCATGGCCAGGACCATCTTACCGAGCCGAACCCCAGGCAAAAAAATGGCCGACCTACTGGCCGGCCGAATGTCTTGTGCTTGTCGTCTTGCGGCTTCACTGCGGCATGCAGTCCACCTTGGACATCAGTTCTTACGCAACTCTCCCGCCAGTTTTCTCCCACTTTCAGAAAGTTTTCAAAATCAGTCCCACCAACCGCCCCGCTCCCAAAATTTTCTTGTGTTGCAGCGGGGGGCACTATGCCAAAGTAAAGGTACTAGCGGCGGGGCCGCTAAAGGTAAGGAAATCCAATCATGCGTATCTCCATGCGTATCGGGGCCTGGGCGGTCATGGCGTTAGCCGTGGCGGCGTCGGCCTCCGCACAAGATAAGGTCTTACTCACATTCTCACCTTCGGCGGGCGCCATTTGGCGTTCGGTGCTGAACGTGAATGGGAAGGCGACCATCGAAGGCCAGACCCTCGAGTTTCGTATCACCGATGAATCCGAGACCAAGGTCAGCAGCGTCAGCGGTGGTTCGGTCACCACGGAATCCAAGACGGTGTCCTCCGTCATTAGCGTCAACGGTGAAGAGCAGGACAACGAAATTTCCGGCAACGTGGTGAAGGCCGTGCAAGGGGCCAACGGTGCCCTCCAAAAGCAGTCGGGCTTTGAAGACGACGATGACTTGGGTCCGCGCCTGGGCCAAGCGTTCACGATTGTATTTGCCGACAAGCCGGTGGGCGTGGGCGATACCTGGACGTACTCCTATCCGCGCGCGTCCAAGTCGGATGGCCTCGTAGCCGCCGATTTCTCCGCCAAGCTCGTGGCCTTTGATGGCGCAAGCGACGAAGGCCTTGCGCAAATCGAAGCGACCTACAAGGAACGAGATACCGACGAGAAGATGTCCGTGACGATGACCGCTTGGGTGGACCCCACCACCGGCGTCATCAAGAAGTCGGAGTTCAAGATCATCGGCATGCCGCTCGGCCTGCCGGGTAACCCGGAATTCACCGGTTCGATGGAGCTGAAGTCTTACAAAGCTGCGGCCGATGCCTCCGAAGACACCTCTGCCCCGGCTCAAGAGGGCGATGGTGAGGAGGAAGAAGACGACAACATCGATAGCACCGTCAAGGACTTTACCAAGATGGACGGCCTCTTCCCCCTCTACGTGAAGGAAGAAGACGGCGAGAAGACCATCTACATGGAGATCAAGCGCTCGCAACTGGACAAATGGACGATGCTGCAAGCCACGGCCGCTTCGGGCACCAGCTCGCAGGTGGTGATGGGCGACCCGCTCGTTGACCTCCTGTTCCAATTCCGCGAAGTGCAGCCGGGCCGCATCACGGTGGTGGTGCCAAACTACCGTTTGATTGCCGACCCCGAACTGCCAATTGCCAACACGATCGCCAATTCGTTTGCGCCCAGCTACCTCGAAACGTTTGACATCGAAGCCACGCAGAAGGATCGCGACAGCGTGCTCATCGACGTCAGCGACTTCTTTAAGGGCGATGTGGCGGGTATCGAAGCTCGGTTCCAGGGCGGCGGTGGCCTGTTTGGCGGCGGCGCCAGCTACTCGCTAGACCGTGACAACACGTTTGTTCAGGAAGTCAAGAACTTCCCGCTCAACACCGTGGTGCGCAGCACCTATACCTTTGCTGACCGCAATGCCCCCACCGGGATTGAAGCCGGTCTCTTTGGCGGTGGAGTGAACGCCGACGGCCGCTCCATGGTCGTCCATGTGAATTACAACCTCTACCAGCTACCCGAAAACAACGGCTATGTGCCGCGACTCTTCGACGAGCGTGTGGGCTACTTCACGGCGACGCTGGAAGACTTCAGCGACCCGACCGCGCAAGACCGCCGCGTCAAGCACGTGCTCCGCTGGAATCTCCGCAAGGCAAACCCCAGCCAGGCCGTAAGCGATCCGATCGAGCCAATCGTGTTCTACTTGGACAAGGGCATTCCGGAAGAGTTCCGCAAGGCCACCCGCGACGGGATCCTGTTGTGGAATGAACCCTTGCGCGCTGCTGGTTTTAGCAATGCCATCGTGGTGAAGGATATGCCGGAAGACGCGGACTTTGACCACGCCGATATGCGCTACAACACGATTCGGTTTGTAGCCTCGCCGGGCGATGCCTACGCCGTGGCTCTGTTCCGTGTGAACCCGCTGACGGGCCAGATCATGAATTCGAGCATCACGTTCGACATCAACTATCTGACCTTCGAAGCCAACAGCATCGAAATCGCGCAGATGATGGCGCGCCGCGCCGCTTCGTTCCTCGGCATTGAACTGCCAGAAGCGGAGAAGAGGACGCAGCGGTGCAACGTGTGCGGTATGTCTCACGAGGGCCAGCTGATGCGGGCCACGGGCATGCTGGAGGCTTCTTCCGTGAGCGAAGAGGAGCGCGAACGCTACCTCTACCAAGCGGTCCGCCACACGGTGGCCCACGAGTTCGGCCACATCCTGGGCCTGCGCCACAACTTTGTGGCCTCGACCCAGCTGACCTTTGCGCAAATGAACGACCCGGCGATGGTGGCCAAGTACGGCACCACGGCTTCGGTGATGGACTACGTGCCCTACAACCTGAATGCGGTGAACAACCCCAACGTTCCTTACTATGCTGAACTCGGCACCTACGACAAGTGGGCGATCCGCTGGGGTTACTCGGATGTTCCGGGCACCACGGCTGAAGCCGAAGCCAGCGCCCTGCGTGCCATTGCCAACCAGGGCGTGCAAGAAGGTTACGCCTATCGCACAGACCAGCACGCGGACACCTTTGACCCGTTCGTGCAGCGGTTCGACCTGAGCAAGAACCCCATGGACTACTCCATGGCCATGATGACCCGCACCAAGAAGCTCATCACCGAGCTTCGTGACAAGGAGCCGAAGAACGGCGAAAACTACAGCCAACTTACTAACCGCTTCGGCAACTTGGTGAGCATGCACCTCAGCGCGGCGTTCAACGTCGTGTTGTTTATCGGTGGCGTGGAACAGCGCACGGCCATCCGGGGCACGGCTTCGGATGGGCCGACGTCCATTCCGGTC
>CAZVHE010000063.1:9701-13699 GCA_964627705.1 uncultured Chthonomonas sp.
AATGAGAACATCTTCGCAGCCGGAGCCTTGGACTTCCCGAAGGACCTCTTCCGGTACTTCTCCGAAGACCTGCGCGATGACTACGGCCTGGTGGAAAACCCGAATCCGTGGAATGTGCGCACGCAATTGGCGTCCTTTCCGAAGTTGTTCCTGGGCATGGTGCTGAGCTCGCCGACGCTGGAACGCGTGGCCAACAACGAGTACAAGGCGCTGCCGGGCGAGGAGCGGTTCACCGTTTCTGAGCTCTTCGGCACCCTGACCCGCAGCCTCTTCACCGAGCTGCCGGCCGGCCAAGCGGTGGATCCGATCCGCCGCGAACTCCAGACGGCGTACGTGACGCGGCTGATCGACCTGGGCGTGAAGGGCGCTCCGGGCGGAGCTTCGGAAGCCAACTTCATCGCGCGGGCGCACCTCAAGGGCGTGCTGGCGGTATTCAAGGCCAACCAAAGCAAGGTCAAGGACGAAACCACGTCGCTCTACGTGGCTGACATGATCGAGCGCATCGAACGCAACCTCAACGCCCAAGAAGTGCTGGGCGCGGGCGGCGGCGGTGGCGGCGCCGACCTCCTGCAGATGCTCCTGGGCGGCCGCAAGCCCTGATCGACGCTTGAGAGAACGAAACCCCACGGGCTCCGGGTGAGCCGGTGGGGTTTCTTGCTTTTGGGCTTGCGCTATTCGGCCAGCACGGGTACGCCGCCGGCGGCCCCCACGGCAAAGATGTGGTCGTCCTTATTCACCAGCGGCACGGTGGCCCGCTCCACTTCGCCCACGGCCATCGAGCCTTGCCACTCGGCGCTGGCGGTGTCGCGCCAGTAGATGATGTAGGGCACACCCGGTTCGCCTTTCCAGGTCAGGGTGGTGTCGTGGGTTTGGTCGCGCACCAAGGTCACCTTGGTGGGGGCGGGCAGGGCATGGGCCAGGCTCCACACGGCGGCCAGGTTGGCCCGGGTCACACTGGCCAGGTAGTCAAAGTCCATGTGCTGAACGAGGTCATCCGGGGTGTGCTGGTGCTTGAACTCCTCGTGCACTTCGATAAAGCGCACCGCCGAGAAGCCCTGCTGCACAAACGGGGTGTGGTCGCCGCCACGCCCGAACCGGTCGCGACGTAGCACGAGCTTGACGGTGAAGTCATCCATGGCCTGTCGGACTGTCCACTCGATGAAGCGGGCGAGTTCGCGGCTATCGTGGTTCTCACCTTCTTCGCTAAACACGCGCACCTGCTTGGTGTTCTCCTGGCCGCTCAGGTTGCGGCTGCTGCCCACAGTGTCGTTGTTCAGCATGGCCACGACGGGCCAGTTCTCGTCCTTGGCGCGCTGGGCCAGGGCGGTGGCCCCCAGCAGGCCTTGCTCTTCGCCGGTGAAGGCCACAAACTTGATGGTGCGGCGGGGCGTGGTGCCCGCCAGTTGCCGGGCGAGTTCCAGGGTCAGCGCCACGCCGCTGGCGTCGTCGTTGGCACCGGGGGCCGGGCCTTCGGTGGGCGCCACGGAGAGGTTGAGGGAATCCAGGTGGGCGCCGATGATGATGGTCTCGGGGCTGCTACCTTTGAGGGTGGCGACCACCTGCACGCACGGGGTGGGCTGGGGCACCCGCCGCCCTTGGGGCAGGGTGTATTCCATCAGTTCGACTTCAAGGCCCGGGATGGCGCGGTATTCATTCGCCAGCCACGCGGCGGCCTGGTGCACTTCCTTCGAGAGGGAGTTGCGGGTGGGGTAGCTGGCCAAGTGGGTGACGGTGGCGCGCAAGCGGGCCGGGTCCACGGCTTGGAGTTTGAGGCTGAGGGCATCGCTCTGGATCGCCACCAGGAGTGCGGCAAACATGGCTCATAGTAGCCGAAATTGTGCCGGGGTGGTCGAGGCGGCCGGGCTCGAACCGGCGACCTTCGGCTCCCAAAGCCGACGCGCTACCAACTGCGCTACGCCTCGCAACGCCCGTTAGGATACCGGAGGGGTCGGAGTGAGGTTAGGGATTGGGAGCGTTGTGGATGCGGCAATAGCCGTCACCAATATAACCAGTCCAATGCCACTACCACCTCGATATTTGCTCTCGACAAAGTCAAAATGAGTGGATGAAACGAAGTGCTGGCTCACATTGGCCAACTACCAAAACAGAAATGGTGGGGGAAGGAAGTTCCCACCCCCGGCGATTCTGACAGTAAGAGATTCTACGGTGCGTCGCCAACGGCCTTGCGGAATGCCACCATCTCATCCGGGGAAAGCCGCGCCAGCACAATGCCGGCCATATCACCCGGCTTGCTATCCGTGTGGCACTTGGCACAGTCGGCCTTGGTAATCACGACCGGACGCGCCTCAATCACGCCGATTTCGGTGCGCCAGCGCAGTGGCCCGCGGAAACCTGCCTCATAGTAGGGAGAAGCTTGCTTCGCGTACGGGAGCAGAGTCTTCATTTCGGATTGACCCACCGGGCCGCGTGAACTGTAGCCAAATCGCTTGGGTTTCCAATCGGAGGGATCATAGGGCTCCGTACCGTTACCGTAAAGAACACCCAGATTCCCCGTTGTCTCAATGATGTGAGATCCGATCTTGGTGGCGGGGATGCGCGAAACTCCAAATGGCCCTTCGCGAAGGTTGTCAATGTTCTCAAGCTCGTGCTTCGCGAGGCCCAAGAATTGGTCGAAGTACTCCTGAAACACAGGCTCGTGGGCGAAGCGCATCTCGGCGGGCACGGCCTGGCCCGTCTCCGGGTTCGCTGGAATGTCGTGGTCTTGCCGGTTTCCGCAGATCGGTTTAGGCTCGTGGCGGTGGGGACGAGGAGACCAACGGCCACGGTGGTCGTCGCGAATACCCAAAGGGAACGGGCCTTCATGAATCCTTGGACGCCTGTCATAAACAATCGTTACACACGGCATCTCCATCACGGAAAAACCCAGAGTTTCCAGGAGGCCCGGAACCCAGAACCGAGGGTGTTAGACTCAAGCCCATGCCACGCGCCTCTGCCCGTTTGGAATTGATTCCGCCGTATCTATTTGCCGAAATCAGCCGAATCAAGCGCGAGGCTATCGCCGCCGGCCACGATGTGATTGACCTCGGCATCGGCGATCCGGATATCCCCACCCCCGCCGCCGTCATTGACGCGCTGGCCGACGCCGCCCGCAACCCGGCCACCCACCGCTACGACGAGAGCCCGAAGGGTTGGGAGCCATTCCTGGAGGCCGCCGCCAACTTCTATCACCGCGAGTTCGGTGTGCAACTGGACCCCGCTACCGAGATCGGCCAGGTCATTGGCAGCAAGGAGGGCCTGGCGCACCTGGCCTGGGCGTACCTCGACCCGGGCGACGTGGCCATCGTGCCGAACCCGGGCTACCCCGTCAGCGCCATCCACGCCCGTATGGCCGGCGCCGATCTCTACGAGACCGAACTGAGTCCCAAGAACGCCTACATGCCCGACCTGAGCGAAATCCCGACGGACATCGCCAAGCGTGCCAAGCTGTTCCACGTGTGCTACCCGGGCAACCCAACGGGTCGCCCTGCCACCCCGGGCTTCTACCAAGACCTCATCCGGTTCTGCCGGGAGTACGACATCCTCGCCGTGGGGGACATGGCCTACGCCAACGTCTGTTTTGACGGCTGGAAGAACCCCACCCTGCTGCAGATGGAAGGGGCCAAGGACGTGGCCATCGAATTCCATTCGCTCAGCAAGATTTTCAACATGACGGGCTGGCGTCTGGGCTTCACGGCGGGCAATCCCGATGCGGTGAACACCCTGCAAAAGCTGAAGAGCAACATTGATAGTAAGGCGTTCCCGGCCGTGGCCGAAGCGGGGGCCTACGCCCTCAACCACGTGAGCAACCAGGCCACGCTGGACATCTACCAGCGCCGCCGCGATGCCCTGGTGGATGGCCTTCGCAGCATTGGCTGGCAGGTGGAGCGGCCGGTGGCCTCGCTGTACGTGTGGGCGCCGGTGCCGAACCCCAACATGACGAGCGCTGAGTTCGCTAAGGCCCTGCTGGAGAGGGCGCACGTGCTGTGCATCCCCGGCAA
>CAZVHE010000064.1:0-8048 GCA_964627705.1 uncultured Chthonomonas sp.
CGTATCCACCGGGCACTGGTCAGCGCGCATCATCACGAAATCGTTGCCGATTCCGTGCATCTTGGTAAATGTTAACTTTGCCAAATCAGTCTTCTTCTCGGGGCGCGCGCTCTTCGTCGCGGCTCCCGATCTCGCGGGCCGGAACGATGCTGGCCACCGCGTGCTTATAGACCAGCTGTGTCGCGCGTCCGGGTTGATCGAGCAGAACGGTAAAGGCGTCGAAACCCTTCACCGTGCCCTTGAGTTGGTGGCCACCCGTCAAAAAAATCGTGACGGCAATGCCTTCCTTGCGTACTTGATTCAGGAACATATCCTGCAAATTAATAGATTTCCCCATAAGATTCCTCAACGGCTTTTCTCAAGGACAGATTCCTCCCAATCTCTCCCCCAAGCCAACGGGTTCCATTGTGCCCGTTCTCTTTGGTACGAAACTAGTCCCTTTTCAGTTCTCAACCAAGTCCTTTGCCTCTTCGCGTACTGGCGGGTGGCGGTGTTGATTTGCTCTTCGAGTTGATCCCGCGTGAGTCTGCCCTGCAAATGCTCGACGATGTCTCGGTAGCCGATGGCCCGCATGCCGGGGTCATTGCTTGTCACGCCGCTGGCCAATAGGGCCTCCACTTCTTCCAGCCAGCCTTGGGCCAGCAGTTGCGCGGTGCGGGCGACGAGGCGCTCATTCAGCCATTCAGGCTCGGGGAGTAGCGCCAGCTTGTGCCGGGCAAAGGGTGGAAGCTGAATGGGGTCGGCCGGGGCCGCTTGCAGGCGTTCCAGCGCCCGTCGAACCCGCACGGGGTTCTTCAGGTCCGTTTGGGCGGCGATGTCCGGGGCGGTGGCTTCCAGTTCGGCCACCAAGGCCGCCAGTCCCTCTTGCTGCTCGCGGGCCATGAATTGCGCCCGAAGTTCGGGGTCAGGGGCCGCGCGCAAATCCGCGAATTCGTCCATCAACGCCCGGACGTAAAAGCCCGTGCCGCCGACCAAGATGACCGAACGCCCCTCTGCGTAGGCCTGCGCCAGCAAGGGGAGGGCCGCTTGCACCCATGGCACCACGCCGAAGGGTTCCTGCGGGTCCACCAAATCAAGCAACTCATAGCGAGCCCGGTCCCGTGGCTTGTTGGTGCCGATGTCGAGCCCTCGATACACCTGAAACGCATCGGCATTGAGCAACAAAGCCCCCGTCCGATCGGCGAGGGCTTCGGCAAAGTCCGATTTTCCGGAACCCGTGGGTCCCAAAACGGCAATGAGGGCAGGCGGTGTCAATACTCGATGAGGGCGTGGATGGGATAGCCCAGCAGGTTCTGCCGGCCCCCTAGGAACGACAGTTCCACCAAGAACCCGAATCCGCAGACCTTGCCACCCAGGCGTTCGACCAGCCGCGCCGAAGCGGCAGCGGTACCCCCGGTGGCCAGCAGGTCATCCACCACGTAGGCGAGCTGACCCGCCTTGATCGAATCCGTGTGCATCTCCACCGTATTGGTGCCGTATTCCAGCGCATACTCCTCGTGGATCTTGTCCGCCGGGAGCTTGCCGAGCTTGCGAGCCATCACAAAGGGAAGGCCGAGCTTGAGCGCCACCGGCACCCCGAAGATAAAGCCCCGGCTCTCGATGCCGACGATGACCTCGGCCCCTTGAGCTTTGGCATCGGCCGCGATCAATTCGACGGCCTCCTGCATGGCCTGGGCGTCCATCAGGACGGGCGTCACATCCTTGAACATGATGCCTTCCTTCGGGAAGTCAGGCACGTCGCGGATGAGCTTAGCGGCCAGGATTTCAGGCATAGGCGAGTTCCACGATGCGCTTGGCGGCTTCCTGCATGGTGGCCGCGCCCACGATCTTGCTGCCTTTCAGCAGTTCCAGACCTTCTTCGGCGCCGGTGCCATCAATGCGGGCCACGACCGGGATGTTCACGTCCAGTTGCTCGAACGCGGTGAGGATGCCCTTGGCGACTTGGTCGCCCCGGGTGATGCCCCCAAAGATGTTGATGAGCAGGCCCTTCACGTTCTCGTCCTTCAGAACGAGTTCCACGCAGGTCTTCACGCGCTCGGCACTGGCCCCGCCGCCCACGTCCAGGAAGTTGGCGGGTCGGCCACCCGCCGCGTTCACCTCGTCCAGCGAGCACATCACCAAGCCGGCACCGTTGCCCATGATGCCGATGTCACCACCCAGGCGCACATAGGCAATACCCTTTTGGGCAGCTTCGGCTTCCAGCGGGTCTTCGGCCGAATCTTCCGCCGTCGCAGCGAATTCAGGGTGCCGGAACACGGCGTTTTCGTCCAGGCTCACTTTGGCGTCGGCGGCCAGGAGCTTGCCTTCGGGCGTCAGGGCCACCGGGTTGATTTCGATGAGGTCGGCATCGCTCTCGATGTAAGCGCGCACCAGCGACTTGATCATCGCTACCATTTGGCGCTGGGCCGGGCCGGGGATGTGAGCCTTGCTCACCGCGTCGCGAATCTCGAAGTCGGCGAGGCCCCACACCGGGTCCACCAGCAGGCGCACGATGGCCTCGGGGTTCTTCTCTGCGACTTCTTCAATCTCCATCCCACCTTCGCGGCTGATCATAACGAGTAGCTTCTGCGCGGCGCGGTCCAGCAGCACGCTCAGGTAGTACTCCTCGGCGATATCCACCAGTTCGGCGACGAGCACCTGCTCCACCACCATGCCGGCGGGATTCTGGATGCTTACCAGTCGCTTGCCGATGAGTTCGCCCGCAAAGGTTCCGGCCTCGGCCGCATTGTCAAACAGCTTTACGCCGCCGGCCTTGCCGCGACCGCCCATGAGGACCTGCGCCTTGACGACGACCTTGCCGCCGTACTCTTCGGCAATGCTTTGGGCATCGGCAGCATTCTTGGCCACGCGACCGCCGGGGACGGCCACCCCGTACTTCGCCAGCAAGTCCTTCGACTGGTATTCGTGCAACTTCATCGGTAGAGGTGATGTTACCGGGGCGGAATCACGGGCAGGGACTTAGAAAAGTGCTGATAGGTTCGTGTGCGCTCAAATCCGTGCCGACCATAGAAGTCGAGGAGCACGGTCCAGTCAATGATCGTGCGGCGCGCGCCCTGTTGTTGAAGGTCTTGCAAAGCCCAGGCCAGCAGGCCGTGACCCCAGCCTCGTCCGCGGGTGGATTCACTGAGGCCGATGGGGCCAAGCGCCGCCCAATCGGGGCCGAGATCCAGGTGCCAGTTTGCCCCGGCAATGGGGGAGTCGGTGCCGTCGCGCTGCGTGATGGCGAAGCCTTCCACGCGGTCATCTGCGATGAGAATCACGAGATCCTGGGGGGCGGATGACCACCGTCGCAGGCCATCTTGCCGCCAGCGCCCGGGGAAGGCCCGCCTGAAGAACTCCGCGAGCATCTCGCCGTCGGCGGAGGTGGCGCGGCGCACGGTGCAACCTTGGAGAGACTCAATGGCCCCGGCGGGAGGGGAGTAGTCCTTGAGGTCGCGTTCCACGTCGTAGCTCTCGTGCGTGCAGGTGAATCCGGCAGAGATGAGGAATCTGGCCACTAGATCCGACCCCATCGGCAGGCTGGGCCAGAGGTGGTCGGCATCGCCCCCATATTGAAGAGCGGCAAAGCCATGCCGGATGGCTTCCTCTTCAACTTTCTCAAGGAGCTGGTGGGCGACAGCGGGCTCTCTCGCCCACAGGCCAGTGATGGGGAATATATGCGCTGGCGCCCCCTGCCAGGTGCCGGGTTGCTTGCAGGCGATGGCTCCCAGAAACTCACCGCCCGATTTCATGCGCCAGGAGTTAGAGGGGTCGTAGCGCGGGCTGGCCACGGTCTTGCTCCACAGCAAACGATCGTCCACCCGGAACGGCCCCGGATAGATCTCCCCATGAAGCGCCACCAGCTCTTCGTAGTTGATCTGGGCAAAGGGAACCCATGGCATGATCGCAGGTTACCGGGTGGGCCTTAGGTGCGTTGCACGTAGTTGGCGCGCAGGTCGTTAAGGAGGTTGTCAATCTGGCGCTGGTCGGCGGGGTCCAATCGGGGGTGGATAAGGCCCGCGAGGTGGGCGCAGAGGTCAATGGCGACTTTGGCTTGGGCGAGGTCAGCGTGGGTGGTGCCGGTGATGGGGTCGGGGTGGAGGCCAAGCTTCTGCCAGGCGATGCCCGCCATCTGGTCGAGCATCAGGGCGATGACATCGTGGACTTGGAGGGGTCCCTGTTCAGTGCGATCCATGACTCGTAAATGTACTAGATTGTGCGGGACAGGAATCGAAGCTAAGACTGAAGCCGTGATCTGCTCGCACGTTTGATTTTGAACTCAAAGATGAGGATTTGACGGCGTGTATCCCCCAGAAATAGTGCCTGGGTCATCTGGGCAAGGCTAGACCCACTATCCCGCAACGCCAGCTCATCTTGGCCTGGCTATTGAACATAATTGAGTTGTCCCGGAGAGGATTTCAGCTATGAATCGCATCATTACCCTGCTTGCCGTCGCCTCCATTGGCGTCGCTGCGCAAGCTCAGACCTTGATCTTCTACTCGAACTTCAACGGTACAGGCACTAACGGTCAAGTCGCGAACTACTCCGAACTTTTGACCCCGGCTGTCAACCTCGTCGGCGGCATTTACACCGTGGCGGGCGCAACGCAAGCCGCGACGATCACGAGCCCAGCCAACGGAAACTACGGATCCTTTTCGGGAACGACTGTGAACGCACAGGGCGGCGATGTCGCTGGTGGTTCGTTCGTCGTGGTGGGCACCAACTCCAATGGAGCCAGCCTCACGCTACAAATGAACACGACCGGATGGCAGAACATCCGTGTCATTGATGTGTTCCGACGCACGAGCACGGGCTACAACGACATTGATATTGATGTGAGTTCCGACGGTGGCAACAGTTGGGACGTCGTGGTTGCTAACCTCAATGCCCCGACGAGCGGCTTCCCGGCATCCCCGAACGTGGATGAGTTCCTCCCGGCTTCTGCCAACAACAATTCCGATGTCCGCCTTCGTTTCACTTTTAACGGCGCAACGAATACGGCCGGCAACATGCGAATGGACAACCTCACCATCTATGCCGATGCCGTGCCGGAACCGGCCAGCATGATCGCCCTGGGTGCGGGCCTCCTCGCCCTGGCGCGACGCCGCCGCAGCAAGTAACTGCGCGAGCGAAAGATCAAACAGGTGTCACCCCAACCGGGGTGGCACCTGTTCTTTTTACGGGGTTTCGGGTTCTCCCCGGCTGAGGTCCCGGCTCTTAATGCGGTGTTAAACAAGCCACCAAAGAATGTTCCTGAGGTTCAAACTCATGCGTTCTCTTCTCACCCTCAGCTTCTTCGCGGTTGTCGCTTCCTCGCAAGCCGCGATCCTCACTCAGTGGAACTTCAACAGCACCACTCCGGACGGCAACACGAGCACTGGCACCACGGACCCGGCCATCGGCACCGGCACGGCCAGCCTCGTCGGTGGTGTGACGGCGACTTTTGCCTCGGGCGACGCCAGCGGCGGTTCCACTGACCCGAACGTGGGCGATGACTCCGCCTGGAATACCACCAACTACGCCCCACAAGGGACTGGAGACAAGACGCGCGGCGTGCAGTTCCTGGTCAGCACCGTCGGTCACCAGAACGTCGTCGTGACGTGGGACATCCGCCACAGCAACACGTCCAGCCGCTGGACCCAGTTCCAATACACCACCGACGGTGTGAATTTTGTGGACTTCGGTGCCGCCATTGATGGCCCGGCCACCGGTGACAGCTGGAACAACACCCGATCCGTGGACCTGAGCACGGTGACGGCCGTGAACAACAACCCGAACTTCGGCTTCCGCGTGGTCAGCACGTTTGCCCCGGGCGGCAGCACCTACGCCGGTACGACCGTGGCCGGCACCTACGCCACCAGCGGCACCATGCGCTACGACATGGTGACGGTGAATGCCAGCCCAGTTCCGGAACCGGCCAGCATGATCGCCCTGGGTGCGGGTCTCCTCGCCCTGGCGCGACGCCGACGCAACGCCTAATCGGCGCGGGATTGGATCACCCGAGAGGACGGGGCCCCAGTTTTGGGGTCCCGTTTCTTTTGCTCGGCTTAAGAGGATGATGAGGCAAGTGAGGCGCGGTCTTCTTCCACTTCTGCCCACGCGCGGTCGAAGGCCAGCAGGCAATCCTCGGCGGCATCCAGCGCCGCCCCAGTGAACGGCCACACGTAAGCCCGGTCACTCATGTAGCTGCTGGCGTGCTGGCGCTGCACCAACGAGAGCACGCGCGGCGGAATCACCGTGCGGTCATAGAAGTCCACCCGGATGCGGCCTTGGTGCCCGTCCACCTTCTCGATGCCCAGGTGCTGGGCCACCAAGCGCAGACGCATCACGCGCAAGGCGTTCTCCACACTGGCGGGCATGCGCCCGTAGCGGTCGGCCAGTTCGTCGGCAATCTCGTCCAGGCTTGCGCGCGAGCGCGCGCCCATCATGCGCTGGTAAGCGTACAGTCTTTGCGCCTGATCTTCAATATAAGTCTCAGGGATGTTGATCTGCGCGGGCAAGTCCACGGTGGGCAGGGGCTCGAGTCCGCGCAGAGGATCATCCAAAGCGGGCGGGGCTTCGCCGTCGGCTACTGTCTTAAGGAAATTAACCTCGGACTCAATAAGCTGGGTGTAGAGTTCAAAGCCCACGGTCATCATCTGCCCACTTTGCTTGGCCCCGAGGAGGTCGCCCGCGCCGCGAATCTGCAGGTCGCGGAACGCCAGCGAGTACCCGCTGCCCAGGTGCGCAAACTCCTGCAGGGCTTCCAGGCGTGCCATCGCGTTTTCAGTCAGGCTCGCGCTGCCCGTGTAAAGCATATAGGCGTAGGCTTGGCGGTCGCTGCGGCCCACACGCCCGCGCAATTGGTACAACTGTGAAAGGCCAAAGTTCTGCGCATTTTCCACGATGATCGTGTTCGCGTTGCTGATGTCCAGCCCATTTTCCACAATCGTGGTCGAGATCAAGATGTCAATGTCGCCCCGAATGAAGTCCAGCATCACGGGTTCCAGTTCGCGCTCCGTCATTTGGCCGTGGCCAATGCCAATGCGCGCCGTGGGCACGAGGTTGCGAATGCGCTCGGCAACCATCTCAATGCCCTGCACCCGGTGGACCACGTAATAGGCTTGGCCACCCCGAGCGAGCTCGCGCAGCAGCGCCTCGCGCACCACTTCGTCGCTGTAAGCGCGCACGTAGCTGCGGATGGGCAGGCGTCCCGGCGGCGGGTCGTTGATGAGCGACATCGGTCGGATGGACATGAGGGCCATGCTCAGCGTGCGGGGGATAGGGGTGGCGGACATGCTCAGCACGTCCACGTTCACGCGCATCTGCTTGAGGATCTCTTTGTGCTTCACCCCAAACTTCTGCTCCTCGTCCACCACGAGCAGGCCGAGGTCCTTAAATTTCAACTCCGAACCCAAGAGCGAGTGCGTGCCCACCAGCACCTGCACGTCGCCGGTTTTCAGCCCTTCCAGCACTTCTTTACGCTCGGCGGCGGTGCGGAAGCGGTTGAGGTAATCCACCCGCACGCTAAAGGGTTCCAGCCGCTCCTTGAAGTTGCGGTAGTGCTGTTCGCTCAGGATGGTGGTGGGGCAGAGCACCGCCACTTGCCGTTCGGCGGTGACGGACTTGAACGCCGCGCGGATGGCAACTTCGGTCTTCCCGAATCCCACGTCGCCGCACACCAGGCGGTCCATCGGGTAGTCGGTTTGCATGTCCATCTTCACGTCTTCGATGGCCTGCAATTGGCTGGGCGTCTCCACCCAGGGGAAGGTGTGCTCCATTTCGGCTTGTTCGGCCGTATCGTTGCCGTAGCTGGGGCGGTGGGCACGGTTGCGCTCGGCGTAGAGCCGAATGAGCTCACGCGCCATCTCACGGGCGTCTTCCCGTGCTTTTCCCACGGTCTTGCGCCATTCACCTCCGCTCAACCGATTGATCTTGGGGGCACCATCGCCGGGGGCGAGGTACTTCTGAATGCGGTCCAGCTGGTCGGCGGGAAGGAAAAGCTTATCGGGTGGCTTGTATTCGATGAAGAGGAATTCGCGGTCGTGGCCGTCAATCTGGCGGGTGACCAAACCCCGGTAGATGCCGAT
>CAZVHE010000064.1:8071-13195 GCA_964627705.1 uncultured Chthonomonas sp.
GCCGGGCTTGAGGTCCAGCACCGTGGCCACCGGCACACCCTCGCTGAACTTGCGTTGGGGTAGGCGGAGGCGCGAGACGCCAAACAGTTCTTGGTCCGAAACCAGCGCCGACCCCAGGGACGGCATGATGAAGCCGCCGGCGAGGTTGCCCTCCACCCAGAAGGTGCCCGGTTCCGTTTCGGCCTCGGGATCGAACGCTCCCGCGAAGATCTCAACCTGGCTCAGCACCTTTTGGGTGCGGTTGGGCTGGTCGGTGGCGACGAAGACTTGCAACCCTTCCACCCATTGCTTCATCGCGCCGGTGAGAGCCTGCGGCTGGCCGTGGTAGCCCCGCAGGGATTTGGCTTCCAGGCTGGCTTCGGGGCCGGCGGGGAACCAGTGCGGTAAATCGTTGATCTGCGCCATCGCGATGGAGGCCGGTGAGTTGCCGAGGTGCTCCACGCCCACTAAGAAGTCGTTGGCGTGGGCCTGCATGATCTCGCCGCGCTCGGCGCGGTGCAGTAGCGCTTGGGCGAGTTCCTCCTCGTTGCGCTGGGCCATGATCTCGAGCTCAATCGGCTCGTCAAGAATTAGCCATCCGTCTTCGCCTAGCAGGTCCACGGCGCAGCCGCTTTCCGAGTGGAGTAACGGACGATACAGGTCCAGACGATCGAAGAACTGCCGGTTCTCCATGGCCCTGAGATCGTCCTCGACCAGTTGTTCCAGTTGCCGGGCTTGATCGGCGTCCAGTTGCGCCATTTCGCGGTATAGGCTGGGCTCAACAAGGGCGCGGATGCCTTCGGCGTCAGCGGGGAGGAGGGTTTCTCGGCTCGGCAAGATGGTGAGCACGTCTAGCGGCTCGGTGGAGCGCTGGCTCATGGGATCGAAGTAGCGGAGGCTCTCCACCTCGTCACCGAAGAGCTCCATGCGCACCGGGCGTGCCGCACCCATGGGGAAGATATCAATGATTCCCCCGCGCCGCGCGAATTGGCCCGGAATGCGGACAGGGTCGCCGGGTTCGTAGCCCACCCGCTTGAGTTGGGGCACGAGTTCCACGGGGTCCACGGTGCTACCAACCCGGATTTCGGCAAGTTCTGCGGTCAAAACATCACCGGGAAGCGTGCGCTCCAGGGCGGCGCTGACGGTGGCCACCACCACGCCGGGCTGGCCCAGGGCCAGGGCGCGCAGGGCACCAAGCCGGTCGCTGAGGGCCACGCTCTCGGGGGCGGCGTCTTCAAAGAGTACGCTCAGCCCGCTCGGCATTGGGCGAATCAGGTGGGAGGGGATGCCACACAGCCCCAGGCGCGCCTGCCATTGCAGCGCGCGGTCGTGGTTCTGGGTGAGGATAAGGATCGGCCGGGGCTGATCCAAATAGGAGGCGGCCACCAGGGGGGCGCGGGCCTCCGGGCATAGGTCAACCCACCGGGTCCCTTGCGAGACGTCGGTGAAAAGCTGCTGCACCCGGGGATGCTGTCGCCAGCGCTCAATGAGCGCGTCCAGCCGCATACGCAGTGCATGGTACCGAAGCCCGAAAAAGACGACGCGGGCAGACCCGCCGCCACCCGCGCACTCCGCCGCGTAGAGTAACCTAGAGAGCGAAAGCGATGCCGAAGCGCGTGGAAACCTTGGTTCTGCACGATAGCAGTACGCCCTCCTTTGGGGATATTCAGAAGGGGGGAAGTGTGGTCTTGGCCAACTCCAAGACCCTTGGCGACCTGATTGCCGGGGTGCCGGCGCAGGCCCGCGCCCACGCCCTGTGGCCGCTCACCTTCGGCCTGGCGTGCTGTGCGATCGAGATGATGAGCACGGTGGCGGCGCGCTTTGACTTGGCTCGCTTTGGATCGGAAGCCTTCCGCGCCACGCCGCGCCAAGCCGACGTCATGATCATTGCTGGTCGCTTGAGCAAAAAGATGGCCCCGGTGCTTCGCCAAATTTACGACCAGATGCCGGAACCCAAGTGGGTGATCTCTATGGGTGCCTGCGCTAGCACGGGCGGCGTTTACAACAATTACGCGATTGTGCAAGGCGCCGACCAAGTGGTGCCGGTGGACGTCTACGTGCCGGGTTGCCCGCCGTCGCCGGATGCGCTGATGTACGCGATCATCAAGCTTCAGAACAAGATCAAGCACCAGGGCCTCAAGCCGAAGCAGATGGCGTTGCTGGAACTGAAGCCGCGTGAGGTGGAGTCGGTCTAACCATGAGTTTTGAAGTCTTTCGCGACGTTGCCAAGCCGATCCTGGCCGGGTTCGGCATCACGGCGCGCCGCCTGGCCAAGCCCAAGGCCACGGTGCAATACCCCGAAGAGCGACGGGAGCAGTTCCCGCGCACGCGCTGGCGCCACGTCCTGACCCGCTACGATAGCGGCCTGGAACGCTGCATTGGTTGCTCGCTGTGCGCGGGGGCCTGCCCGGCGCGGTGCATCTACGTGGAAGCGGCCGAGAACACGGACCAAGAACGGTACAGCCCGGGCGAGCGCTACGCCGCGCGCTACGAGATCAATATGTTGCGGTGCATCTTCTGCGGCTACTGCCAAGAAGCGTGCCCCACGGGCGCTATCGTGCTACGCAAGGACTTTGAATTGGCGAACTACGAGCGCGAAGACTTCATCTATACGAAAGAGATGTTGCTGGAAGCGCGCCGCCCTGAGCCGGCGGTTCACTGACCCGGCCAAGGGACCTGGCTTGATATAAAGGGGCGCAAGCCCCTTTTTTCTTGCCGCTTAAACGCCCCTTCATATTGTTGACTTGCCGTTAACCAAGGGGCTCTCATGCTGGAATGCGAGGTCGACTCGAATGAGACGCACGGCATTCACATTAATTGAGCTTCTCGTCGTTATCGCCATCATCGCCATCTTGGCGGCGATCCTTTTCCCGGTCTTTGCCAAGGCCAAGCAGGCGGCGAAGGTCACCAGCACCATGTCCAACCTGAAGCAGGTCGCGCTCGGCTTGCCCATGTACAGCACGGACTACGACGACATGGCCGTGCACGAGTACGGCACGAGCTACTTGAACCAGGACACCTGGGTGGGCGACATCTACCCGTACGTCAAGAACCGCAGCGTCTTTTTTGACCGCACGGTGACGGAACCCAAGGGCGACCTGCACCCGGACCCGTTCTATCCCGGTTACAACTACCGCTGGGAATGGATCACGAACCTCTCCCTCAACACCGACGGCTACAGCCGTACGTTTGGCGGCAACAGCTGCACCAGCATGACTTGGACCGCGGGTTCGGTTCGCTCCCTGAGTGGTATTGACCAGATCGCCGACCGGCTGGCCGTGGCTCCCATGCGCTACGCCAATCTCGAAATTGGATGGATGCGCTTTTACGGTATCGACGCAGCCTGGCCGACCATGGACCGTTACGCCACGGGTTGGTCTTGGAACCAGCTGATCTGGGACGCGCGCAAGCAGTACGGTCAGCGGTTTGTGGGCGCCTTCGCCGATGGTCACGTGGGCAAGTTTGGGAAGGAGAAGTTCGTGTCGTACTACGTGGACAATCCGGCTCAGAACGAAGCCAATACCTACACGGAATTCTGCGCAAAGATGGACGAAAAGAACCTGTGGGCGTTCTGGGGTCGGCCCTGGCAGAGCGACTAATGCGTTTGGCTTGCCTTGTCGCGGTCCTCGCTCTCTTGATGGGGTGTAGCTCCGACCCGGGTCCGAACGATCCGACGATGACTCCCGAGCAAGAAGCGAAGATCCAGCAGGACCGCTACACGCCGGAACAACAAGCGGCAAGGGACAACCGACCGCGATAGTGCCAAAGAGAAGCCGGGAGAAGATAAGGGCTCCCGGCCTCTCTCAGTTAGCCTTCCTTGCCCCAGCGCTGGGTGGCGAGGGCCACGCGCTGACCGAAGTGGCGGGCGGTGGCGAAGCTACTCTCACGGATCCCTTCGTTGCCTTGGTCCACATTGGCCTGCACGAAGAGGCCGCTGGTGGCCCCCACGTTGTTCAGGTCATCCGGCGAGCCGGCTGAGGAGTTGTTGCCCGGCATCAAGTCCAGTCCCACCCAGACCATGCCGTGCTGCAGGGCCAGGATTTGCAAGGTGGTCATGGTGATGTTCTTATCCCCGCTCCAAGAGCCGCTGACCGTGAAACCGGCTGCGATCTTGTTCTTCCAGGCTTGCGAGAACCAACGCTTGCTGCTGTCATCCTTGAACTGGGCAAACGGGGCCGAAACGTTGCCCATGTAGGTCGGGGAGCCGAAGATGATGGCGTCGGCTTGGTCTAGGGCGTCCCAATCCACGTCGGGCAGATGGTAGAGCGTCGCGGTGACGCCTTCGACGCCGTTCGCGCCCTCGGCGATCGCTTCCGCGACAGCTTTGGTGTGGCCGTAGCCACTGGCGAAGACGATGGCGACATGAAAAGTAGTTGTCATTGCAACGATTTACGCGACATTCCGCCGGTTTGTTTGGGCAGAAGGCCGAAATCCCTGCGGCGATTTCGTAGAATGGGCGCATGCGTATTGGCGGATGGATGACATTAGGCGCGGCGCTCCTGGTGCTGGCCGGATGCACGAGCGGCGGCGAAGCCCCCAAGGCGGACGGAACGGCCCCGGCCAGCGACCAAAGCAAGCCCTTCAAGGTCGCTCTCTTGACCCCCGGTCCCGTGAGCGATGCGGGCTGGAATGCGATGGCTTACAAAGGCCTGCAGGCCATCAAGTCGGAACTCGGCGCGGAAGTGAACAACCAAGAGGCGACCGGCAGCCAAAAGCTGGACGCCATGCGGAGCTACGCCCAGGACGGCTACACCCTGGTCTTCGGCCACGGGTTTGAATACAACGACCCGGCGGCAGAGCTTGGCCCGGCCTTCCCGGATACGTTCTTTGTGACGAGCTCGGGTGGCAAGACGGGCCCCAATGTGGGAGCGTTCCGCTTCTATCTGGAGCAGGGCTTCTACCTGGCGGGCTACACCGCCGGCCTGTTGACCAAGACCGGCAAGGTGGCCATGATCGGCGGCGACCGCCAGGTAGAAGGCCGCCGCCTGCTGTGCCGCGACTCAGGGTGCAGCACTCGCGAATGGTGTTGCCGTCGCCGATTTCGAGCCAGCTGGTTTCGCCGGCAAACTTGAGATCCTGCGGGATCTCGCCGACCGAGGCGAACTGGAAAATGCGGTTGTTGCGGCCAATGCGCGTCGGCCCGTT
>CAZVHE010000065.1:0-1220 GCA_964627705.1 uncultured Chthonomonas sp.
CGACTGCTGACCACCAAGATTCCACCCGAAGTGGCCAGAAGGCGGTTCGCGATGATTGCGTACGCAATCGAACCCAAGAGGGAAAGCAACACAATGCCAATGAGGACCTTAGAAATCACCCCCCATGCATTCTTATCCGCTTGAACTTCTGCCGTAGACATTGCCCCGTGAGAATTCGCTCACGATACTTGCCCGTATCTCAAGATGTCAAGACGCGGCAAGAGAGAGACGAACATCTCCGCTGGAGGGGATGCTCTGCAGTTTCTTGCGATTTGGTGGCCCGACGCGAGCTTAATAGTGCCAGTCGAGGTTGGTGACGGCGCGGGCGTGACGCTCGATGAATTCCCGGCGGGGTTCCACTTTGTCCCCCATCAGGCGGCTGAACATCCGCTCCACTTCCATATCCATCTGCGGGTCGTACTTCACCTGCACCAGGCGGCGGGTTTCGGGGTTCATGGCCGTTTCTTCCAGCTCATGCGCTTCCATTTCACCCAGACCCTTAAAGCGTGTGATGGTCACGTTCTTCTTCTTGATCGTCTTCACGATCTCGTCGCGCTCTTCGTTGGTCATGGCGTAATAGCGCTCATTGGCCCCGGCCTTGATGACGAACAGCGGCGGCTCGGCGAGATAGATGTGCCCGTTCACCACCAGCGGCTTCATAAACCGATAGAAGAACGTGAGCAGCAGCGTGCGGATGTGTTCGCCGTCCACGTCGGCATCCGTCATGATGATGATTTTGTGGTAGCGCAGCTTGGTGATGTCGAAGTGGCTGCTTTCCTTGCTCACCCCCTCTTCATCCTCCTCAAAGTTGCCGCGCCCCGTGAGTACGTCAATCCCCACACCCAGCGCCGCGATGAGCGACTTGATTTCGTTGTTATCCAGCGCTTTATCCAGGCGGGCGCGCTCGACGTTGAGGATCTTTCCGCGTAGCGGCAGGATGGCCTGGGTGAGACGGTCGCGGCCGCCCTTGGCGGTGCCCCCGGCCGAGTCGCCTTCCACAAGATAGAGTTCGCAATCGGCGGCGTTCTTGCTCACGCAGTCGCTTAATTTGCCCGGTAGCCCAAAGCTATCCATGGCGTTGCTGCGCTTGACGGCCTCGGCGGCCTTGCGGGCTTCCTCGCGGGCGCGCTGGGCAATCATCGCCTTGTCAATGATGCGCTTGGCCACCTGCGGGTTCTCTTCCAGGAACGTGGTGAGACCATCGCCCACCAGCGAGTTGG
>CAZVHE010000065.1:1293-1645 GCA_964627705.1 uncultured Chthonomonas sp.
CGTGCTCCAGCTTGAGCGCGATGACGGCGGTGAGCCCTTCCATCACATCGTCGCTGGTGAAGTTCTTGTCCTTCTCCTTCAGCAGGTTCATCTTGCGGGCGTACTGGTTGAGCACGCGGGTGAGCGCGGCGCTGAAGCCCGAGACGTGAGTTCCACCATCTGGTTGATGAATGTTGTTGGTGTAGGCCAGGATGGATGTGCTGTACGAGGTGTGGTACTGGATGGCGACTTCGATCTCCATCCCTTCGCGGATGCGGTGGAACGCAATCGGCTTGTGGATGACGTCGTAGGCGTCGTTGCTGTCTTCCACCAATTGGATGATGCCGCGGGTGTAGTGCAGCACTTCATCTTC
>CAZVHE010000065.1:1683-13068 GCA_964627705.1 uncultured Chthonomonas sp.
GTAGACGGTGCTTGACGATGTGGACGTCGTAGACCGTTTCTCGCAACACCTCGGGGTCCGGCATCCAGTGTTGCTTGGTGCCCGTGGTCTTGGTTTTGCCCAGGATTTCGAGATCGCCCACCGGCACGCCTTTCTCAAAGCGCTGGCGGAAGATTTTGCCTTCGCGCTGCACCGTGGATTCCATCCACAGCGAGAGGGCGTTGGTGCACGAGACGCCGACGCCGTGCAGACCGCCGGAGACCTTATAGCCGCCGGTCTTTTCGCACTTCCCGCCCGCGTGCAGCACGGTCATGACGAGGGTGAGGGTGCTGACGCCCTCTTCAGGGTGGATGCCGGTGGGGATGCCGCGCCCGTTGTCCTCCACGCTCATGGAGCCGTCTTTGTAAATCTTGACCTTGATGAGGTCGCAGTGCCCGGCCAGCGCCTCGTCCACGGCGTTGTCCAGCACTTCGCGGAACATCTGGTGCAGACCGCGCTTGCCGTTGTCGCCCACGTACATGCCGGGGCGCAGGCGCACGGCCTCCAGACCCTTCAGGACTTGGATGTCGGATTCGGTGTAAGCCTTGTCGACCCGGCTGAACTGAGTTTCACTGATTTCCTGCGAGGTGATCTCTTCGGCGGTCAGTTCTTCGGGATTCATGTCGTCGGGCATCATTGCAATCAAGCGCGACCGGGGAGACCTTCCCTGGTCATTTCACCTTGGAATCTACCTGAAAACGGGCCTGCGCGCCCGGGCGGGCCCGGTGGGGTCGGGCGGGTTGGCTAGAGGGCTAGTTCAGCGGCGCACGAGAGGAGCCATCCATTGCGCGGACTCGCCATGTCCGTCCATCCCAGTTGACACTGTTTACAAACTCGCCGCATTGATTCGCCAGAATCTTGCCCGTCTTCGGATCGGCCGTGAAGAAGCAGCGAAGGTCTCCGTCCTTGTTCAGGCCCTTGACCATGACGACGGTCGTGAGAGGAGCTAACTTGCCATTGACGGGCTTGGGGCTCAACTGAGCCCACATTCGCTTCACTTCGATCCGAGCGATCGGGTATTCGCTTGCCCACTTCTCCCAGAGGACCTCGGCGGCTTCCGCGGGCTCCACTTCAAGTTCAGCTTCACTCCAGGAACCTTCTGGCGAAGCTAAGGAAAGATTAAACTTGAGCAGTTGTCCGGTGCTCGCACAAAAGATGACTGTGCCTCGCCGGAGTCCATCTTGGTGGTACCTTGGATCACTCTTCTGCTCCAAAATGACCAGCACGTAGACTTTCCGGCCGTCGGGCGCAAGCTCCTTCGATTGATCTCCCTTGAGCTCATAACGAGCGACGACTTCGTATTTCATATCTTCGACATCGAGAGCCCGCATGACTTCAACTAGACGATTCTCCGCCTGTTCAACCGAAACAAGTGAGTCTTTACGATCGGGATCAACCGGATGGTCCTCGTACCACGCGGGAAACCTTGAAATGGCCGTGATCTGTCTTGAGTATTCGTCGATCTGAATCTTGGTGTTATTCCACCCCGCGGAAATCCTATAGTCCTGCTTAACCACTATTGGTTTCGCGTTTGCTTCTCCCGCAACGTCAAAGTATCGAAGCACTTGAGCCTCCGGCTCCTCCTTTGGCATGGACAGCGTCGCGCTTGTGCCAACGCATCCACTCAAGAATGACGCGCCAAGGATGCACAAGGCGCTCCCAATAGTTGTTGCTCGGTTCAACCCTCTCGCCACCTCAATCCCGCTGGAAAATCGGGCCGTAATGCTGCCGCAGTTCGTCCGGACGCACAATCGGCGAACCCTTCACCTGCACCCAGTACGCCACCACCACTTCCTCGTCTTCGGCGGGTTCAAAATTGCGCTTTACCCACACCAGCTTGTCGCCCTGGCGCACGTAGTTGGCCGGGCGCGCCCCAATCCAAGCATTGCGCGGAATCCCCGCCAAATCCACTGTAATCACCGCCTCGCCGATGGTGCCCTGCCAGGGCCGCCCGGTTGAAAGCACATACGTCAGCCAGCTGATCCCGGTTGCACTCCCCCCCAGCGTGGTCACGTATTCGTTGCGCACGGTGCGCTCTTGCCGCGCGGCAAAGGTGACCTCCTTGGTCCACCATTGCTTATAGAACATGTCGTCGCCTTCGGAGGGGCGGCGCTGGACGGCCACCGGCTCGCCGTCCACCCAGCTGCGGAACGATTTGAACCAGGTGCTGCGGTTGGGGCCGGGCACCTCGATGTCGCCGCCGCCTTCTTCCGGGAAGCCCATCAACACCCGCGTGGGGGCGTTGGCGGTGTTCTGGAAGAGGAACTCGGCATTGACCTTGCGCTGGCCCATGTGGATGTCGATGCGCTCACGCACCATGCGCACCGGAGTGGTGGTGTCCAGGGCCGATACGGTGCCGCCCACCCCCATCACCGCGCTGTCATTCAGGGCCAAGGCTAAGGCAATCCACATGTGTGTATTGTAACCAAAGGCGCGGCGTGGGGGTCACAATGGAGAAGTGAGACGGAGCGCCAGGGACCAACTGGAACCTGATGCCCTACCCAGCACGTGCGGACGACGTTTGGGCCATGCCAAGGCAAGGTTACGCCAGAGAATTTTGATCGGCATTGACAAGAGCAGGACAGGGGGGGGGTAACGTATAAAAATGAAGCGATTCGTCGCATCAATCACGGCAAGCCTCGCAGCGGCATTGTCATCCGCGATGGTCACGGGGCCCATCTACATGAGATTCGGTGGAATCAGTGAAGTACCAAGGTACTGGAGCGGCACAAACTGCAAAATCGAGTTCTCTTGCGGGTCGGAAGGCATACAGCTTGAACCAGGTGGGCCAAGCATCATTGAACCCACAATCACAGGATATGATGTGTTTATTGGCGGAGAACTTACAGCTACATGGCGAAAGGAGTTACGTGCGCCAAATGCTCCTTCCGTCAGCGCACAGATTGTATTTGACTCAACCCACTTCAATAACGGCACTCCCTTGTCCATTCAGGTTAAAGTTTACACAATAGAGAACGACGTACCAGGAGTAAAGACGGCTGACGTGCCTTACGAACGCCTTGTACGTAATCGATTTCGAATGCTGACGCAAAAAGACTTCCGGCTCCCTCTGGACAGAACTCAAGCATTGAAATCTGATATAGTGGCTCTTCTGACCGCTGGAAAATTTACCGTGAGTAAAATTTACCGTGAGTAACCGGTTTAATCAAACTTGGACAAAGGACGATTTGCGTATTGACTTGCTAGACGCAACCACTTTTTCGCTCGTGTCTCATGGAAACACAAATAGCCCTGGTACACGATGGGCATCAAACGAAAGGCCAACCGGGGTCGAGAATGGTCCACCGCCTCCCGACAGTACCGCTGCACAGTGGCGTTTCTTTGCACACTTTGCGAACGCCGACTATTATTCGGTCGAATCAGCACGAAGAGAAGGAACTCAGGTCTTGCCTGGGGCAGATCCGTCGACTTTGCCACCGTACAATTTTGGCAATCCTCCCTGTACAATCACGTACCTCGGAGCTTGCTTTACGGGTTCAGATCCTACTATTTTACAAAAGTATGCTTGGCCCCTTGGCACACGCTATGCTCCAAGCCCTCCAGATGGAGAAGACGACAATGAAGCGGTCGTCGCTTATCTTGCCAGCCCGCAGCATCCTGGCATTTCGGAAGGTGAAAAGGCTTTCTGGATGCAAATGATGCAGGGTGAGACTGTGGCGAATTCGCTAGAAGGTATCATTGGGGCTTACAACAATGGCATTACACCCGAACTTCCCTATACTGAGATAAACGCGGGTTCAATTACCTACTTTGGCGATGGCAAGGCAAAAGCGAAGGGCGTATATGGCGGACAGGGAACGTATTGGTGGAGGAAGGTTCAGTGACCTTAATTCTTTTGAGCTTGGTGTTGTCCACTTCATCCAGCAATCAAGACGGTGGGGGTAGTCGTTGGCATGAGGCAACAAGCACCGCCCAAATAGCAGATGTCCTCAAGGCAACCGGGGCTCTCTCTAACGTTAAGCCTCAGCCTAGATTGGAGTTTGGGCAGCTGAAGGAGGAAACACCTCAGTACTACATTCGCATGTTCGAGAAGGGTGGCCAGATTTTCTTGTTTCGACGACGAGATGAATACTTCAAGGACTATCCATTTTCAAAGGACAAGCCAGACGTCATCAAGAACGCTGAGGATGCTGATGTCAGGATTCGCCGGTTTATGGACGAATCCGGACTTGGATGGGAAGAATTCGATATCTCGAACACACGTCTTGTCCTTGAACACAACAGTCGCAATTTCACGAACTTTTCCGACCAACGCCGAGTTTACGATGCTTTCATCAGGGAGCGCCCCGCCGATCAACGGCGCGGATACCGAACGCTGCGGACTGCCAACATCAGCATTGATGCCCAGTACGGCCACATATTGTTGGTGATCTCTTCCTACCTTCCGCCCGCCGGACCATGGCGACTGACCGTTTCGGCGGCAACTGCGCGGCAGGCGGCAAGTGCCGAGTGGGCCAAGAGCGGGCTAACTTATCGCCCTGAACAGCTCACCGTGCGACCTCAATGGATACGTACGAACACCCTCTTTGACTATCAGCAGAGTGAGCTGTTGGTGGCGGGCTGGGTCGTGGAAGTTCGGCAGAATCCAACGGATGCTAAGATCGCTGGCCTCATCTGGGTGCACGGCGAAACAGGACAGGTTGTTTACAACTTGGTCCCGGCGAAATCCACCGGAGAGTAGCCTCCTAGCCAAGAGGGGCACCTACATCTTGTGTCCCTCACCAGTCCACCCGCGCCTTGTAACCAAAGGCGCGGCGCGGGGGTCACAATGGGAGAATGTTGGCGGCGGTGATGCTGTTCCAATCACCGCATCGGCACGGAGTCAGGAGATGAGTACGTCATGAAAGGCACAGCGATCCTCTGCCTTATAGTTACCATCGGTACACCGCTCTTTCTCTATGCGGCTACTCGACAGGACATTCCTGCACCTACCACAGAAGACCAGGTTCGAACGATTCTCGATGCGGTGGGTGCGGTCAATACTTCCGAACTCAGTGTGAGTGTATTGCCCCGGCATTTGGCCGCGGAGAACGAGAGTTATGCAATTTGGATGTACGAGCAGAGGGGTCAACTCGACCTCTTAACGCGCAGGCCAGGATACTACCGAGACCACCCCTTCGACGCAGAAAAACCCGACCTTATCCGTTCGGATGAGGATGCCCGTAAACGGGTCTTCCGCTTTGTCCAGGAAGCAGGGCTCGATTGGGGGCCAATGAAGGTTAACAAGGTCACCCGAGTCAATGAGGCATTGAGCGCGAGCTACTTGCATTCAGAGTCACGCCGTCTCTATGAAGTCGAGCTCTGGGAGACCAGCCCGGACCCTCGCCGGACTTTCCACACTCTCCGCCGCAGCCGCATCTTGGTTGATGCCCAGTACGGTCACATTCTAAGAGCCTTTGCATCGTACACGCCCCCCGAGGGGCCTTGGCGAATTTCCGTCTCGGAGTCCGCAGCCCGAGATACGGCGTTGGCAGCCTGGCGGCAGGCCGGCCATGTCTTTCGAGCGGATCAGACGACCGTGTCGGCCAAGTGGATCCTTCCTCGATTCGATACGGCCTACCGGCGCGATGACCGACTCCTGGCCGGGTGGGTTATCGAAGTCAAGCAGAAGCCAACTGACGAAGATATCTTGGCCTTTGCCTGGGTGCATGGAGAGACGGGCAAGCTAGTCCACTTACACGGCCCCTTCCCTCCTCCTTCCACCGGAGAGTAGCCTGCCCGCCATGAGGGACACTCCCACCAAGTGTCCCTCATCGCCCCACCCGCATCCCGGGCTACAATGAACCTATGCCGGTCGGGCGATTTCTCCTTTGTCTCCACTCGCACATGCCCTATGTGCTGAGCCACGGAAAATCCCCCCACGGCACCGACTGGCTGTTCGAAAGCGCCGCCGAGTGCTACCTCCCCATCCTGGACGCCCTGGAGCGCCTTCGCAACGAGGGCATCCGCCCCCGCTGGACCATCAACATGACCCCCATCCTGGCGGAGCAACTGGCCGACCCTGCCTTTGCCGCCGGGTTCGAGGAGTACTGCGAAGAGAAAATCCAGGCCGCCATCCAAGATCAAGAGCGGTTCGCCCTCAATGACGAACTGCAAATGGTGGGCCTGGCCGCGTGGTGGCAGCGCTTTTACACCCGCGCCATGGTGCAGTTTAAGCACCGCTGGGGCCGCGACCTGAACGCCGGCTTCAAGTCGTTCCAAGACGACGGCCTGATCGAGCTGATCACCTGCGGGGCCACCCACGGCTACTTCCCGCTGCTGGGCACGGATGAGAGCATCCAGGCGCAGGTGAAGACGGCGGTGGACAGCCACAAGCGTCGCTACGGCAAGGCGCCGCGCGGGTTCTGGCTGCCGGAATGCGCCTACCGCCCCGGCTACGACTGGGCGCGCCCCACCAGCGAAGGCGAAACCCCCTGGCCGCGCAAATCGGTGCAGGAGTTCTTGCTGGAGAACGGGGTCGAGTACTTCTTTGTGGATAGCCACCTCATCCGGGGCGGCGAACCCCTGGGCACCTATTGGCAGTCGTTCCCGCACCTCGCGGAGATGTTCCAGCGCAGCCGCAACCTCTTTACGCCCCCGGCCGATGCCCGCAGCGAATACGAGCACTATCTCATCCCCGGCGGGGCCACCGTCTTTGCCCGCGACCCGCAAACCACGGTGCGCGTGTGGAGCGGCGACGTGGGCTATCCCGGCAACGAGTGGTACCTGGAGTTCCACAAGCAGTTGTATCCCGGCCGCCTGCGCTACTGGCGCATCAGCCAGAACAAGGCCGACCTGGGCGCCAAACAACCTTACGACCCGTGGGCGGCGTTCGACAACATTGCCGCCCACGCCAAGGACTTTGTGGGCCTCGTGAAGAGCACGCTGGCCACCTACCGGGGGCAGAGCGGGCGCGAGGGCACGGTGGTGGCGATGTACGACACCGAGCTCTTTGGCCACTGGTGGTTCGAGGGCCCAGAGTTCCTTTACGAATGCGCCAAGCAGATGGCGCTGGATGGCGATATCGAAATGGTAAGCGGCGGGGACGTATTGGACCGCGAACCGGCCCGCCACCTCATCCACTTGCCCGAGGGCTCGTGGGGCGAGGGCGGCTACCACAGTGTGTGGCTGAACCCCGACAACCACTGGACGTGGGAGCGGCTGTATCCGCTGGAGACGCGGTTCCGCGACCTGTGCCGCACCCATGCCACCGGCCCCGCCCAGGAGATTCTGGAGCAGGCCGCCCGGGAGCTGCTGCTGGCGGAATCGAGCGACTGGCAGTTCTTGATCTCAACCTTCTCGGCGCGGGACTACAGCGAAATCCGCTTTGCCGACCATACCGACCGGCTGGAACGGTTGCTGGCCCTGGCCGAGGCCGTGGCGGATGGCCACACGATGACGGAGGAGGAGACGGAGTTCCTGCGCGATTGCCAGCAGAAGGATGCGCCCTTCCCGCACCTCAAGCTCTCCGACTGGGCGCAATTGGACCACCCCTTGAACGTGGGGACTCCGGGTGGGGTGCCGCTCCATTGAGGGGCCTGGGGATGCCGCGCCGGCGGGAACGAAAGCGCGGGCTTTCCGCGTCTACTACCTCGATGCGCTTGAAGTTTGCGGGCTGGATGATGGGCGCGGCCCTGGCCGTGGTGGTGGCGGGCTGCCAGAACGGCGGCGGCGCCACGGCGAGCAAGGAACCGGTGAACATTGACCCCAACAACCCGGCGGCCAGCACCGGCGTGCCCGAGGGTTTTGTGCCCAAAACGGGAGGCACTAGTGGCACCGGCAGCACGCCCACCACCCCCACCACCCCCCAGGGCGAGGGCGCGCGATCGCTCAACATCCCGGCGCAGAACTTTGAAGTCAAACCGGTGAACCAACCCAACGACCAGTGGGAGACCGTCGCCCCCACCGAGATCGAGAAGACCGGCACCCAGATTGACCAAGCCCTGGCGAACCTGAAGGACGCCATGGCCGACACCCAAACCACCATTGAATACAGAGGTGCGCAACTGGCGGGCAAGGGCACGTTCAAGGTTCGCGACCGCCGCACCTTTAGCCTGGAGTGGTACCAACCGAAGACCGAAGCCCGCACCCACCGTGCCATTGGCAACGGCCAAAAGCGCGTGCATAGCGACGGCGGTGAATTTGAACCGCTGGCCGCCTTCGGCAACACGAAATCCGCGCCACTGAAGATCGACACCTTGGCTGACCAGATGCCGACCATCATTTCCTCGGTGTTTGCGCAAGATCAGCTACCCTGGGCGGCGACCCTGAAGGCCCTGGAAGCCGACCCCGCCTTCACCACCACGATGGAGACAACTACCGCCCGCATTCAGGACAAAGATCGGAAGATCGTGCGCATTGTGGCCGAGCGCAAGACGGGTTCGCCGGTGACTTACGAGTTTGTCATTGACGGCGAGCGATGGCTGCCGGTGACTTTGCGCAGCGTAGCGAAGTTCGAGGACGGCACCGAGAGCAAGTTCATGTGGACGGCCCGGTGGGCGTTCGGCGGGGCTTACGAAGACAAGGAGTTCGCACTTCCCGCCCCGACCAAGATCGCCAACTAACCGTTCAGCGTCAGGATATTGATTTCGGGCGGGCAGAAGGTGCGCACGCGCGGCCCCACCGTGCCCACTCCGCAGCTCACAAAGAGCGGATTGGGGGCGCTGGGATAGAACCCCCGGATGTACCGACGGGCGCCTTTGGGGGTGTGAAAAGAGATTTGCCCCGGCAGGCACACCTGGCCGCCGTGGCTGTGCCCGCTCACCACCAGGCTCGGGGCACCCTGCAGGTCTTCGCTGGGGTCGGGTTCGTGTAGCATGGCCAGAACGTTGCGGTCGTACTTGCGCGGTAGCGAATCGGGGCGCCAGCGGTTCATCAGCGCGTCATCCACGCCCCAAAGGTTGATCCCCCCGATCTCCTGTAACTCGTTGCGCAGGAGAGGCACGGGCGAGGCCTGGAGGTAGGCCACCACTTCGTCGGGGCGGAAGTTCCAGTACTCATGATTGCCGAGCACTTGGTAGGCGGGGATGCCGCTGTCGCGCAGCCGCCCCATCACGGTGGCGATGTGCTGCGGCGTCTTTTGGTAATGCCGGGAGATGGTGTCACCGACGACGAGGATGAGGTCGGGCTTTTCCTGGGCGGCGAGCTCAATCGCGCGGAGGGCCAGCGCCTCGGCGGCGTCTTGGTCCACGTGCATATCCGTGAGGAGGGCCACGCGAAGGCCGTGGGCATCCCAGCGCGGCAAAGTGAGAGCTTGATGACGCACGCGCAGGCGATCGACTTCACCGATTTGCCAGGCCCCCACTCCCGCCACGGCGGCGGTGCCGATGGCAGCGCCCTTGAGGAACTTGCGCCGCGAAATCTTCATCCTCTACCCCCTAACGCAGACCTCGGCGGATTCGTGTCCGTGCGTGAGTGCAAGTGGGGCCGATGCCGGGGGTAACGTCTGGCCACGGGTGACCGCATGAGCCAATCACGATACGAGGAGACCATTGAGACCGATTTTCGATCGCGGATGGATTACAGCGGGTATTTGCGGCTCGACCGGATCCTCAATGCCCAAGAGCCGCTGAGCGACCCCGAGCACCACGACGAGATGCTGTTCATCATCCAGCACCAGACCTCGGAGCTGTGGATGAAGCTGGCGGTGCACGAGTTGCGGGCGGCGGTGGCGCACGTGCAGGCGGGTGAGCTTTCGCCGTGCTTTAAGATCTTGGCGCGGGTGAAGCAGGTCCAGCGGATGCTGTTTGAACAGTGGGCGGTGCTGGAAACGCTAACCCCCAGCGAGTACGTGCAGTTCCGGAATGTGCTGGGCGCGGCGAGCGGGTTCCAAAGCCACCAGTTCCGGATGATCGAGTTCTACTTTGGCAACAAAGATGCCCGTTCAATTGCGGTCTTTGCTAACCATGAGGTGGAATATGCAGAACTGCAACGCTTGTTGAATTCGCCGAGCCTGTACGACGAGTTTTTGATCTACTTGTCTCGGCATGGCTTTGATGTGCCGTCGGAGTCCGTGAATCGAGACTGGAGCCAGCCTTACACGCCGCAGCCGGGGGTGATCCAGGTGTTCAAGCAGATCTACGACAACCCTCATGAACACTGGGACGCCTACGAAATGTGCGAAAAACTGGTGGACGTGGAGGAGCAATTTTCGCTGTGGCGGTTCCGGCATATGAAGACGGTGGAGCGGATTATTGGGTTCAAAACGGGTACCGGCGGGAGTAGCGGGGTGCCCTTCTTGCGGCGCGGGGTGGATATCCGCCTCTTCCCTGAACTCTGGGATGTCAGGACGGAGATTGGCCGGTGAGTTTGGATTTGGCCTTGTCGAGACTGGGCCACGAGCCGCTTGATGAGGGGCTGGTGCGTTTGCATATTGCGCCGCTCTTTTCGCGCGTACTGGCACGGGAGGAGATCTATCTCGCCAATCACTCTCTCGGCCGCCCGCTTGACCACATGGTTGACTCGGTCGCTTCCGGCCTGGATGCGTGGTACGAAATCATGGACGAGGCCTGGGGCGGGGACGCCTGGATGGGAGCGCTGGCTGATTACCGGCGGTGCATCAGCGACCTCATCGGCCTGGATGACCCCCGCGGGGTGGTCCCCAAGACCAGCGCGGGCCAGGGCCTGCGGGCCGTGCTCAATGCCTTTCCTCAAGACCGGCCGGTGCGGGTGGTGGCTACCCGGGGTGAGTTTGACAGCCTCGATTTCATCCTGAAAGCCTACGGCGACGCGGGCCGCGCCGAAGTCACCTGGGTAGACCCGTGCGGGCTCGACGGCACCGTGCCAATCTACGACGGGGCGGATGTGGCCGCCACCATCACTCCCGGCTGCGACCTCGTGGTGGTAAGTCAGGTGATCTTCAGCACTGGGCAAGTGCTGCCCAACCTCAACCAAGTGGTGCAATCCGCTCATCAAGTGGGCGCCAAAGTCTTGCTCGACACCTATCACAGTGCGGGGGTCTTCCCCTTCTCGGTCCGCGAACTCGATGTGGACTTTGCCGTCGGCGGGTGTTACAAGTATCTGCGCGGGGGGCCGGGGGCGTGCTGGCTGGCCATTCATCCGCGCCATCAGGAGTCCATGCGCACCCTCGATACGGGTTGGTTTGCCAAGCGCGACGTCTTTAGTTATCACCGCGCTGAACCCACCGAACCCCCCTTTGCCGTGCGGGCCACGGGCGGCGATGGCTGGCTGGAGAGCACCCCGCCCATCCTCACCTACTACCAGGCGTTGCCAGGCCTGCGCTTCACCCTCGCCCTGGGGGTGGACCGCATCCGTTCCTACAGTCTCCAGCAGCTCACCGATCTTCGCCAGCACTTCAAGGCCGCCGGCATCCCCCATCACGCCCCCGCAGATCCCGCAGCCTGGGGC
>CAZVHE010000066.1:0-8702 GCA_964627705.1 uncultured Chthonomonas sp.
AGCTTTCCTTGCCGTAGCGACACACAATGTCCAGGCCGCGCACGTTGGTCCGCAAGAGTTCGGCGGCATCGCTCAGGATGTCCTCGACGCTCCCCGGGCCAAAGAAGCCCTGCACGCGGTCCAGGCCTTTGAACTGCACCACCACGACGCTCAAAACACTGCCGTAGCCGATGGCCCGGTGGATCTCCTCCGTCAGGCGGCGGCGGAAGTAGGCATCGCTGTACACGCCGGTGCGTTCGCAGTAGGCTTCTTCGTCGCGAGTTAGGTCGGCGCGAAGGCGGCGGTCGTCCGATTCTTGCTTCATCAAGATGCGGCGTAGCTTGCTCAGCGACTGCCGCAGGATGTGCGACACGTAGTTACACGAGATGCCCAAGCGGTTGGCGATTTCGGTTTGGTTCAGCGACTCGAAGTGGAAGAGCGTCAGCACTTCCTTCTCCAGGTCGCGCAGCTCTTGCATGGCCGCTTCCAGGAGCAAGCGGTCCTCGACGCTCAGCTGGTCCGGGCAGAAATCGCCCGCGTCCAGCCGGTCAAGGTCGCTTTCGCCCTCTTCGTCCACCGTCGGGGTGGCATCCAGAGAAGTCACCCGAAGGATATCGTTGGTTTGCATCACATCCCGCACGGTGTCTTCGGCGATGCCCAGTCGGTCGGCAATTTCGCGTTCCGTAGGCGGGCGCTTCAGGTCGGCCTGCAGGGCGGTGCTGGTGCGGTTCACTCGGGCCCGCAGCTCTTGCAGCCAGGCGGGCATGCGAATCGTCTGTGAGCGGTCGCGGAGATAGTGCTTGATTTCGCCGGCCACCAGGTGCGTGGCGTAGGTATTGAATCGCACCCCGGCGTTCGGATCGAACTTGGACAACGCATTGAGCAGGCCGATGTAGCCCACTTGGATCAAGTCCTCCACCGGCTCCACCCCGGCAAACCGCCGTGCGGTTCGCTCGACGAGGTGAGCATAGTGAACGATGATCAGATCTTTGAGATCAGGCCGAGGGTTTTGGACGTACTCCAAAACCATCAGTTCCGCATCACTCAACGCTTGACCGAGAATCTCCGACATTTTCCTTCCCTAGTGATTGCGGGGCGCCATCCGTGCGCCCCCAAGCAGATACATATCAATGGTCGGTGGGGGCAACTGCACTGCCCCCTGGTAATTACTCCTGAACACTCTGAACTAGCTTGAAGATCGGGGCCATCACGCTGATGGCGATAAAGCCCACCACCACGCCGAGGAAGATGATGAGCATCGGCTCGATCATCGAGGTCAATCCCTTGACCGTTGAATCCACTTCGGCGTCGTAGAAGTCTCCGACTTTCACAAGCATTTCGCTCAGACGACCGGTTTCCTCCCCGACATCGATCATCTGAGTGACCATCAGAGGGAACAAACCGCATTCGGTGAGGGGCACGCACAGGCGGTTCCCTTCGCGAATACTGAGGCGCGTCTTGTCGATCGCTTCAATCAACACGGCGTTGCCGAGCGTTTCCCCCACGATTTCGAGGCCGCGCATCATCGGTACGCCGCTGTTAATCAGCGTCCCGAACGTGCGGCAGAAGCGGGCGACGCTCATCTTGAGCGCGAGTTCACCCACAATGGGGATTTTGAGCTTGACCGTGTCCAGGCGGTAACGCCCTTCCGGGGTCTTGCCCCATAGCTTGAGGCCAAAGATCGTGCCGCCTACGAAGAGCAGGATCATCCACCAGTAGGCTTGGCAGAAGTCACCCATCTTGAAGAGGGCGGCCGTGACCGGCGGCATTTCGACGTCCATGCCCTCGAAAATGCCCTTAAAGCGGGGCAGCACGAAGCTGAACAGCGCGAAGAGCATGATCTGGCTGAAGATCAAAACGAGGACCGGGTACATCATGGCGCCCTTGATCTTGGCGCGGACCTCAGATTCGTACTCGAGGAACGCAGAGAGACGGTCGAGGATGATGTCCAGGATCCCACCGAGTTCGGCGGCCCGGATCATGTTCACATAAAGCTTGTTGAACACGGCTGGGTGCTTGGCCATCGCTTCGTTGAGCGAAAGACCACCCTTCACGTCCTGAGTGACCGCGACAATGCTCGGCTTCAGGATCGGGTCCTTCGTTTGTTCGGCCAGGATTTCCAGGCATCGCAAAATCGGAATCCCCGCATCGATCATCGTGGCGAACTGACGCGAGAAGATGACCAGGGCCTTCGCCTTCATCTTCCCGGCGACTCGCTTCTTGACGACCTTCTTGGTCTCCCGAATCTCGATCACCTGCAAGCTCTGGTCTCGCAGTTTGCTTAAGACCAAGGCTTCGTTATCAGCCTCCATGAACGACTTGACTTGTCGTCCACTGGGATCAACGGCGGTATACGCAAAGTAGGGCATCCAAAGACCTCTTTCCGAATTGTCGGCACCCGGAGCCCGGAAACTATACGGGGGATAAAAGAAACCTCGCGAGAGACCCGGTTCCGGAGCAGGGTGCGCCTGAGCGCAGGGCCATAATGGGGCCATGTTGCTGGCCGGAAAGAAGGGCTTAGTCCTGAACGTCACCAATAAGAACAGCATCGGCTGGGCGGTGGCCGAGCGGGTCGCGTCCCTCGGCGCCGAAGTCGGTGTGGGTGCCCAGAACGAGAAAATGCTCGACAAGGTGAACGAGCTGATTGCGGGTAACGACCGCATGAAGTCGTTTGTGGTGGACTTCTCCGACGACGCGCAAATCGAAGCCCTGGCGGCGGCCGCCAAGGACGCCTATGGCCACCTCGACTTTGTGGTGCACTCGGCCGCGTTTGCTAAGCGCGAAGACCTGGCCGGCCGGTTTGTGGACACTTCTCGCGACGGTTTTGCCTTGGCCATGGATATCAGCTGCTACTCGCTGGTGGCGATGTGCAAGCACCTGGAGCCGATCCTGGCCGATGACGCCAGCATCGTGACGATGAGCTACCTGGGCAGCGTGCGCGCGGTGGGCAACTACAACGTGATGGGTGTGGCGAAGGCTGCCCTGGAGAGCGCGGTGCGCTACCTGGCCAACGACTTGGGTGTCCGCGGCATCCGGGTGAATACGGTCAGCCCCGGCCCGATCAACACGATCTCGGCGCGCGGCGTGCGCGGTCTGACCGACATGATTAAGGAAGTCCACGATGTGGCCCCGCTCAAGCGTGAGTTTGGGCAGGAAGAAGTGGCCGGCACCACGGCGTACCTGGTCAGCGACCTCTCGAAGGGTGTGACGGGGCAGCTGATCTACGTGGATAGCGGCTACAACATCATGGGCATCTAAGCCACCGTGCGGGTCCTCACCGTTCCGAACTGGTCATTTGGGCGCGATCGGCGCTTGCTGGCCGATGTGCGCGAACTGCTGGCCGAACGCCCGGTGACCGTCCACTTTGCCGAGAGCGACGTGGACCACAACCGTACGGTGACCGCCTTTAGCGGCGAGCCGGAAAATGTGCGCGAGGCCCTCTTTGCCTTGGCCGACCGGATTCTGCCCGCGATTGACCTGCAGCGGCACCGGGGGGTTCACCCGCGCATCGGGGCGCTGGATGTGTGTCCGTTTGTGCCGTTGCGGTTGCACCCCTCGGCCAGTGACAGTGCGGATTTGATTGTCTTTGTGCAAGACACCGCGCGGCAATTGGCCGAGCGCTACGAAGTGCCGGTGTTCCTTTATGAACAGAGTGAGCGAGGGAAGCACGCGTCGGCCCTGCCCAAGTTGCGCAAGGGCGGCTTCGGGGGACTTGTGGATCGCGATATCGAGCCTGATTTTGGGCCGCGCCGCGTCCACCCGCATTTGGGCGCGACGGTGATGGGCGTCCGCGACTTCCTCATTGCCTACAACGTGAACCTCCGCACGGAGACAGCCGACGTGGCCAAGACCATTGCTCGCTCGATTCGCGAACGCCGTGAACAAGGGGACGAACGATTCACGGGGGTGAGGGCGTTGGGGCTGATGCTTGCCGCCCAGGGGATGTCGCAAGTTAGCATGAATGTCACGCGGCCGGATGCGATCTCGCTTGACGCTCTGACGGAATGGGTAGTGGATGTGGCCCGCATGCGCGGCGCGGAGTTTGCGTACACCGAGCTCATTGGGGTGATTCGAACCCGCGACTTGGAGCACGCCACGCATTTGCACCCGCGCCAAGAACAGATCGTGAAGTACGAGGAGGAGGACTAAATGGCAGAGTTTGCGTTCGATATCGCGATCTTGGGCGGCGGGCAGCTCGCCCGGATGAGCGCCCAAGCGGCGCAGCGCTTGGGATTGCGGGTGTGGATTCTGGACCCGGACGACCAAGCCCCCGCTCGCCAGATCTGTGCGGGCATGAGTGCGCCCATTGAGAGTGAAGAGGGGTTGCGCGAAGCCTTCCGCGTGGCGCAGTACGTAACGCTGGAGAACGAGTTCATCCCCGCCGAACTGATCCAGGCGGCGCTGGAGGCCAGTGGCCGCGACCCGCAGTGCCTGAAACCCGGATGCCGCACCCTCGGCATCATCCAGGACAAGCTACGGCAACGCGAAGCCTATCGCCAGGCCGGAGTGCCTTCCCCCCGAGCGGTGCCCGCTGCGCGCGCGGCGGAACTTGGGTTTCCCTGCGTGTTGAAGGCGCGTTTTCGAGGCTACGACGGCAAGGGCACCCTGGTGGTACAGAACGAAGCCGAATACGAGGCCGCGCGATCGCGCTGGGACCAAGACCCCTGGCTGGCGGAAGAATTCGTACCTTTCCGCCGAGAACTTGCCGTAATGGTGGCGCGTAGCAACCAGGAAATCCAGGTGTTTCCGACCATGGAGACCGTCCAAACTAACCACGTATGTGACTTGGTTTATCCCGCCGACGTGGACGCCAGCGACATCGCGGTGGCGGCGGTGGAGGCCGTCGAGGGCTTCGGACTCTTTGGAGTGGAACTCTTTGAAACTCCCGATGGTCAATTGACCGTAAACGAAATAGCCCCCCGCCCGCATAACACGGGCCACTACACCCTGGATTGGGGCGGTGTGAGTCAGTTCGAGATGCACGTCAGGCTTTGTATGGGCTGGAGTCTGCCGGAAACCATGGGCTTGCCCGTGGCGATGGCGAACCTGCTGGGGCAAGAAGGGGCGAAAGATGTGCACCAGGCCATTGGGGCCGCTTTTGCCGCTGATCCCGAAGTCCATGTGCACTGGTACGGGAAAATGGAGTCACGCCCGGGGCGAAAAATGGGACATATCAACGCCGTTGGCCCCGATGTGCAACGCCGCGCCGTGCGGGCGCGTGAAGCCTTCTACAAGGGGTGGTGCTCATGAGCATGGTTTCGATTCGCGTGGCTGAGTTTCCGACGGACGCCGCCATCGTGCGCCGCCTGCTCGGTGCCTATACGGCCGAGATCGGCATGGACCCCACGATGATTGGGGTGACCGAAGAACTGGCCTGCCTTCCCGGCCCCTATTCCGGTCCGCACGGGTTCGTTTTGCTCGCCGAGGCCGAGGGCACCGTGGTGGGTTGCGTGGCCATTCGCCCGATGGAAGACGGGGAGGCCGAGCTAAAGCGCCTGTATGTCGCTCCGGAGGTGCGCGGGCGTCAGGTAGGCCGGGCCTTGGTGATGGAAGCCTTGCACATGGCGCGGTCGGCAGGGATTCAGAAGCTGTTCCTCGATACGCTGGCCACGATGGACCGGGCGATTGCGGTGTATCAGCGCGTGGGTTTCCGCCCCTGTCCCGCCCCCCGAAAAGTCCCGTACGAGGCCCAGTTTTTTGCCATGGATTTCGGGGCTGTCCCAGCCAAGGCTAGTTCCAACGAGTAGAATGGAATTTCACGCATCCTGAAGCCGCGGCTCAGCAGGGTGCACCGGAGTTTCTCATGCTTTTGTTGAATGCCAGCGAACGGACCACCAATTCTTCCGCCGAAGCCAAGCGTCTGCGTAAGAGCGGCCTGATGCCGATGGCTCTGATCACTCCCGACAAGGAGACGCACATGATCCAGGCCAACACCCGCGACATCCGCGACCTGATGAAGAAGATCGAAGGCGTGCCGCTCTTCTCCGTCCAATTGGAAGGTGCCAAGGAGCCGGTGAACGTGGTGCTGAAGGGCGTTCAACGCGACGACATCACCCAGGCCGTGACCCACCTGACCGTGCAGCAAGTGCGCGACGAAGACAAGGTCCGCGTCAGCATTCCGCTGGTGTTTGAAGGCACCCCGGTGGCAGTGACCAAGGGCGATGCGACCATCGTGACCAACATGAACAAGCTGGAAGTGGAGGGCGTGGTGAAGAACCTGCCGTCGATCCTGAAGATTCAGATCGGCCACATGGCGTCCAACGAGCGCATCCTGGTCGGTGACCTGGAACTGCCGGAAGGTGTGAGCGCCTTGGCCCCGGCGGCCGCCCCCGTGGTGAGCACCGCCGGTCGCCGCCGCTAAGGCTTCGCGAAGCAAAAGCAAAGAACCCGTCCTTGCCTTGGGCAAGGGCGGGTTTTCTTTTGCCGAGGATAGATCTTATTTCGATCTCGCAGGGGAGAGGCGAAGTGATCCTGTGGGCTGGCACTTTCCTAAGCGCGAACTAATCGAGCCGCGAGTTCCAGTGCGTCGGTTGGCCAAAAGCATTCGGGGCGTGGACGATGCACGCCGGGGCGGCCAGCCATCGGCCGGCAGTTGAGGACTGCATCCGTCCATTGGGTGGGAATGCTTTCCACGCCGTATACGGTTCCCAACAGGGCCCCGCAGATGGCCGCGTTGGTATCCGTGTCACCTCCCCGCATTACCGTATCGACAACGCCCTCTTCCAGGTTCGGTGCGTAGAGAAGTTGCCAGAGGGCATTTTGGAAGGCAATTAACACCCATCCCTGTTGATGGACAAAATCAGGTGGTGGCGTATGCGCGGCCTCTTCGATTGCTTCTCGAAGGGGTGCTGCGACCCCAAGTTCTGAAGCCCACTGCACGATGCACTTGTAAAGCTCTTCAGGCTCGCATCCCGAAGCAATGCTGTGGGCAATCGCCATTGCAAACAGAGCGTTCGCCTGGAGACAAATTGGATGGGGGTGCGTCAGTGCTGCGTCCTGCCTCGCCCATTCCTCCACAGCCTCCAACGGGTGGTTCGCTCCAAAGATGCCCAAGGGGCTGATCCGCATCATGGCGCCGTTCGCTTGACTGTTTGGATTGGGGAATCCTAGCAGCCCATCGGCAATGGTTGCGCCGCAGTCGAAAGGATTCGATTCAAACCAAAACTGATAGGCTTCGAGGGCAGCCTCGGCCTGGTAGGTGGCGCGGTCAGCAAGCATTCTGGCAAGCAGGAGAGCCATTTCAGAATCATCTGTCGGCTGACCAGCGATGGTGTTCCACGTGCCCCCATCGGCAATCTCTCGCACGCCCTCCGGGAAGCGAGCACGGATCACCTCTGGTGACTTAAACTCAACCAAACTGCCCAGGGCATCACCGGCAATCTGACCAACCAGACATCCTTGGGCGCGACTAACGATCATCGTGTACCTCCGGCTCGTACAAGTTCCTAAACAAATTTCATGCCTGGTTGACCACAGAGTCGCACGCTCTGGGAACGGTGGGCAAAGTTAGCTTATCCTCCGACGTGGAACTCCGCGCGCACCAGCCAGATCATGTACGCCACAAACCCGATGAGCAGCGCGTAGCCCTCGGGCCGCTGGATCACGGCTTGCTTGCGCCGCCCCAGAGCAAAGACATAGAGCAAGATCGTGAATCCCACCATCACGGGGAGGTCACGGGTGATCACCTCCGGGGCCACTGCGAACGGCTTGATGGCCGCACTGATGCCTACCACCGCGAGGGTGTTGAAGAAGTTGGAGCCCATCACGTTGCCAAGCGCGAGATCATCCTCGCCCTTGCGCGCCGCCGCGATGGAGGAGGCGAGCTCCGGCAAGGATGTCCCGATGGCCACGATGGTGAGGCCGATGATGACATCGCTCACTCCAAACAGAGTCGCTAGCTCCACCGCGCCCCACACGAGAGTTCGCGAACTCGCCATCAGCACGAGCAGGCCGATAATGAGCCACATGAAGGCCTGGCCCTTGGTGAGGTGTTCGGCATCAATTTCCGTTTGCATTTCCTGGCCAAGAACGTCACGTTTGGACTTCTGAGACGCCACGATGGACCAAGCGATATACGAGACAAAGCCCAAGAGCATGAGAATCGCCTCCGGCTGAGTGATCTGCCCATCATAAATGAAGAACCCGCTAGCCAAAGTGGCGGCGAGCAGCAGGGGTAACTCCCGCTTTAGCACTTGAGAGTTGATGAGAACTGGAGCCAGGGCCACCGTGAGGCCGAGAATGAGTCCGATATTGGTGACGTTGGAGCCGTAGGCGTTCCCGAGGGCCAGTCCGGGGTTCCCTTGCAAGGCGGCCATGGCGGAAACAATCAGCTCCGGTGCGGAGGTGCCGAAGCCCACGATGACCATGCCGATCAGGAGCGGACTGACTCCGAAGGCCCGTGCGACCCCCGCTGCCCCGGCCACAAACCGCACCGCGCTCCACACCAGCAACGCCGCACCCCCCAGCACGGCCAAAATCGGCAATCCCATTCTGTGTTTTCCTTTCCCCCGCTTGTCAAAAATGATTGACGCGGCCAGACTTGGCTGCCTGGTCGCGTCGCAATACTTGGTGGAGGCGCAGGGAATTGAACCCTGTTCCAAAACCGTCTTCCTTAAACGTCCACGAGTGTCTCCTCTCGATCTTTCTCGGTGCCCCGCGACCCAAGAGGCCCGGCTACGGTTCACCCAGTTCGATTGATCTTAGCTTTCCGCCCCCGAACAGAG
>CAZVHE010000066.1:8712-12994 GCA_964627705.1 uncultured Chthonomonas sp.
TGCAGCCCATCCCGTTTGTGTGTGACCCGAGTCTCTCGCGACGGGAACCCGAGAGGTGGATCCGCGGGCTAATTAGGCCGCGTAAGCGAAGTTGTTGTTCGCGTTTACTTTTTTGCCGCTTTTTACGAGGCCAGCGGCGCCTCGACTCGCAATCTAAGGTCGATCCGGCTCTGTCGAAGCCTGACGCCCCCGTTGTTATTAGTATAGACGTCGGGCAGGCGAGGGCGGTTGCTTAGGTATGGGCCACTCGCCCTCACATAATGGGCTGTGGTCACCCGCGTCTACGAAACTCGCATTGCGGCCCCGGTGGAGGCTCTGCGCGCCTTTCACGAGTCCGTGGAGGCACTGGTGAAGCTAACGCCGCCCGGCACGAAGGTCGAGATCATTGGGGATGATGTGGCCGTGCGCGAGGGGGCGCTACACGTTTTGCGGATCCGCCAAGGCCCGTTGACCACGGTGTGGAAGGCGCGGCTGAGCGAGGTGACGGAGAACGGCTTTGTGGACACGATGGAGGCGGGGCCGGCCAAGTACTGGCGGCACCACCACGAATTTCTTCCGGATGGTGAAGGGTGTCTTCTGCGCGATACGGTTACGTTCCAGGCGCCCGGGGGCCCGTTGGCGCCTTTGGTGCACGCGCTGTTCCTCAACCGGCAGGTGGACGCGATGTTCGCCCACCGTCACCAAGTGACCAAGAGCGAACTAGAACAGAACCGCGTCCAGCCCGGTCACGAAGCCTGACAGCGAGCGCACTTGGGCGCAGGCGAGCTTCACGCCGCCCATGAACGAAGCGCGGTCGTACGAGTCGTGCTTGATGGTGAGCAGCTCCCCTGGGCCGCCGAAAAGAACTTCCTGGTGCGCCACGCTCCCCGGCAAGCGCACGCTGTGCACCGGCACCATGTCCACCTTCGCGCCGCGCGCGCCGGCCACGGCTTCCACCGCCCCTTGAGGCTCGCGGGGCGTCTCCGCCCGGTGTTGCGCGATCAAAGTGGCCGTGTGTCGCCCGGTGCCGCTGGGGGCATCGAGCTTGTGGTGGCCGTGCCGCTCGATGACTTCGGCGTGCGGGAAGTAGGCCGCCGCCATCTCGGCAAACCGCATCATCAGCACCGCCCCGATGGCAAAGTTGGGCACCAGCAGGCAAGGCTGGCCGGTTTCTTGGCAGGTTTGCACCAGGGTGCGCAGGTCCGGTTGGCGCAGGCCGCTGGTGCCAATGACCACGGCCAGGCCGCGCTTCATGGCCCGCATCGCGTGGTCGGGGGCGCTGCTAAAGTGCGTGAAGTCCAGCAGCACATCGGCGGGTTGCTGGTCCAGGCACTCGCTGAGCTTGTCCGTCACCACGACCTCGCTGGGGATTTGCAATACGCTCGCTAAAGTCTGTCCGACCCCGGAGCGGTCCACGGCTCCGACCACCTCAAAACGCGAGTCGCTGGCGAGCGCCCGCACGGATTCTTGGCCCATGCGCCCGAGCGCGCCCACGACGGTCACGCGAATCGGACTTGGCTGCGGAGATTCGGACATACCCCGAGATTACTCGGGAACAGCGCGGGTGAGTTTGCCCTGGGGCGAATCCAGTTGCAAGGGCATACCGCGGTCGTCCAGGTCGGCTACGGCGTCGCCACTCACCACGCGGTGGGCGGGCACGTCTTGCCCGTTCCACTTGATGCTCACGGGGCCTTTGTATTCCACCACCGTGGCTTCCCACTGGCCTTTGTCGGTCACGAAGCGGTGGTACACCCACTTCGCGCCGACTTCGGGACGTTCGGTGAGGAACCAAAAATCGGACCGCGCCCGAATCTCGGTGTCACGGGGGGCGGGCACCTTGAACGCGGGCATCCCCGGGGGGCCTTGCCATTGGGCGTCACGCCGGTCGAAGGTGGCCGCAAAGGAGGTGCGGGTGGTGCCCTGCACCACGCTCTGCAGCTTCCTTAGGGGCTGCCCATCGGACTTGAGGTGCGTTTCTTGCCGCACGATGATCGGGTCTTGCCCCGGCGGCATGAGGGTGAGTTCGAGCGTGCTGAGCAGGCTACGGTCGGCTTGCACCGTGCGGGTGAGAATGCCCTTGACCGGTACCCCTTGCGAGGTCCCCACGAGGCCCACCGACTCGGTGGCCGGGGGCGGGGCAAGCAGGGCCAGGGCAAGCATCATCTTAGTACAGACGCGGCGGCCTGTAGGCCCGATTCGTAGGCGAACTCCAAACGTCCCCCCCGTGTGCCGTCGCCGCACACGTAGAGGTCGGTCAGGCGCGGGTTCAGCGTCTCGTAAGCAATGGTGGCCTCGGGTTGGCTGTATCGCCAACGCTTCACGTCGCTGGCTACGGGCGTGCTGAATTCCGCGCCGAGCAGGCGCTCTACATCCTTGGCGGTTTCGTGGATGATCTGCTCATCCGGCGCGTCGTAGCGGCTGCGGCTATAGTCGGGGCTCATTTGTGCCACCATCGCCGAGTGGCCTTCCGGGGCGCGGCCCGCGCATTTAGCACTCTCTACACTTAGCCAGGTGAGGGGATGGCGTTGTTCGGGGTCAATGACCGCAAAGAAGTTACCCGAGAAGGGTGCGGCGTAGCCTAGCAGCACACTCAGGCAGGGGCGGTAGGTGGCAGCGGTCACCCGGCGGGGGTCGCCCGCGCTTTCCAGCAGCGCTTGCGCTTGTGGGAGGGGAACGGCCAGTACCACGCGGTCGTAGGTGTCACCAAGGATTTCGTAGCCCCCGGCGGGAAGGCGTTCAATGCGCTCCACCCGGGTCTGCATGCGGATGTCCAGGCCCTCGCCCAGTCGGCGGGCCAGCACATTGATGCCTTCGGTGTAGACAAACCGCTCGATGCGGTTTTTCATCGGGTCACCCGCGGAGATGCGCCCCATGGCGTGCACATAAATGGGCCGCTCGATCCGCACAAGGCCCTCGGTGGAGATCTCCTCCCGCATCACCTTATCAATGGCGAGGCCGCGCGGGGAGATGCTGGTAGCCCCGGTATCGAAGAGGTAGTCGCCATTGCGGCGCGTGGCGGCCCGCCCGCCCAGCACGTGGCTCTTTTCGTAAATCACCGGGGCGAGGCCGTTCTGGCGCAGGACCCGCGCACACGCGAGCCCCGCAAACCCGGCCCCAATGATGGCGACTTTCACGCGGTCGTGCCCGCCGTAGCGGGAGCCAGGGCAGCCGAAACGACGTCGGCGGCGCGGCGGCCGCTCAGCACGGCGCCGTCAATGCTGCTGTTGCCACAGAATTCACCGGCCAGCACCAAGCCTTCGGTATCCGTGCGCTCGGTGGGCCACTGTTGTTGGAACCCAGGCCGCTGCACCAGTTGGGCGTTCGGCACCCGGTCCACGCGGAGCGGTCGCCAGTTGGTGATGGTGGTCTTGGGGTACCAGCTTTGAATCTCGTACCGCACGGTGTGGGCCAGGCTATCGTCGGAGAGTTCGGGCACGCCCAGTACGGTCGCGGAGATCAGGTGCTCCTTCCCGTTGCCGCGCTGGGGAGCGATGCGGCTGAGGCAGACAAAGTGGTTGAGCCGCACGGGGCGGTTGCCATTGGCGACCAGCACGGGGTCATCCACCGGGCGCTCGGGCGCGGCGTAATAGATCGTCGTGCTGCCGCGAAACTCGTCGGGGATACTCGCGATGCCGGTGAGCGACTTGGCCGCTCGGGCGTCGGTCGCCACCACCACCATTTCGGCGTCAATGACTTCGCCATTGACGAGGCGCACCCCCGTCACCCGGCCTCCATCGCGCACCAAGTCGCTCACGCGGGCGCCAAATCGGAACACTCGCGCCGGCAAATCGGCGGCGATTTGCTTGGGAATGGCTTCCATTCCGGCCTGCGGGATGCTCACATCGCCAGCGTTCATCGTGCGCCAAATGAAGGCGAACTGCCGCCAGCTGACTTGCAACGAACGATCCAAGAACACACCGCCGAAGAAGGGGCGAAAGAAGCGGTCAATCACACGATCGCTGAAGCCCCGCACTCGGAGCGCATGCTCGGCGGTGTCGTCCTCCATGGCCAGGATCTCGTCCACGTCCATCTCGGCCAGTTCGCGGCTCATGGTCAGCATCCGGATCTTGTCGAGGGTGGAGAGGTAGCTGCTCATCGCCATGGCCAGCACGGCGTCACGGTTCACTTCGTGGTCGGTGTTGTCCCATCGCACCAGGCAGCCGGGTTCAAACGCGCGCAGGCCGAGGGCACCTTCGTTCAGTTCGGCTTCGGTGTGCGGGTACTCATTGAGATACACCTGGAACCCTTGGTCCAACGTAAATCCGTCCACTTTATCGGTGCGGAGGCGTCCGCCGGGCCGATC